>DASSII010000105.1:0-10997 GCA_035692005.1 Candidatus Limnocylindrales bacterium | reverse complement strand
AGCGCTCGACGCGGGCGGGCACGGCGCGTGCCTCCTCGGCTGCCCGGTCAGCCGCGGCCAGGCTCTCGGCCTTGCTCGCCAGCGTGTCGAACGTGCTGTGGCCGATCGGTTCGCGCGTCTTGACCACGACGACCGAGGGCTTGGCCCGGGCGGCGATCGCCTCGGGCAGCGCCCCGAATAGATACGAATCGATGCCGTCGCCGCCGGGCGCGGCGCTTGCGCCCATGACCACCAGGTCGGCCTTCTCCGCCTCGCGCAGGATGGCGTTGCGGACGTTGGGGGCCTCGCGCAGGACGGCCTCGCCCTTGCCCTTGAGGTGTTGCTTGATGAACGTGCTGAGCGCGCGTTCGGCCTGTGCGCGGACCGCCATCGTGATCCCGGGCGGGACGAGGTGCAGGACGACGACCGTGGCACCGTGGTAGGTGGCGATGGCATCCGCAAAATGGATGGCGAGCTCGGCGTGCGGCCCGCCGCGGACCGGCACCAGCACGCGCTTGATGTCGCGGGATCCTCGTTGCTTGACGACCGCGATGTCGCACGGGGCGTCGCGCACGACCTCGTCGATGGTCGGCGAGAAGACCGTCGGCCCGCCGCGGCCGTTGCCGCCGGCCGGCGCCTTGCCGCCCCAGCCGAAGATGATCAGGTCGGCTTCCTGCTCGGCCGACGCCTCGATGATGCCCTCGGCTGCGTGCCGCCCGATGCGCACGATGGGGTGGATCGGCGTGCCCGTCGGCGCGTAGTCGAGCACCTTCTGGAGCAGCCGCCGGGCGTGCCGCGCGCGGGTGGCGCCCTCGGACAGCGGCATGCCCTCGGGGACCTCGACGATGCCGAGCGCCGACAGCTCGCCCGAGCGCGGATCGAGCATCGCGGCACCGAGCCGGATCAGCTCCTCGGCCGTGCTCGGGTTGGCCACCGGGATGAGGATGCGGGCGGGCAGCGGCACGGATCCGCTCATCGTTGGACCGCCTCGTTCCAGCGTCCGACGAGATAGGGCTTGAGCAGCTCGAACTCGCGCGCCTGGCGCTCCACTCGCTCCTCGGCCTGGGTCGTCGTCACGTGCCGGTTCTCGATGATGAACGATGCGACCCGCCCGAAGTAGATCGGGACCAGCGCGGCGACCAGTGTCTCGAGCGGGAGCGGCGGAGTGCGCGCGGCGACCACCAGGTCGTAGATCACCCGTGCCCAGGCGTCGTCGGGGAAGTGGAAGGCGCTGACGGCGTCGGCCATCTCGAGGGTGGTCGCCGAGGTCGAGGCCACGTCACCGCCGATCCCGAGCTTGGCCTGGGCTGCATCGCCGAGAGCCCCCGCCTCGAGCGCGAGCGCACGGACGGTCTCGAGCGTGTCCGGCGCGAGCATCGCCCGCCAGGTATCGACGAGGGTCAGCGAGCCGGCATGGAATTCGGACAGCAGCCGCAGCGTGTTCACCTCGAGCGGCGGCGGATCGATGATGCGCTCGAAGCCGTAGGCCGGGACGTTGTGGCTGTCCCGGATCGGCAGCCACTTCTCGCTGTGCTCGACGGCCAGACGCAGGATCGTGCCGACGACCTGGCGGAACATCGGGCCGAGGTCCGAGCCCGGGTCCTTGGGATCGTGGATCTTGGCCCCCAACCGCGTCTGGCAGACCGCGAATCCGCCGGTCATCGCGGACGTCGTCATCCAGATGTCGATGCCGAACTTGCTCACGTCGTCGGTCCAGTCATCGAGCGTGAGGTAGTGACGGACGAGGTCGCCGCTCACCCCGAAGTCGCCGCCGATCGGCTGGCGGATGCGATGCCCATACAGCGACCGGGTCAGCGGGTAGGTGACGGTGTTGGTGATCGTGCCGTCGTACTTGTAGCGGGCGTAGAGCGGCGCGACGAAATCGTAGCCACCCTTGAGGATCGGTCCGGACAGCAGCTCGATCCATTCGGGGACGATCGAGCGCAGGTCGGAGTCGACGACGACGAGCGCCTGCACCTCGAGCGCGGCGGCGATCTCGAAGATCGTCCGCAACGCCGCACCCTTGCCACCGACACCGTCGATCTCAGGGTAGGTCAGGCTGACGCGCTCGAGCCGATGATTCGGGCGGACGAGCAGCACCTGCTCGATGTAGTCGGGCGGCTCGGTCTCGATGACGACCCGGCCGGTCCCGTCGGGCGACCCGGCGTCCGAGTTCACGAGCACCGGCCGCAGATCCGGGAAGTACTGGACGAGCCCCGCCTGCGCGGCGCGCACGACGTAGCCGATCGTCGCCGCGTTCTTGAAGCTGGGGATGCCGACCATGATGTCGGCCTTGCCGAGTCGGGCGATCTGGTCCCGCACGGCCGGGGTCAGGGCGGTCTGGGGCATCGGGTGCACCGTACCATCCCGTCACGCCCGCCGCCTTGCAGGCGCGTGGCAGCGCGCGGCGCGCCACCTCGGGCGCGCCGGCGATCAGCGACGGGGCATCGGACTGACGGCCCAATCTGCCGCCGCCTCACCGGGCCGGTAGCGCGAGTTCGCGGCGCGGAAGGTCAGGCCGCGGAACCCCTGCGCTCGCCACGAGCCGATCCACGTGCCGATGGGCGGTCGGACGAATGGTCCCGCCCGCACGAGGATGTCGTCGGGCAGGATGGAATCGAGCACTCGCCTGCGTTCGAGCAGCGGCACGTCGAGGAGCCACTGCCCGTCGAGCCACAGCAGGTCGACCGCGACGAAGTTGACGAGGTCGTCATCGTCGAACGTCGTTTCGGCGATCTGCGCCTCGCGCACGCGCTCGATGTCCTCCACCCGATGGCGTCGACGCCCGACCATCATCCCCGTCAGTTGCCCGCTCATCGTCGGGTAGTCGTTGACCCAGGTCTGGACACCGCCCTCGTCGGTCACGGCCTGCTTGGTCAGGTATCCATCGAGGATGGCGCCCTCCGCGGTGCGACCGACGACCCGGGCCAGGGCTCGCCCTACCTCGGGGTGTTCGTCGATGGCACTGCCGTCCTCGCCGAACAGCGCGGCCGACCCACCGGCGACGGACGCAACGACCCGCAGTCCCGGCCACATCGGCTCGACGAGGGGCTCGTCGATGTCGTTCGCCTTGCCCGCCCCGTAGGTCGCGGGCCGCAGCCCGCGGGCGAGCTCGTGCGGATCGTGCGGATCGTGCGGGTCGTCCTCGGTCATCGCCCGTCATCGTAGCGGGCAGGTCGACGCGTATCATCGCGCCGTGGCCGACGCCGCCCCGCCTGCGCTCACCGCATCCCCGCTCGGGGGCCTCGCCCGACTGACACCCACGGGGCGCGCCATCGTGCCGCTCGCCTGGGCGCTGTACGACTTCGCCAACACGATCTTCAGCTACGCGGTCGTGTCGGTCGCCATCGGGCTGTGGCTCACGGACGATTCGCGCTTCGGGCAGGGACCCGGCCAGCTCATCCAGGGCATCGCGATCGCCGTGAGCGTCGGTCTCAACGCGATCGTCTCGCCGGTGCTCGGGGCGTTGAGCGACCGCGGCGGACGCCGACTGCCATTCCTCCTGGCGTTCACGGCGCTGTGTGTCGTGCCCACGGTCCTGATCGGGCCGTCGCCGGCCCTTATCGGCGTGCTGCTGTTCATCGTCGCCAACTTCGCCTACCAGGCAGCGCTCATCTACTACGACGCGACCATCACGGTCGTGAGCTTCCCGGCGACGCGGGGCAAGCTGTCGGGTATCGGCGTGGCGATCGGGTACATGGGCACGATCTTCGTCGTCCTCGTCCTGCTCGTCCTCGACGTTGCGACGGAGAACATGTTCCTTGTCGCCGGGACCCTGTTCGCGCTGTTCGCGGCCCCGATCTTCCTCGTCGTTCGCGAGCCGGCGACGTCGGCGTCGCGGATCGGTGTCGCGGACGTGGTCGCCTCCCTTGGCCAACTGCGCGACACGGTCGCACATGCCCGCGCGATCCCGGGCCTGGGTCGGTTCCTGCTGGGACGGTTCTTCTACAGCGATGCGGTCAACACGCTCATCGTCGTCATGTCGGTGCTGGCGATCCGGGCGATGGGCATGACGTCGGCAGGGTTCCTGGCCCTGTCGCTGATGCTCACGGTCGTCGCCATCGTCACGAGCTTCGGGTGGGGCTGGCTGACCGACCGCTGGGGTCCGAAACGGACGCTCGTCACGGTCCTCGGGTCGTGGTCCATCGGGTTATTCCTCGGCGTCATCGCCCTCGGCGCACCCGCGACCACGACCGGCACGGTCCTGTTCGTGACGGCCGGCGCACTCCTCGGCAGCGGCCTCGGTGGCGTCCAGGTCGCCGACCGGGTGCTGATGGTCCGGCTGTCCCCGCCGGCGCGCCTCGGCGAGTTCTTCGGCATCTACGGCCTCGTCGGCAAGGCCTCGCAGGTCATCGGCTCCGTGTTGTACGGCCTGATCGTGTTCCTGCTGGTGGGTTCGCTCGGCAACGGTGCGTACCAGGTCGCCGTCCTGAGCCTGTTCGCCACGATGCTCATCGGGCTGTGGCTCGTCTGGCCGGTGCGGGACGATGCGCCCGTGGTCGACGACGCGATCGCCCCCAGGTCCTAGGCGCGATAGCCGCCTGGGTTGGCGCGCCGCCAGGCCCACGCGGACCCGACCATCCCCTCGAGCGACGGGCGTTCTGCCCGCCAGCCGAGCAGTTCCGCGGCACGGTCGGCCGCGGCGACGAGGATCGGCGGATCTCCGGGGCGCCGCGGCCCGATCTCGAACGGGATCTCGTGACCGACCACCCCCGACGCGGCGGCCAGCACCTCTCGATTGCTGAAGCCGTCGCCGTTGCCGAGGTTGCAGACGAGCGCGCCGTCGCCCGTCCTGGGGTCGCCCTCGCCCGTGGCCTCGATCGCCCGCAGGTGGGCGTCGGCGAGGTCGGCGACGTGGATATAGTCGCGGATGCAGGTTCCGTCCGGGGTCGGGTAGTCATCGCCGAACAGCTGCACCGTTCGTCCCGCCTCGACCGCCGACAGGATCGCCGGGATGAGGTGCGTCTCGGGGGCGTGGTCCTCGCCGAGGGCGGCGGTCGCCCCGGCCACGTTGAAGTAGCGCAGGGTCACGCTGCGCAGGCCATACGCTCGGCCGTACCAGGCGAGCGCCCCCTCGAACGCTCGCTTGGTCTCGCCGTACGGGTTGATCGGTCGCAGCGGCGCGTCCTCGGTGATCGGCGTGGTCGTGGGCACCCCGTACACCGCCGCGCTCGAGGAGAACACCAGTCGCTGGACGCCGGCTTCGCGGACGGCCTCGAGCAGGGCGATGCCGCCGGCGACGTTGTCGCGGAAATATCGTCCCGGGTCGGCGATCGATTCCCCGACCAGCGAGCGAGCCGCGCAGTGGAGGACGACCTCGATGTCCTCCTCGGCGAGCAGGCGGGCGGTGGCCGCGCCGTCGGTGTAGCTGCCGACGCGCAGGCGCGCGCCAGCCGGCACCGCGCTACGATGCCCGGTGGTCAGATCGTCGAGCACGGTCACGTCGTGTCCGGCCGCGAGCAGCGCCTCCACCGACACCGAGCCGACATAGCCGGCGCCGCCGGTCACGAGGATCCTGGTCATCGTCGGCATCCTACGGGCTGCGGGCGGGTCACGTCCTCCGCCGCCTGCGCAGCCGATCGAGCAGCGACCGAGAGCCAGCCGGCCGGGCGGTCGTGGCAGCCGCGCTGGGCCCGGGTGGATCGGGGGAGTCGGCTCCCGCATCGGCCTTGGTCGGCGCCGCCGCTTCGGCATCGCTCGGCCCGGCCCTGGCAGGCACCGGTGGTGTCTCGGGTACGGCGTCGCCGCGCGTGCGCATGACCTCCTCGAGTCGCTGAGCCAGCCGGCGGGCGGCCTCGTTCTCGGGGTCGATCAGCAGCGCCCGCCGGGCCAGCAGGTATGCCCCGAGGTCGTCGGCCCGATCCAGCGCGACCCGCGCCAGGCCGACCACCGCGATCGAGTTCTTCGGGTCGTTGTCGGCCACCTGGCGGTAGAGCTGTTCCGCCCGCTCGAGACGGCCGAACGACAGCGCCCGCTCCGCCTCGAGCAACAGCTCGATCACGCCGTCGGTCCCTGGGCAGCGATGGACCTCGCGACCCGCAGCAGGCGCTCGCGCGTGTTGTCGGCGGGGTCGGCGATGGCACGTTCCAGGAGCCGATCGAGGATGCGCCCGATCAGCGGGCCCGGCGGCAGGCCAAGCTCCCGGATGAGGTCGGCACCGTCGACCGCCAGGCCCCGTCGGTCGAGCGCGACGCCGGCCGACAATTGCGCCTCGACGCGTCGACGCAGCTCGGCCAGCCCATCGGGCTCGGGCGGGCGACCGGAGCCGACGTTGTCCGCCTCCCGCAGCAGGAAGAGGTCCTCGAGGAGATCCCGACCGACCTTGGCGATGAACCGCCGCACGGCCGCGTCCGACCACGTCGGGACGTAGCCGAACATGTGCTGCCGGATGAGCCGGACGATCCGGTCGCGCTCGGCATGCGGCCAGCGCAGATCGTCCAGGAACCGTCGCGCCAGGTCGGCCCCGACGATCTCGTGGCCGACGAACCGGCCGTCGGCCATCGTCGCCGGCTTGCCGAGGTCATGGAGCAGTGCCGCCAGCCGGATCCGCGGCGTGGACGCGGCGTCGACCGAGCGGAGGGTGTGGTCCCACAGGTCCTCGCCCACGATCTTGTTCTGGGGCACGCCACGCTGAGCGGCGAGATCCGGCCACAGGACCGCCAGCAACCCACTGTCCTCGAGCAGGCGCAGCGCCACCGACGGCCGTGGCGTCTCCAGGATGCGCGTGAGCTCCTGCGCGATGCGCTCGCCCGAGAGGTGGCGGACCAGCTCCGCCTCTCGGCCGATGGCTGCCAGGGTATCGGGCTCGATCGTCAACTCGAGGGCGGCGGCCAGGCGCACCGCCCGCACCATCCGCAGCGCATCCTCGCGAAATCGGGTCGGCGCGTCCCCGACGGCACGCAGGACACCCGTGGCCAGATCGTCCCGACCACCATACGGATCGACCAGCCGTGGCGCGCCGCCGGGCTCGACGCCCCAGGCGATGGCGTTGACCGTGAAGTCGCGCCGTGCGAGGTCGCGCTCGATGGACTCGCCGAACTCGACGCGATGCGGCCGACGGAAGTCCGCGTAGTCATGATCGGCGCGGAAGGTCGTCACCTGGACGATCCCGATGCCGTCGCCACCGCTGTCGACGTCGACCGTGCCGAACTCGTTCTCGTAGACGGATCCGGGAAACAGGGAGCGTGTCTGTTCCGGGAGGGCGGACGTGGCCAGGTCCCAGTCGTGGACGGGGCGATCGGCCAGCAGGTCGCGCAGCGAGCCGCCCACGACGTAGGCCGCGAAGCCGGCGGACTCGAGCCTCCGAAGCAGGTCGCGGACGGCCGGCGGGATCGAGTCGGCGAGGTGCGCGCCCCCTGCCTCGAGCGTCAGTTCCGACCCAGGAAGAGGTACGTCCGCCAGGCGTCGTTGCGCTGGTCGGCGAGATAGGGCGTGAACAGGGAGTACACATCGCTGCGCGGCTCGTGCGGTTCGCGATGGAGCCGCAGGCGCGCCTCGTCGAGCGTCTTGCCGCCCTTGCGATGGTTGCACGACTTGCACGCCGTCACGAGGTTCTCCCAGGTGTGGCCGCCACCACGGTGACGGGGCATCACGTGGTCGAGCGTGAGGTCGTGGGCCTGGCGTCCGCAGTACTGGCAGGTGTGCCGGTCGCGCGCGAAGACCTCGCGGCGGGATAGCTTGACCCGGGGTCGCGGACGCCGGATGAGGTACTGCAGTCGGATGACCGAGGGCGCGCGGAATTCGGTCCGCGGCGTCCGAATCATCTGGTGGTCGTACTCGATCACCTCGGCCTTCTCGCCGAACAGGAGGCGGAAGGCCCGCGGCAGATTGCAGACGTTGAGCGGCTCGTAGTTCTGGTTCAGAACAAGCACGACGCCGTCCATAGTCCGGCGAGGATAGCAAGTTCGCCGGAGCGTGCTCAGCGGCTCGTGGCGGCCCCCGTCGCGGGGTCCCAGCCGCCCGCCTGGCCGACCTTGCTCATGAGCGGCTTGCCGAGCGCACCGCTGATGAAGCGGGCGGCATCGAGCACCGCATCGAGCGACACGCCGTGCTCCCAGCCGGAGGCATCGAGCAGATACACGAGATCCTCGGTGGCGAGGTTGCCGGCGGCGCCCGGCGCGTACGGACAGCCGCCCGTCCCGCCCGTCGAGGAATCGAAGGTGCGCACGCCAGCCGCCAGACCCATGGCCACGTTGGCCAGCGCGGTGCCCCGGGTATCGTGGAAGTGATAGGCCTGCCGCTGCAGCGGGATGCCGGCCTCCTCGGCCAGCGAGATCACCTCCGCGACCTGGTCAGGGACGCCCACACCGATGGTGTCCCCGAAGCAGATCTCGTCCGCGCCGAGCTCCTGCAGCCGGAGGCCGACGTCGACGGCCGCGGCCGGGTCGACGCGTCCGGTGTACGGGCAACCGAAGGCGGTGGACACGTAGGCCCGTTGCCACCAGCCGAGCTCGCGGCCGCGGGCGAGGACGGGCGTGAAGGCGGCCAGCGATTCGTCGACCGTCATCCCGATGTTGTGCTCGGTGAACGCATCGGTCGCGGCGGTGAAGACCGCGATCGAATCGACGCCCGCCGCCTCGGCCCGGGCAAGCCCGCGGACGTTGGGTACGAGCACCGGATAGCGCACGCCGGGCCGCCGGTCGAGGCCCGCGAACAGCGCCTCGGCGTCAGCCAGCTGGGGGATCGCCCGCGGCGACACGAAGGAGGTCGACTCGATGTCGCGCAGTCCGGCCGCGCCGAGCAGCTCGATGAAGCGAGCCTTGACCTCAGTGGGGACGGCGACCGACTCGTTCTGCAGCCCGTCCCGTGGCCCGACCTCGTAGATGCGGACCCGCCGTGGATCGGGCGGCGGGGTCATCGCGCGACTCAGACGAGCGGCGGGTCCATCGCCCGTTCGAGCCGGGCGATCTCGACCTCGATGCGACCGATCAGCTCGATCGCGGCCTTGTGCTCGGGGCTGCCGTGCGCGGCCCGATTGCGCCGGGACCGCGTCGCGCGGTGCAACGCCTCGAGCTCGGCCCGGGTCTGCGGCAGGGCCTGCGGTGCGGTCGGTTCCTCGTGCGCCATCGTGGGATGGGTCTCCTGCGTCGTCGGTCGCCCGCAGCGTACCGCGTCGGACCTCAGGCCGGTTCGATCAGGGCGACGGCCTGGCCGCGTTGGACCTGATCACCAGCGGCGACGAACAGCTCGGCCACGGTGCCCGCCCGCGGCGCCAGCACGGCGTGCTCCATCTTCATCGCCTCGAGCGTCAGGACGGTGTCGGCGGCCTCGACCCGAGACCCCGCGGGGGCGGTGATGGCGAGCACGCGGCCGGGCATCGGCGCGATGAGCTCTGTCGGGCCGGCGCCGTGACTTGCGGCGGCCCGGCTCGCCGCCCGGTCCACGTCCGGCGGTGCCGCCAGTCGGAAGGCGGTGCTCCGGCCGGCGATATCGACATGGACCGCGTCTGCGGTTCGGACAAGGTCGTGCGGCGGCAGCGAGGTCGTCGCGTCGACGCGGACCGAGCGGGTCTCATCGTCGGCCGTGAGGAGGGCGATCGGCGGCGCATTCAGGCGGAATCCCCGCGACCAAGGTTCGTCCCGGGTGTGCAGCAATTCGCGACCGGCGAGAGCCCAGGCGGCCGCCGGGATCGCGGCCCGTGCCGCCCAGTCGTCCGGCGGCCAGATCCGCTCGAGCGTGTCGGTCCGCGCTTCGCCACTGCGGACGATTGGCTCACGAACCAGCCAGCGCAGGAATCGCAGGTTGGTGGTCAGGCCGAGGACGACCGTGCGGTCGAGGGCATCGGCGAGGCGATCAAGGGCGGCGGCCCGATCCTCGCCGTGCACGATGATCTTGGCCAGCATCGGATCGAAGCGGCCTCCGACCTCGTCGCCCTCTGCGACGCCGGCATCGACGCGGATCCCGTCGCCCGTCGGCCAGCGCAGGCGCTCGATGCGACCGGTCGCCGGCAGGAAGCCGTGCTCGGCATCCTCGGCGTAGAGCCGGACTTCGACGGCGTGGCCCACGATCCCGACGTCCGCCTGGCTGACGCCCAGTGGCCCCCCCGCCGCGATCCGGATCTGGTCCGCGACGAGGTCGCGCCCGGTGATCGACTCGGTGACCGGATGCTCGACCTGGAGCCGCGTGTTCATCTCGAGGAACAGCACGCCGCCGCGGTCGTCGAGCAGGAATTCGCAGGTGCCGGCGCTCTCGTACCCGACCGCCCCGGCGAGACGGAGCGCCGCCGCGCCCATCCGCTGCCGGGTGGCGCCGTCCACGGCCGGTGACGGGGCCTCCTCGAGGATCTTCTGGTGCCGGCGTTGGATCGAGCAGTCGCGCTCGCCAAGGTGGATGCCCTCCCCATGTCGGTCGAACAGCACCTGGATCTCGACGTGTCGCGCCCCTTCGATGAGGCGCTCGAGGACGAGACGGTCGTCGCCGAAGGCGGCCTGGGCTTCGCGCCGAGCGGCAGCGAGGTCATCCGTCAGGCGCGACGGGTCGCGGACCGTGCGCATGCCCTTGCCACCCCCGCCGGCGGCCGGCTTGATGAGGAGGGGATAGCCGATCGCCGTCGCTGCGGCCACCAGGGCGTCGTCGGTCTGGGCCGTGTCGTCGTAGCCGGGCGGGATGGGGATGCCCAGGCTCGCCGCCAGTCGTCGCGCGGCGGCCTTGTCGCCCATCGCCCGGATCGCGGCCGGGGGCGGTCCGATCCAGCGGATCCCGGCGTCGATGACGCGCTCGGCGAACTCGGCGTTCTCGGCAAGGAAACCGAAGCCGGGGTGCAGCGCGTCGACGGCTGCCCGACGAGCGGCGTCGACGACGGCCGCGCCGTCGAGCAGATCGACCCTGTCGACGCCGTCCGTCAGCGGTACGACGGCCCCGATCCCGAGACGGACGCAGGTGCGGGCGATCCGCGCGGCGATCTCGCCGCGGTTCGCGACGAAGACCGTGCGGATCGGGCCGGGTTCGGTCTCCGTCGGAGGCGCAAACGCGCCAATCGCGTCAGATGCGACACGCCACCGGCCACCGACGCGCCGCGC
>DASSII010000104.1:0-5636 GCA_035692005.1 Candidatus Limnocylindrales bacterium | reverse complement strand
TCACCTGAAATGGGCACTTAGGGTGAAGCCGAGTGAGTAGTGCAACCGACCGACTGATGAGTCTGGTCGGTTTTCGTGTTCCAGGGACACGAGGGCCGCGAAGGAGGATCGAGCGTGGCACCCGAGTCCGCCAAGGGCTGGTAGTCGAGCATCCAATGAAGGCTCGACTTGTGCGCATCTTGATCACACTCTCGAGTGTGGCCATGATCGCTCTCGCAGGAGGCGCTTCCCTTCGAGGCTTCTAGTACGGATGGCTCATGATCGAACCAACCGATACCGGTTAGAGTCGGTCGGAGCCAACCGCACAGGGCCATGATGCCGAAGTCCCTCAAGCTATACGTCGTCAGTGTCGTGACTGTCGGTGCGATTGCACTGGTGGTCGCGACACCTCTGTTTCCGGCCCATGACGCTATCGCAATTCGCCTCACCGACCAGGCCCCAACTTCCCCCTCGGATCTCGAGAAGGGCTTGGGCATTGCGTTCTGGACGTTGCTCGCGCTCCTAGGCTCCGCGTTTCCCGTCCAATTGCCGCGTGGCACGCATCAAGCCGTAGCGATTGCTCCAATCATGGCGTCGATATTCCTTGGCGGACCCGCCGTCGGCGCTTGGGTGGCAGCGATTGGGACAACCGAGATGCGGGAGCTGCGGGGGCGAATTCCTTGGTATGGCACTCTCGCCAACCATGCGGGATTGCTTATTCCGGCGGTCATTGCAGGTATCGCCCGCGAGGCGCTGCTAACAGTCGCCGCGGGTCCGGTGGCTGACTTCGTATCCGCCATGGTGGCTGCAGCCATCTTCATCTTCACCAACCTGCTCCTTGTTTCGATGCTCCTCGGCCTCCGCACCGGTCAAACAGTTCTTGGCGTCTTTGTGGCCGACCTACGAGGCATCGCAAGCGGCGTCGTCGCGCTCGCGCCGCTGTCGTGGCTGATGACGATGGTCTACGTCGTCCAGTGGTGGGCGACGGCGCTGTTTGCCGTGCCGCTGTACTCGACCAGGCTGGCCTACAAGCGCTTCATCGAGATGCGCGACATGTTCACGCAGACGATCGGTGCGTTGGCGGAGGCGGTCGACAAACGCGACCCGTATACCGCGAAGCACAGTCATCGGGTCAAGGAGATCGCCGTCGATATCGGGCGCGTGATGCGGGTAACCGACCTGGAGCTCGAGGCGCTCGAGTGGGGTGGCCTGCTCCACGATGTCGGCAAGATCGGCGTGCCCGACCACGTGCTGAAGAAGGCCGACAAGCTGACCCGCGATGAGCGGATGATCATGAATGCCCATCCGGTCCTGGGTGCCGAGATCATCCAGCCCGTGACCAAGCTGGCTCCCGAGTTGCCGATCATTCGGCACCACCACGAGTGGTACAACGGCTCGGGGTATCCCGACCGGCTGATCGGCGATGAGATCCCGAAACTGGCTCGCGTCCTCCACGTCGCCGACGCATTCGAGGCGATGACCGCAGCCCGGCCGTATCGGATGACACCGCTGACCGCGGAGCAGGCGCTCGGGGAGTTGCGCAAGTTCGCAGGCATCCAGTTCGATCCTGTCGTGGTCGATGCTTTCGTCAAGACCCACCACGTCGAGGGGGTCGCCGACCCGGGCCGCACGGTGCAGCCGATGCCGATCCCGCTCATCGGCCAGACCGCGGCGCGGATGGCCGCAACGCCGCCGACCGCCGATCTCAGTCCGACTGCCCCACACGCCACCGAGCAGGCCTGACCCCTGACATCGACGCTGTCCGGTCCAGCATCATGACCCGGTGCTGATCGGCGGCATCCTCCTCGGCCTCCTCCTCGGCTTGCTCGCGGGCGGCCGCATCGGCAATCTGGCGAACATCGAGCTGCGCTGGACGTGGCTGCTCGCCGCGGCCCTGGCGGTCCGCTTCGGGACGGAAGCACTCCTCGGGGCGAATGTCGGCCTCGTCCAGGATCTGCGCGTCCCCCTGCTTGCGGCCGGGTTCGCCATCCTGCTCGTCGGTCTGTGGGTCAACCGCGGCTACCCGGGCCTCAGCCTGGCCTTCCTCGGCATCCTGTCGAACGGTGTGGTCATCGTCATCAACGGCGGCTACATGCCGATCTGGGGCACGAGTCTGGCCGCCGCCGGTCTGACGCCGGCCGACGTGACATCGGCGCTGCATGTGGTCGTCCAGGGTGAGGCGGCCGAGTTCCTGACCCGCGCGCTCGTCCTGGGCGACGTCATCCCGGTCCCCGTCCCGTTGATCCGCAACGTGGCGTCGCTGGGCGACCTGTTCCTCAGCCTCGGCCTGTCGTTCTTCCTGTTCGCGGGCGTGGTCCGCGTCCCGACGCGGCTCGAGGAACAGGAGGAGGCGACGATCCGGGCCCGACTCGCGAGCCTGGCCGGCCAGTCGAAGACGCCGCGCCCGGACGGGCGCGGCGGCCCGCATCGACAGACCGGGCTGACCCGGGCCCTGCAGGGTTCCGCTGCGCTCGACCGTCCGATGGTCATCGGCGGCCGTCGCCCGGGCGTGTCGGCACCGGCCCTCGCGCCGCTGGGCCAGATGACCACGGCCGAATTCGCCGCATTGCAGGACGTCGCCACCGCCCCGAGCAGCGCGCTGCCGCGACCGTCGGCCGAGGTCATGGCCCGGGTCCGACGACACCCGTACGTCCGGCTCGCGCTGAACGGCTCGTTCACGGCGTTGTGGGCGGGCCAGCTGGTGTCGATCTTCGGCGATCGGATCCATCAGGTCGCCCTGGCCGCCGCCGTGCTCGTCATCACCGGTTCGCCGCTGGCGACGACCCTGGTGTTCGTCGCCGGCACGCTGCCGAACCTGGTCTTCGGGCCGATCGCCGGGACGCTTGTCGACCGCTGGGATCACAAGGAGGTCCTGGTCGTGAGCGACGTGCTTCGGGCGGCGACCGTGCTGCTGATCCCGATCGCGATCGTGACCAACGTGGCCCTGGTCTATCCACTCGTCTTCCTGCTGACGACGATCTCGGTCTTCTTCCGACCGGCGCGGGTGGCGATCCTGCCGCAGATCGTCCGCGAGGACGAGCTGCTCACCGCGAACTCGGCCCTGTGGGTCGGCGAGACGCTCGGGGACGTCGTGGGCTGGCCCCTGGCCGGCCTGTTCGTGACGGTCCTGGGCACGAGCCTGCCGATCGCGTTCTGGCTCGATGCGGCGACCTACATCGCCTCGGCGCTGCTGCTCAGCACGATCGCCGCCCACGCGCTCGATCGATCGCGGGATGCCGACGGCGCCCCCACCGCGTCCACCGACGCCGAGCCGAGGAACCTCGTGGCCGAGTTGAAGGCGGGCTGGCGCTTCCTGCGCCATGAGCCGGTCCTGCTCGCCAACACCATCCAGGCGACGTTCGCCCAGCTCACGGTCGGCGTGCTCATCGGTCTGACCGCGGTGTACGCCGAGGAGGTGTTCGGCGATCTCGGGTTCGATTTCAAGGCGGTGTACGCCTTCATCGAAGGGGCGCAGGGCTCGGGCAATCTCATCGGTGGGTTCCTCGTCGGGTTGATCGGCGTGCGCTTCGCCAAGGGCCGGATGGTCATCGTCGGGTACGCGGTGTTCGGGCTGCTGACGACATGGATGGCCCTGACCAGCAATCTCGGGGTCGTGCTGGCGATCGCCTTCGGCATCGGTGTCGCGAACATGGTCTTCGTCATCCCCAGCCAGACACTGTTCCAGGAGCGGACGCCGCAGCACCTGATCGGGCGGGTGATCGGCTTCCGGTTCGCCCTGGTGTTCGGGGCGATGACGATGTCGATCGGGCTCGGCGGATTGCTGGCCGAGGCGATCGGCACGACCACCGTCATCGCCCTCTTCGGGCTGGTGTCCGCGGCGGCCGGACTGGCGGGCTGGTTCGTGCCCGCGGTGCGCGATGCGTGATTGGGTACACTGGCCCGGCCGCGCGGCACCGGAACCGACATCGGTAGGTGGCCGCGCCCCGCACCAGGAGCGATGACGAGCCTGTGACCGACCGACCTGCCGGCCAGCCCGATCCAGACGAAGGGGCGATCGCGCCCGAGGACGCCGGCGACGCGGAGGCGCTCGCCGGGGTCGATTCCCAGGCGCCGGACGCGGACGACGCGCGCGATCTCGACGAGGCGGTCGACGAGGCGGTCGACGGCGTGGTCGGCGACGACGTCGACCAGGACGATTCGCTGGTCTCGGACGCCGAGGCCGAGGCGGCCGAGATCGACGACTATGACGCGGCCGTCAGCGAGGTCTCGGCGGCCAATGCGGGCGCGGGCGCGGTCGTGCCTCCGGTCCCGGCGCCGATCCCCGGCCGACGGCGCGCGGCCGCCCCGACCAGTCCGCGTGTTCCGACGGCCTCCGAGATCGCGGTGCACGTACGCGAGGACGTGTCGAAGGTCTACGTCATCCTCGCGGTGGTGGTCTTCGTCGCCATCTTCCTCAACGGCCTGGTCCTCGGGGCGGGCGGGTTGCTGGCATCGAAGGCCACGCCGAGTCCGAGCGTCTCGGCGGGTCCGTCCGCCAGCGCATCGGCGAGTCCGTCGGCGAGCGGTTCGACCGGTGCGTCGCCGTCAGGTTCCGCGCCGACGGCCGCGTCGAGGCCGCCCAGCGCGGCTCCATCGGGGTCGGTGGCACCGAGTCCCTAACCTCGGGGCCCCCGGGCGGGGCGCTGCCGAGCACCGCCCCTGCGCGGCGCGAGCCGACCCTGAATCTGCCGTCCGCGGCGGACTATGCTCCGCACATGGGCGCTGACGATGAGCGGCGGCGCATGGTCCAGGATCAGCTCCGCGCACGCGGCATCCGCGACGAGCGGGTCCTGGCTGCGATGGCGGCCCTCCCGCGTGAGCGATTCATCGAGGCCGGGCTGCGCGGTCGAGCTTACGCCGACGAGGCAGTCCCGATCGACGTCGGTCAGACCATCAGTCAACCGTGGATCGTGGCCAGGATGACCGAACTGCTCGGCGCGCGACCTGGCGACCGCATCCTCGAGCTCGGCACCGGTTCGGGCTACCAAGCCGCCGTGCTGGCCGCGCTCGGTGCCCATGTCACGAGCCTCGAGCGCCATCCCGCGCTTGCGGCCCAGGCGCGCGAGCGGATCGCGTCGCTCGACCTGCCCGGCACGGTGAGCATCCGAGTCGCCAACGGCAGCCTCGGCGATCCGCATGGGGCACCCTACGATGGCATCATCGTGACCGCCGCAGCCCCGCGGATCCCGTCGGAGCTCCGGGACCAGCTCGCCGACAACGGGCGGCTCGTCATCCCCGTCGGACCGCGCGACCAGCAGATCCTCACGCTGGTGGTCCGCCACGGGAACGACTGGACCGAGACGCCGCACGGCGCGGTCGTGTTCGTGCCGCTCATCGGCCCGGGCGGTTTCCCGGACGACCCGCGCCGATCTCCCGCGGATCCGCCGAGCCGGATCATCTGACGCCAGGACCCCAAGCGTCGGGCCACGGACCACCGGCGCCGCTCGGTATACTCGGCCGGCCATGACCCACGTCTTCGTCGCGCCCCATCCGGACGACGTCGCCCTCTCCTGCGGCGGCTTGATCGCCAGCCTGCGCGAGCTCGGCCAGAACGTGGCGATCATCACGGTCTTCTCCGGCGACGGCGCCACGGACCGCCTGACGGGGTACCAGCGCGAAGCGCTCGGCTTCGGCTCCAAGGCGCTCTGGCCAGCCAC
>DASSII010000103.1:0-14412 GCA_035692005.1 Candidatus Limnocylindrales bacterium | reverse complement strand
TCGTCGACGGATGACGATCCTCGCTCACCCACGGACCGGGGCCGCCGTCGCCATCGGCCTCGGGGCGCTGGCCGTCGTCGGAGCCACCGCATTGGGAGCCGAGCCGCGCTGGCTCGACGCCCTGGTCACGCCACCGCCACTCATCCGCGCCGGGCTGGTGACGGCCTCGGGCGTCGTGGCCGTCGCCCTGCTGGCCCGCTTCCTCGAGCGGGTGTCGAGCGCTCGCAGCGACGACGTCCGCGGCCTGATCCGCGGTGTCCGCTACGCGTTCCTGGCCCTCGCCGCGCTGGCGGCCGGCACCGCCTGGCTGGTGAGTCACCCGCTGCCCCTGGTCGTGGCGGCGGTCATCGCCGGCATCGACGTCATCGAGACGTCGGTCCTGCTCCTGGTCGTGGGCTCGCCGGCGCGGGACGCCGAGCGTCGCTGACGACACCGGCGTCGCTCGTGGCAGGCTGGCAGGTCAGGCGGACCGCGCGGCCAGCGCGGTCACCAGGGACGCCTCGGTCGGCGTCGCGCCCAGCCCGAGCCGGGCACCGACGCGCGCGGCGTGCGGCGCTTCGAGGTAGGTCGACGCGAGCGTCGGCCAGGCCGCCTCGGCGAAGACCGACGCAGGCGGGCCGTCGAGCAGGATCCGGCCGGCGCCCATGACCACGACCCGACCGAACGATTCCGCGACGAAGCGCATGTCGTGGCTGATGGCGATGACCGTCCGGCCGGTCTCCGCCACGCTCGACACCACGCCCTGCACCCGGCGGATGCCGCGCGCGTCCTGACCGGTCGTCGGTTCATCGAGGACCAGGACGGGCGTTCCCATCGCGAGGATCGACGCGAGCGCCAGCAGCTTGCGCCGGGAGTAGCCCAGATCGTACGGGTTGGCGGCGGCCACCTCGGCCAGGTCGACCGCACGGAGGGCACCATCGACCGCGGCGTTCACGTCCGCCGCGGACCGGCCGAGGATGCGCGGGCCGAAGGCGACCTCGTCGCGGACCTTGCTGGCGAAGATCTGGCGATCGGGATTCTGGAAGACGATCCCGACACTCGCCGCCAGGGCGGCCACTCGGGTCGTCGCGATGTCACGGCCGTCGTGGAGGACGCGGCCTTCGGTCGGGCGCAGCAGCCCGTTGAGCTGACGCACGAGGGTCGACTTGCCGCTCCCGTTCTGGCCGATGATGGCGACCGTCTCGCCCGGGCCGATGTCGAGATCGATCCCCTCGAGGGCCCGCGTGCCGTCCGGGTAGCGAAAGCCGACCCTCTCCAGGCGCAGCGCGGTCACGCCACGTCCTGCAGGATGGCCGGGTCGAGGCCCTGGGCCGCCGCCGCCCGCGCCAGGCGGATCCTCGACGGTGGGTCGACCCCCCAGTCGACCAGCCGTGGATCCTCGAGGATCGCCGGGGCCGTTCCATCGGCGACGATCCGGCCGCCCTCGAGCACCACCACCCGGCGGCACAGCCCATCGAGCAGGTCGGTCTTGTGCTCGGCGACGAGCAGCGCGGTGCCGGTCGAGGCAAGCTCGCGCAGCGCCTCGCCGACCAGTCGGGTGCCCTCCGGATCGAGTTGCGCCGTCGGCTCGTCCAGGACGAGATGGCGGGGGCGCATCGCCAACAAGGCGGCGATGACGACGAGCTGCGCCTGCCCGCCCGACAGGCGCCGCGGCTCGCGCTCGGACAGGTGGTCGATGCCGAGCGTGGCGAGTGCCGCCTTGGTCCGCTCGACCGTGTCGCGCTGCGTCAGGCCGAGGTTCATCGGCCCGAGGGCCACCTCCTCGAACACCGAGCCGGTGACACCCGACAGCTGCGTCGCCGGGTTCTGGAACCCGATCCCGACGCGCGTCGCGAACTCGTGCAGCGGCCTGCCGGCCATCGACTGGCCATCGATCGACAGCCCACCGCCGGTCAGGGCGCCGCCGATCGAGCCCGGGGCGAGGCCGGAGACGACGAGGCAGAGGGTCGATTTGCCGGTCTCGTTGGCCCCGACGACGCCGACGATCTCGCCATCGGCGAGGGTGAGGTCGATGTCGTGCAGGACGGGGTCCTTGTAGCCCGCGTATCGGTAGGACACGTGGTCCAGCGTGAGCATCGGTCAGATCCGCCCGGTCAAGCGGGCCACGGCAGCGCCGACCAGGGCCGCGACGAGGAGCCAGCGAAGCGCGCGCTCCCAGGCCGTGTCGGGCATCGCCCACAGGAGATGGCGCCGGCCCGGCCGGCTGAACGCGCGCGACTCGAGGGCGAGGCTGCGCTCCTCGACGTCGGTCAGCGAGCCGAGGATGACCGGCCCGACCATCGGCAGCAGCCCGCGCACCCGGGCGCGCAGGCTGCCCTCGGTATCGAGCCCGCGCGCCCGCTGGCTCTCGCCGATGACACCGGCCCGCTCGACGAGCGTCGGCACGGCCTCGATCGTCGCCACCGCGACGAACGCGCCGCGGGGCGGGATGCCGCGCCGCTCGAGATCGAAGACGAACGCGCGGGGCTCGGTGGTGAGGACGAACAGACCGATCGATAGCGAGATCGCGAACAGGCGGACCAGCGTCTGGCCGGCGAAGTCGACGCCCTCGGCCGTGGCGTCGAACGGGCCGATCTCGAACAGCACGGTCGTGCCGGCGCGGGTGAACACGCTCACGAGCACGACCGAGATGGCGATCGGCAGGGTGAGCAGCAAGGCCGCCCGCACCAGCGGCCGGCCCACGCCCGCCGCGAGCGCCAGGGCCAGCATGATCGCGCTGATCGCGATCGGACCGGCATAGCCGCCGAGCACGAACGCGCCGACCGATCCGGTGGTCGCGATGACGGCCTTGGTCAGCGGGTTGAGGCGGTGGTACGGGCTCGGGGTGGCGGGGACGAGCCGGGCGATCCGGGCGGCGTCCTCCGCATCGAGATCGTCGGCCCGGACCAGCCGGGCCGACCACGACGGATCTATGCGCCCTCCATCCCGACCGCCTTCTCGCCTTGCGGGAACCGGGCGATGACGCGCCGGCTCATCGACTGGAGCAGCAGGAACACGACGAACGAGGTGATGACCTTGTCGATCGGGTCGGACAGGAGGCCCTGCTGCAGCACGGCGGTCTGGAGGTCGGACCCCGCTTGCTGGAACGCGGCGACGAGGAAGTCGGTGCCGGACCCGGTGACGCCACCGAAGACGACGGCCGAGATGGGCGCCGAGATCAGGGCCGACAGGATCCCGGTGATGACGCCGGCCATGACGACGTACGCCACGCCTGCATCGCGGCGCAGGAACAGCAGGGCGAGGAAGCCCAGGATGGTCGCGATGATGCCGATCAGGATCAGCCAGCCGACGAGCTGGAACAGGATCCCCTGGTCGCCTTCGGGGTTGAAGAAGGTGAACGCGCCGGTGTAGAACCGGCTGATCGTGTAGAGGGCCAGGCCGCCGACGATGACGAGGGCCACGACCGCCGCCACGATGAGCTGCTGCCCGCTCGAGTTGGGGCGGCTGCGGAACCAGCCGAGCTGGCCGAACACGCCCGACATGAAGCCGATCTCGGCGGCGACGACCGCGAACGGGGCGGCATACGGCGACTGGAGCGGTGCCGGCAGGACGTAGGTCCAGATCAGGTTCGCCAGGAGGCCGGTGACCAGACCCGGGATCGGACCGGCGAGCACGCCGACCAGGATCGTCCCGATCGAATCGAGGTAGATCGGGATCTTCAGGGCGGCGCCAACGGTCTGACCCAGGACGATGTTGATCGCGATCGCGATCGGGATGAGGACGATGGTCCTCGTATCGAAACGTCCCCAGCTGAAGCTCATGGTCGGTCCTTCCTCCACCCTCACCTCGCGGACCCGAACCGGGCCGCTCCCTCCATTCCCTAGCGTGCCACGTTCACATGGTCCGCCGCCAGCCCTCCGATCCGTTCGACCAGCCGGGTGAGGAAGGCATCCGCATCGACGCTGCGCACGACATCGACGTTCGGCGCCCGTCCGAGCAGGCGGCGCGTGTCGGCGATGGTCATCCCCGTGGTGAGCTCGCCGCGGGTCTCGACATCGACGAACACGGCCTCGGTCGTCACGAGCGAGCGGTCCAGCGCCGCTGCGACGGCCTGCGGGTCATGCAGGTACGCGCCGTAGAAGCCGTCGTAGTGGGCGTGGAACTCGTAGTAGAAGCGCAGCGCATCCGCCAGGTAGCGCACGATCGGGTTCGACGCGACGGAATGGATCGGCGCCATCGGGTCCTCACCGCGTTGCAGGGCGATGGCGTCGTCCGGCGTGCTGCCGGCGCGGCGGGCGATGCGGACCATCTCGTCGGTCCCGACCCGCAGCGCCTCGGTCACGTCGAGACCCAGGGCCACGGCGCGCGGGACGGACGGGTCGCGCTCGATGGCATCGGCCCAGGCGCGAAAGGCGATGCTGGCCGCATCGGGATCGCAGTGGATGTTCCACTCCGTGGTCGGCGTCGTGTTGCCCGCGGCCCCATAGGCGCCGCCCATCAACACCCAGCCCTTGAGCAGGCGCGGCAGGGCCGGCTCGCGCAGCACCGCGATCGCGAGGTTGGTGAGCGGGCCCAGCGTCACGAGGGTGATTTCGCCCGGTCGTCGCCGGGCCTCGTCGAGGATGACGTCGACAGCGTGGCGCTCGCTCAACGAGGTGGTCGGTGCCGGCAGCTCGGCATGACCGAGGCCCTGGGGTCCGTGGGTCTCCGGGGTCGTCTCGAGGGCACGTACGAGGGGTACGCGGCGACCCATCGCGACCTCGACATCGCCCCGCCCGACCAGCTCGAGGACCGAGCGCGTGTTGATGCCCACCCGATCGGCGTCGATGTTGCCCGACACGCAGGTCACGGCCACGAGGTCCGCCTCCGGGGAGGCGACCGCGTACAGCAGGGCCACGCTGTCGTCGATGCCGGTGTCGACATCGAGGATGAGGGGAAGGGGGACGGACATGCGCGGACTCTAGCGGACGTCGGCCGAGGCGCGGGTCGTCGGCGCCCCTGGTTGGGCGGGCTGCTGCCCCCGCTCCCGTGGCGGCGCACTGCGGAGGGTGATGATCCCGCCGCTGGCGATCGCCAGCGCTCCGAGGAGCGCCCGGGGCTGGACCGCCTCGCCGAACACGAGCGCACCGGACAGGAATGACCAGACCAGCGACAGGTACCCCAGCGGCGCAAGGTCGCTGGCTCGCCCCCACCGAAAGGCCTCCACGAGCAGACGATGGGCGGTCAGCGCCGAGACGCCGACCAACCCGATCGCCGCCCATTCCCCGACGGTCGGCATCGTCGTCGATGGCACCGCCAGCTCCAGGGCGGTCGCCGCGATCAACCCCACGAGGCCCGACAGGAACACCGTGACCTCCGCGGTCTCGCTGCTGAGGGCTCGGGTGAGCATGCTGAACAGCGCGAACGACACCGCTGTGCCGAGCGGGACGAGCATCGCCGGATCCAGCTGGGCGGGGTCGAGGCCGAAAAGGATCAGCACACCGCCGAACCCCACGATCGCTCCGGTGACCGCGGACCGGGCGATGCGCTCTCCCAGCAGGGGCCCGGCCAGGGCGATCACGAACAGCGGTGTGGTCGAGCCGAGCGCACTCACCTCGGCCATCGGGAGCAGCGACAGGGCCAGGAAGAACGTCGCCGTGGCCCCGAACATCGCCACGCCACGCGCGAGTTGGGTCCACGGTCGCTGCGTCACGAATAGCCGTCGTGGCCGGCCTCGGCCGGCGAACACGAGCACTGCCAGCAGATAGGACACGTGCCGGCCGAAGACGACGTGGACGACGGGCAGGTCGGCGACGAGCGACTTGGTCAGCGAGTCGGTGGCGACGAAGAGGATGCCCGCCGCGATGTAGATGAGCGCGCCACGTCGCGCCGGGCTGACGGCGGCCGATCGGCGGAGTCGATCGAGCTCGAGGCGGGCAGCGTGGCCCCTCATCAACCTGGGAGTCGGTCGAGGAACGCCTCGTGCTCGTCGAAGCCGATGGGCGCCGGACCGTCGACGATCTCGCACCGGCCGGTCGCGGCCAGCTCGTCGAGCAGTGGGGCAGACGCGTAGAACCATTCGAGGTGCTTGGTATCGAGCAGGCGGATGATCCGCGCGGTCTCGGCGTGGACCTTGAGGCAGCAGGCGATGCCGATATCGAGCGCCTGGCGGTCGTTGTCGACCATCAAGGCGATCCGCGCGCCCTCCGGCGTCTTGGCCGTGATGCAGTTCATGTACGTCTTCGCCGCATCCATCCGGTCGGCGACTCGACGCAGGATGACGTCTGCCATGCCGATCCCCACCGCGTTGCCCTCGGTTTCGTCGGTGAGGTCGCGGACGACGATGCGCTGCACCGTGAGGCCACGGCCGGTCGGCCCGGTGTAGTAGCGACCGACCACGTTCGAATCCATGCCCAACCCGCTGATGTCCTTGCCGATCCGGTCGAGGATGAGGACGTCGAGCTCGCTGACGGGCAGCCGGGCGAGCGCCTGGTCGGCCTCGACGAGCAGCTCCGTCTCACGCTCGGCGATCCGTTCGGCGGGCACGGCCTCGATCCGTCGAAGCCGGGCGAGCCCGTTCTCCACCAGCGCGATACCGAACGGGATCGGGGCGTGCGCCAGGGTGAACGCGGCGACGGCAGGGATGAGCGTGTGAAACACGGCGAACCCCTCGCCGTGGAACGTGTCGGCGCCCCGTTGCTTCCCCAGGCCGATGGCGATCATCTTCAGCAAGCCGCTCTCGATCGGTCCGCTGAAGTCGGTGTGCGGCTTGACCCGATTGATCGGGATGATCACGTCCGCTTCCGTCGCGGCGTGGCGGTCAAGGTAGACCGGGACCCCGCCCTCGACCTCGCCCAGCCGCACGGTGTCCATGCTCGATCGGATCTCGCAGCCGACCGTGGCCTCGGTGATGCCCAGCGTCCCGAGCACCTCGAGCTGGCCCTCGGCGGTGGCACCGCCGTGGCTGCCCATCGCCGGCACCACGAACACGTCCATCCCACGGCGCTGGAGCGCGGCGACGGTCGCGGCCGCGGCCTCGCCCATCCGATCGATACCGCGGCTGCCGACCGCGACGCATGCCCTGCCCCTCGGCGGCAGGCGGTCGGCGACCGTCGCGACGGCCTGCTCGACCGCGGCAGCCACGTCGTCGATTTCGACAGGATCCAATCGGTGGTGGACGAGCGCCCAGTCGGGCAGCGCATCGTGGCGAAAGACCGCGAGCGGGTCGGGAGCGCCGGTCGGCACGGTCGGTGCGGTCTGCTGGTCGTCGAACAACTCGGTCACGCCTTCGCCTAGATGGACATCGCGCTGAACCCGCCATCGACCCGGACGATGGCTCCGGTGACGAACCCGGAAGCCGCCTCGGACGCCAGCCAGACGACGGTGCCGACGAGCTCATCGGGTTCGCCCAGTCGCGCGGCCGGCGTGTGTCCGATGATCGACCGGAGTCGATCGGGCGACAGGAGCGCGCGGTTCTGCTCGGCGGGGAAGAAGCCGGGCGCGATGGCATTCACCCGGATCCGATAGGGGGCGAGTTCCCCCGCCAGGTACTGGGTCAGGTTGTTCAGCCCGGCCTTGGCCACCGAGTACGTCAGCACGCGCGACAGCGGCGGCCCTGACGAAGCCGACGACATGTTGATGATCGAGCCGCCCTGACCCCGCTCCACCATCGCTCGCGCGACGACCTGACTGGCGACGAACACCGCGGTCAGGTTGGCGTCGAGCAGGTCGTGCCACTCGTCGAGGCCGATGTCGAAGAACGGGGTCGAGCTGTTAACACCCGGCGCGTTGACCAGGATGTCGATCGGGCCCAGTCGCGCTTCGATCTCGCGGGTCGCGGCCCGCACCTGTTCGATATCGGTCGCGTCGACCCGTACCCTGACCGCCGTGACCCCGACCGCCTCGAGGGCCGCGACGCGCTCGGCTGCACGCTCCTCGGACCGACCGAGGACCGCGACGCGGGCACCGGCGTTCCCGAGCCCGTGACAGATCGCACCTCCGAGGACCCCCGTTCCCCCGATCACCGCCGCGACACGTCCGCGTAGATCGAACAGGTCAGTCGTCGTCATCGGCGCTCCATCTCCGCGGTCGTAACCTCCGCACCCCCGATCGGGCCGGAACCCCTCGATGTCTGCCTCAGTATGACGGTTGCGGACGGGATGTCCAAGGGTCTACTGTAGGACAATCAACCGCGGTTCCTACATCGATCGAGGTTCGCCGCCGTGACCCAGTACGTCTTCGACCCCCGCACGGTGACGCGCTACCGGTTCCCGACGCACACCAACGACGTCATCGTGCCGCGTGAGGACGCTTCAGCCGCAGAGGCGTTCTACGTCATCCTCGAGCCCGGCGAAGCGCCGCCCATCCACGTCCACCCCGACGCGGAGCAGGTCTTCTACGTCATCGAGGGCAGCGGCGAGCTGGGCATCGGCCCGGACGCCGCCGAGCGGCATCCGCTCAAGGCCGGCGACTACGTGCGGACCCCGCCGGGCACCTGGCACGCGGTGTCCTGCCCGGGCCCGGACCGGCTGGTGTACTTGAGCATCGACTGCTTCACCGCCGGCCCGCCGACGGAAGAGCCGACATGGGACAGCCATGTCCGCCAGATGTGCGCCGACAACGGCTGGGATTTCGATACGGTCAAGGTCGGCAAGATCGACGGCGAGACCTACGGGGCCGGCCGGTGATCCGGCCATTCGGAGCCCTGACCGTTTCGCCGGAGCCGTACGCGGACTACCGTACGGTGTTCGAGACCGGCCGCTTGAACGTGACCCATGTCCGCATCAGCCCGGGCGCGACCGTACCCACCCACACCCACCACGACGAGGACCAGGTGTACTTCGTCGCCACCGGCACGGGCTACGTCGTCCTCGACGGGGTGCGCACGGACGTGTCCGCCGGTGACAGCGTGCTCATCCCGCTCGGGACAGAACACGAGATCACGAACACCGGCAGCGAACCGCTCGACTACGTGTTCTTCGTCGTGTTCGTGCCACCGCGCGGATGACCACCTTTGGTCGCGACCAGCTGCGGGTCACCGTCCTGCCCGACCGTGCTGGACTTGGCGTGGCGGCTGGCGCCTACGTCGCCGAACGCCTGCGCGGTCTGCTGGCTAGCCAGGAGCGCGTCCGGGTGATCTTCGCCGCGGCCGCCTCGCAGACCGAGACCCTGGCGGCACTGGCGGCCGCGCCCGACATCGATTGGTCACGCGTCGACGCCTTCCATCTCGATGAGTACGTCGGCCTGCCACTCGGGCATGACCGTTCGTTCGGGGCGTGGCTCGACCGCGCCATCTGGTCGATCGTCAACCCCGGTCGGGTCGAACGGATCGACGGCGGCAACCCCGCCGGCGGTCAGGCCGAGGCTGAGCGATATGGTGCCCTGCTGGCCGATGGCGGGATCGACGTCGCGCTGCTCGGCATCGGGGAGAACGGCCACCTCGCGTTCAACGATCCGCACGTCGCCGACTTCGACGACCCGCTGGTCATGAAGCCGGTCGACATCGACGACACGAGTCGCCACCAGCAGGTCCGCGACGGTGCGTTCGAGCGGTTCGAGGACGTGCCCCGCCTCGCGCTCACCGTCACGATGTCGGCGCTCCGTGCCTCTCGCGTCATCTCGCTGGCCGTGCCGGGGTCACAGAAGGCCGCCGCCATCGCGGCGACGCTCGATGGGCCGATCACGACCGCCTGCCCCGCGTCCGCGCTGCGGACCCATCCCGATGCCCTGTTGTTCGTCGACGAGGATGCCGTTCGCCTCGCCAAGCCCTAAGCCGGTCGGCCGGAGCGGTCGACCCGTCCACAGGAGTCCGTCGATGTCCACGCTTGCGATCCATGGAGGCTCCCCCGTCCGAACAAGGCCGTTCGGTGGCTGGCCCGTCTTCGGACCCGAAGAGGAAGCGGCGCTCCTGGCGGCGCTGCGGTCGGGTGTCTGGGGCTCGATCGACGGGACCTACGTAAAGCAACTCGAAGTCGAGTTCGCCGCTCTGCAGGGGGCGCGCTACGGCGTGTCGTGCGTGAACGGCACCATGGCCCTGTCGGTCGCGCTCAAGGCCCTCGGCATCGGGCCGGGTGACGAGGTGCTGGTCCCGCCGTACACCTTCATCGCCACCGCGAGCGCCGCATTGATGATCGGCGCGATCCCCGTCTTCGTCGACGTCGAACTCGATACGCTGCTCATCGATCCGGCGCTCATCGACGCCGCCGTGTCGCCCCGGACCAAGGCCATCATCCCGGTCCACCACGCCGGCTCGCCGGCCGACATGGACGGCGTGATGGCCGCCGCCGAGCGCCATGGCCTGCGCGTCATCGAGGATGCAGCGCAGGCGCACGGTGCCGCCTGGCGGGGCACACCGGTCGGCGCGATCGGCGACATCGGGACGTTCAGCTTCCAGTCGTCCAAGCCGATCAACGCCGGCGAAGGCGGGATGATGACGACCAACGATGCGGCCCTCGACGAGCTCCTGTGGTCCTACCGCAACGTCGGCCGTCGGCGCGGCGGTGAGTGGTACGAGCACGTCCGCCTGGGCTGGAACCTGCGGATGACCGAGTTCCAGGCAGCCGTCCTGCTGGAGCAGATGAAGCGCATGCCGGCGCAGCAGGCCCATCGCATCGAAGCCGCCGCGTACCTGTCGGATCGGCTTGGAGCGATCCCTGGCGTGGTCCCGCTGCGGGTCCCCGACGGCGTCACGGCGCACAGCTGGTACTCGTACCACTGGCGCTGGCTCGGTGCGGCCGAGGGCGGCCTGCCCAAGCCGGCATTCGCCGACGCCCTGCGTGCCGAGGGCGTGCCCGTGTTCGGCGGCTACACGCCGCTCAACCGCAACCAGGCCGTCCGCGACGAGATCGCGCGTCTCGGGGGAACCGAGCCCGGACCGTGTCCCAACGCCGAGCGGGCGGAGACCGACGAGATCCTCATGTTCTCGATGCCGATCCTGATGGGCACGCACGACGACATCGACGACGTCGTCGAGGCCGTCGCCAAGGTCGCGGCGGTCCGTCCATGACCGACGCCCATCCGATCCGCATCGGGCTCGTGGGAGCGGGAGCGATCTCGACGCAGCACCTCGAAGCCATCGCGGCGCTCGACGGCCTGGAGCTGGCCGGTGTCGTGAGCAGCTCGGAGGAGCGTGCCAGAGCGGTCGGCGAGGCCCATGGCGTGCCCTGGTCGACGCGGCTCGAGGACCTGCTCGATCGTCCCGACGTCGACGCGGTCACCATCGCGACGCCATCGGGCCTGCATCCCTCGCAGGCACTGGCGGCACTTCGGAGCGGCAAGCACGTCATCGTCGAGAAGCCGATCGCCCTGTCCGTCGCCGACGCCCAGGCAGTCGTGACGACCGGTCGCAAGCGCGGTCTCGTCGTGGCGACCATCTCGCAACGGAGGTTCGAGTCGGCGGTCCGCACGCTCAAGGCCGCAGTCGATGCGAACGCCCTCGGCCGGCGCTCGCTGATCATCGCGGAGGGCCTCTATCACCGACCGCAGGCGTACTACGACAGCGCCCCGTGGCGCGGCACTCGCGAACTCGACGGCGGCGTGCTGATGAACCAGGCGATCCACATGGTCGATCTCGTTCGCTGGATCGGTGGATCGGTGCGATCGGTGGCGGCGCACGTGGCCACACTCGGCCACACGATGGAGGCGGAGGACACGGCCGCGGTCAGCCTGCGCTTCGCTGATGGGGCGCTCGGCACGATCGTGGCCACGACCTGCGCGTCGCCCGAGTTTCCAGCCGAGCTGCGTGTGTACGGCGACCGCGGTCACGTCCGCCTGGTCGGCGACGACGCGGTCGAGTGGGATGTCCCCGGGATGGCGGTGCCCACGCCCGACGTGATCGACGTTCGGCCCGAGACGAGCGGGACGCAGACCTGGGGCACCAATGCCCAAGGCTACCTTCGTCAGTATGGCGACTTCGTCGACGCGGTCCGGACCGGCCGGCCGCCGCTCGTGACGGGTGACGACGGTCGGGACGCCGTCGAGATCATCACCGCGGCGTACGCGGCGGACCGAACGGGCCGAGCGGTCGAACTCGGGGAGGCCAGGCGATGAAGGTCGGCGCCGCGCGGATGGACATCACCCCGCCACTCGGCATGGCGATGGACGGCTACGAGGCCCGTCCGAGCGGCGCAACGGGCGTCCACGACCGTCTCTATGGCCGAGCCCTGGTCGCCGAGGGCCCCGACGGCTCGGCCGTGGCCCTGATGGTGGCAGACCTGCTGCAGGTCGATCCGCGACTCCAGGCCCAGGTGGCCGCGGGCGTGCTGGCCCGGACGGGCATCCCGCGCGAGCGGCTGCAGCTGGTCGGGACCCATACCCACAGCGGCCCGGCGCAGGCGCAACCGTCCGATGCCGAACGGGCGATCGGCGACGCCATCGTCGAGGCGATCGCTCGCGCCTGGGACAGTCGTCGCGACGCGGTGGCCGCGGTCGGTATCGGGCACGTTGAAGGGATCGGCGCGAACCGTCGGCCGGGTGGCGGCCCGCTCGACGATCGGGTGACCGTGACGGTCTTCGAGGACGGCAGCGGCCATGCGATCGCGACCCACGTGAACTACGGCTGCCACCCGACCACCCTCGGTCCCGACAACACCCTGTACAGCGCCGACTATCCGGGCGTGTTGTGCCGACGGATCGACGACGCTGTCGGCGGCGTGACCATCTTCTCGACCGGTCCGCAGGGCGACGTCAACCCGGGTGGCTACTCGCCCGAGGGCAGCATGGTCGGGGTGGTCGTTCCGTGGCGGACCTTCGACTCAGCCGAGCGGTACGGGACGCTGCTCGCCGACCGCGTCCTCGAGGTCCGAGCGACCCTTACGCCGCGACCGTCGGATCGGGTGTGGGGTGATTCACGGGTGATCGAACTGCGGCGCAAGGCACTCCCCGGGACGGCCGCGGCGACGGCCGCGGCCAGAGTGGCGCGCGAGGCGGCCCGGGCCGTGACCGCCGCCGGCCTGAGCACGGACGCCAGCTATCACGCGCTCGTTGCTGCGGCCTACGCGGAGCTGATCGCGAGCCAGGCATCGGCCCCGGATCGCGACGGGCCGGTGTCCCTGCGCGTCAGCGCGCTGGCCATCGGGCCGCTGCTGCACGTCGGCGTCCAGGGGGAGCTGTTCGTGGCGCTCGGCCAGCGGATC
This sequence comes from Candidatus Limnocylindrales bacterium, assembly GCA_035692005.1. Taxonomy (GTDB): domain Bacteria; phylum Chloroflexota; class Limnocylindria; order Limnocylindrales; family CSP1-4; genus SPCO01. The sequence continues at coordinate 1,360 of DASSII010000103.1, read as the reverse complement.
CGCGACGCGCTCGGGCCCGACGGGACGTGCATCGCCGCCCTGTGCGACGGCACGGTCGGCTACATCCCGACAGCGGATGCGTTCGACATCGGAGGCTACGAGCCGAACGCCAGCGTCCTGGCGCCCGGCGAGGGCGAGCGACTCGTGGACGTGGTCGTTCGACTGGCATCTGCGGCGCCGTCCGCCACACCGACCGATCGGACCGCATCCGAGCGCGAACCCACCTGACCACCTGGAGAACGACCGATGGCTGCACCGATCCACGCGACCTACCTCGAAGCGGCAACGACGCTGCTGGCCAGGATCGCCAGCGAGGAGGGCGAGGCGATCACCCGCGCCGGGAAGGCTATCGCGGATCGGATCGCCGCCGATCGGCTCATCTACGTGATCGGTCCGGGCGGTCACTCCCAGATCGGCGCCGAGGAGCTGTTCTCCCGGGCCGGCGGCCTCGCCTGCGTCGTGTCGTTCATCGATGACGGCTTCTACCTGGGCCACGGCGCCGCCCGGTCGATGGCCATCGAGCGAACGCCGGGGTACGCGCGGGCCATCCTGCACCACCCGGAGATGGATGCAGGAGACGTGCTCATCATCGTCAACGCCTACGGCATCAACTCGGCGACGATCGACAGCGCGCTGATCGCCCGGGAGCGCGGCATGACCAGCATCGCGGTCACGTCGATCGCCAATCAGCGCGGCCTGCCGCAGGGACATCCCAGTCGTCATCCGAGCGGGCAGGACCTGTGCGACATTGCGGACATCGTGATCGACACGAAGATGCCGCTCGGCGATGCCGTGATGCGCATCGATGGCGTCAGCGAGAAGGTCGGTCCGGTCTCCACCATGGTCAACGCTTTCGCCCTCAACGCGATCACCCTCGAGGCGATCGCCGACCTCGCCGGGCGCGACATCGAGCCGCCGGTGTGGCGCAGTTCCAACAGCCCTGGTGGCGATGAGGCCAACGTCGCGGTCACCGAGCGCTATCGCCATCGCATCCCGAACCTCTAGCCGCCACGATCGGGTCTTGCGAGGCCAGTGTCTGATGATTTACTGTCGGACAATCAGGACCACGGAGGGAGCGCCCCAGCCATGAGCCTCCAGCGGCCCGAGACGCTGACGACAGCCGTCGCCTCGTACATCAAGGACGCCATCGTGCGCGGCGAGCTCGCGCCCGGTGCCCGGCTGCCCGAGGTCGCCCTCGCGAGCCAGCTCGAGACATCGCGCGGGACAGTGCGCGAAGCGCTCCGCACACTCGCCGACGGCGGGCTCATCGAGATCGTCCCCCGTCGCGGCGTGTTCGTGTCGCAGCTGTCCGTCCGCGCGACCTGGGAGATCACCAGCATGCGGGCCTTGCTGGAGCCGT
>DASSII010000102.1:0-68489 GCA_035692005.1 Candidatus Limnocylindrales bacterium | reverse complement strand
ATGCCGGGCGAGGTCAGGACGAGCGCTGAGCCGAGCGTCGCCCGCTTCTCCGACCACCAGCTGCCGGCATCACCGGGCTTGATGGCCTCGGGCAGCCGGACACGGTCGTTGGCGACGTCGTCATGCGACTCGGTGTAGATGACGCGGGTCAGCGGCGCTCCGCGGTCCTGGGCCGTGATCGCCCCGGCGACGTCGCCCATGGACCGCTCGCGGTCGTCGCCGGTCTCGAGCGACGGCCGGACCGCCCGGATGAACCGGATGTCCCATTGCGCCCCGCACCCGGCCCCTCCCTCGCTGGTGGGCGCGACGAGCTTCGGGTCGTCCTGGATGTCCTCGGCGATCGTCAGCTTCCATGGCTGGCGCGCCCGGATCTCGTCGTTGATCCAGGCCATGAAGGACCAGCCGTCGGGCAGCTCCGAGGCGGGGTTGCCGGGGACGCCATCGACCGTGCGGATGAACAGCGTGGCGTCGAAGCGCAGCCCGTCGCACTGGAACTCCTCGAGCCAGGTGAGCGCGCTGTCGCGCAGGAACGTGCGGACCTCGCCACGGCCGTAGTCAGGGCGCGTCGAGCCCCACGGGGTGGTCGCGCGTTCGTCGTTGTAGAAGTAGATCCCGCCGCCGCCGTTGGCGCTCCAGCCGTCGAACTGCCACAGGTCGAGGTCGGTCGGGCCGAGGTGGTTGTAGACCACGTCGACGATGACGGCGATCCCGTGCGCGTGGGCCGCCTTGATGAAACGCTTGAAGGCGTCGGGCCCGCCGTAGCCCGACTCGATGGCGAACAGGTGGGCCGGGTTGTATCCCCACGACACGTCGCCGGCGAACTCGAACGGCGGCATCACCTGCACGGCGCTGATGCCGAGGTCGCGCAGGTACGGCAGACGGCGGATCGCCCGGTCGAAGTCGCCGCGGCGCTGGGCGCTGCCCGCGAACGTCCCGATGTGCAGCTCGTAGATGACGAGGTCGTCGCGAGCGGGCATCTCGAACGCGTGGTCGCCCCAGTCGAATGCCGCGGGGTCGTACACGACGCTGTTGCCGACCGAGTTCGTGACCTGCCGGCCGTACGGGTCCATCCGCGACAGGTCGCCCTGCGGGGTTCGGATGGTGAACCGGTACTCGGCACCCGGGCCGACGCCGTCGACGTCCGCCGACCAGGTGTCGGCGGTGCCGTCCTCGTCCCGCGCCAGGGCATGGCGGTCGGCGGCCCACGCGTCGAACGAGCCGGTCACGAAGACGGCATCCGCGTGGGGCGCCCACACCCGGAACGTGGTCCCGCCGCCGTACGGCAGGGCGCCCATGCCGGGGCGCGACGAGGGCGCGGCCGTCACTTGGCGGGCAGCGTCCGGACGTGGGTGATCGCACACCCGACCCACGCCTCGATCGCCTGGTCGTCGGCCACGACGTCGCTCGGTAGCACCGCGTAGCCCTTCATCGGACGACCCGCCATCGGTTCGAACGGGGCCGCGCCGGGCAGCGACAGGAGTCGGGCTCGGTCGTCGTCGGGCAGGCGGATCATCCAGCGGTCGGCGAACAGGCCGGTGACGAGGTTGCCACCGACGAACAGGGCCGGGTAGCCGAACATCGGCTTGCGCTGCGCGTCGGGGAACCGGATGGCGACCGCCTCGAACCGCTCGACGAGGTCGGGTGGCGACTTGGTGAACGGTGGCATTCGGTGACTCCCTGGCGGTCGGCCGCGGCGCGTGGCGTCGCTGGTAGCCTAGGCCTTCACGAGCGGACAGGTGGAGGCGACCCGGATGACCAGCCAGACCGCCGTCGATGCCTACATCGCCGGCTTCCCCGATTGGCGCGGCGAGGCGGCGGCGACGGCCCGGGACACCATCCTGGCGGTCGTGCCCGATGCACGTGTCTCGATCAAGTGGTCCCAGCCGGTGTTCGAGGCGAACGGGCCGTTCGCCTACATCAAGGTCTTCCGGACGTCGGTGAACGTCGGGTTCTGGCGCGGTGCCGAGCTTGACGATCCGGACCGGCGCCTGCGTGGCGACGGCGACCGGATGCGCCATCTCAAGCTGACCGGACCCGATCAGCTGGATGTCGATCGATTGGCCAGCTGGGTGCGCGACGCGGTGGAGCGCAACCGGGGGAGTGGGGACCCGACCCAGCGCCGCTGAGCGGCGATCCGGCCTCGCTCAGATGGCCTCGATCCGGCGCGGTGACAGGCGCGGACCGTAGCGCGGGACGCGCCGGCCGGCGTGCTCGATGAGACGGACCGCCAGCGCGCGCCGGCCTCGGTAGGGCTCGAGCAGTTCCAGCATCCGGGCATCGTCCGCGCGGGGCTCGCCAGCCAGCGTCCAGGCGACGAGGTTCGGCAGATGGAAGTCGCCGACGCTCACCGCATCGATGTCACCGAGGGCGCGTACCGCCACCTCGGCCGCGGTCCACGGCCCGATCCCCGGGACGGAGCGCAACCGGGCATTGGCCTCGAGCAGGGGCAGGTCGACGATCGCCTCGAACGGACCTGGCCGCGACGCGATCGCCCGGATCAGCTCGGCCCGCCGCCGCTCGAGTCCGAGCTCGTGGTAGGACCAGTACGGCAGCCCCGCCAGCGTGGCCGCCGAGGGGAAGACCCGCAGGCCGAGCCCCGAGTGGACGGACCCGCCGAGCCCCTCGCCGGACTCCGGCAGCGGCGCGTCCTCGCCGTGCCGTCGGACAAGGCCGTGCCACACGCGGTGCGCTTCGCTGCCGGTCACCTTCTGCTCGACGATCGCCGCGACGAGCGTGTCGAGCACCGAGCCCGTGCGCAGGACGCGGATGCCGGGATGGCGCCGCGCCAGTCGCCGAAGTGGGTCGTCCGGAGCGTCGGCCAGCGATCCGGTCGCGGAGCCGAACAGGTGACGACATCGCTCGAGGGCGGTCGCCGCGCCCGGCCCCCAGGCGTTCGCGGTGACCGTCGTGGGACGTGCTGTCAAGACGACGGTGGCTGGACCGTCGGTCGTCCGGGTCGTCAACCAGGCTCGGTCGACGGCGAGGCGGATCGTGCGATCGCCGTTGCCGCGCACGAGTGGCGACAGCGTGGAGCGAAGGTCCAGCGGGCCGTCCAGCGGGATGTCGATCGGACCCATGCCCCGCAGTCTGTCACGGATTCGATATGGCACGAAGCCTGTCGAAATCCTGCCAGCGAGCGCGAGCGATGGTAAGGTCCCCCCGACGTGCGACGCCCCAACGTCGTCGCGAGCGTAGCGCTCATCGCCGCGTTCGCCACGGTCGCCGTCCCCGGATCGGTGGGTTCATGGGTCCCCAGCCCGGAACGAACCCCCTCCGCGGATCTCTTCGCCACGGTGGAGATGGTCGCGGCTGTCCGTGGGCCGGAGACGACGATACAGCCGCTCGATCGAGGCGCGCGTTCCGACGCAGTCCTCGATCACCGCTCGACGATGTACGAGCCAGCCCCAGCGACCGAGCCGCCCCAGGCTCGGCCGGCGGTCGCCCAACCCACCCCGTCGGTGGGCACCGTGCGCCGCGATCGATGGCGCCATGACGGCGACGTGTCGTGGTACGGCCCGGGCTTCTACGGCAAGCGCACGGCGTGCGGCCTGGCCCTGACCAAGACCCTCGTCGGCGTCGCCCACCGCAGCCTGCCGTGCGGGACCAAGATCACCTTCCGGAATCCGGCCAACGGCCGCGTCGTCACGGCGCCCGTCGTCGACCGCGGGCCGTATGTCAGCGGACGCCAGTGGGACCTCACCGGCGGACTGTGCCGGAAGCTGGCGCACTGCTACACGGGTGCCCTCGATTGGCGGTACGCGACGGGGAGTTGACGGGTTCGGCCGCGAGCCACGACCTCGGGGATACGAAAGGACCGTCGCCGGAGCGACGGTCCTTCGTCTATGCCCGATACGGAGTGACCGAGCGGGCCGGTCCGTCGCTCAGCGGAAGGCGAACATCGAGTCGATGGTGACGCGCGGATGGCCGGCCGTCCCGGACACCACGATCTTGACGGTCCGCGTCGCGACCGACGAATAGGACTTCGAGAACACGAGGGCCTTCGTCTGGTAGGTCGACGAGAACAGCGACACCGTCGCCACGAGCGAGCCGTTGATGTACACCCGGGCGCTGCCCGAGGCCGGGCTGCGGTACGACAGCCAGCCGATCCGGTTGCCGGTCACGGTGAACGTGGCGCTGGCCCCGGCCGTCTTGCTGTACTTGGCCTTGCCGTTGAGATACGACGTCGAGCTGGCGGTCGACCAGCTGCCGCTGTACTTCAGGGCGGCGTTGCTCTCGGAGTAGTTGGTCGCCCGGAACGACGCACTGACGCTGTACGGGCTCTTGTTGCCGGCGTGATCGGCGGCGTACACCCGGAACCGGTAGACATGCCCGGAGCCGAGATTCATGTTGAAGAAGTTGGTGGTCGGCAGGCCGACCTGGGCGTAGGCGCCACCGTCCATCGAGCGGGTGACGATGTAGTGGTCGAGGTCGGCCGCGCTGCTGGCTGTCCAGGCCAGGCGCAGCGGGACGCCGCCGCTGACCGGTCCGCTGATGGTATGGACCGGCACGCCGGCCGAGGCGGGAGCGGTGGTATCGCTGAGGGTGATGCTGTCGGTGACTTCGGTCGAGGCATTGCCCGCCGCATCGACGAACTTGACGTGGACGGTCTTGAGCGCGGGCAGGCCGCCCGGCAGGGTCCACGGGATCGAGGCCGCGAACGGGAACGAGACCGCGCCGGTGAAGTCGGCGCTGTTGGAGACCAGGACCGAGGTGACCCCGCTACCGGAGCCGTCCGTCGCGGAGGTCAGGTCGAGCGTGACGGACGTCGTCTCGGTGTTCGTGTCGCCGCTATTGATGACGACGGAGCCGCCAGTCGGGGCAGTGGCATCGAGCCCGATGGTCTCGGTGATCGGCGCGGACCAGTTGCCCGCGGCGTCGCGCCATTGGACCCAGACCGTCTTCGTCCCCTCACCCGCGGTGAGGGTCCAGGCGACCGGCGTTCCGTAGGTGAACGAACGCGCGCTCGAGTCGACGAGCACGCCGCCGTTGAGGGTGCCCACGTTGGCAAGGCGGACCATCGTCACGCCGCTGCCCGCATCCGTGGCGGGGACCGCGACCGAGACCGCCGGCAGCTTCGTGTAGGCCGCGTCGGCGTTGATGGACGCGGTGCCCGTCGGTGCCGTGTTGTCGTTGGCGACGAGGTCCAGCTCGTTGTGGAGATAGAAGCGGGCCGCCGTCGGGTTGAGGTTGTTGGCGATCGCCACGAGGCCGGTCGCGGCCGTGACCGGCTGCTTGGTGGTCGACACGTCGTCGATCAGCGTTTCGGTCGCGCTCTTGATGAACGGCACGCCGAGCTGGGCGCCCTCGCTGGCGGCGCCACGGAAGTCGAGGTCACCCAGAGAGGCGGACTTCCTGTAGATCGTGCCGCCGCCGTTGGGCGAGGTCAGCAGGACGTAGGCCACGCCGAGCTCCTCGTCGAGGGCGAGCTGGGCCCGCGTCTGGCAGTCGGCGACCGTCGACACGAGATAGACCGACCACGTCCCGGCGGTGGTGCGCTTGAAGAACTCGATCAGCGGCAAGGTCGTGTTGGTGGCGCAGTTGGCCGTGTCCTTGCCGGTCTTGCCGACCGCGTAGACCGTGCCGTCGGCCGCGACCTTGACGTTGAGGTGGTTGTCGGCCTGCTCGCCGTCGAGCGAGTTGGCGAGCTTCGTCGGCAGCTTTGCGTCGAGCGTCCAGTTGCCGCCCACCGCCGGGTCGTCGGCGGCCGCGATCGAGGCGAACCAGAAGCCGTTGCCGGTCGTGTCGGCCGGCGGACTGGCGCTGTGGTCGCTCCACATGACGCCGATGCGGTTCTGGTAGGCGACGACGGCGACGGTGTCGCTCGACGGCACGTTGCCGTCCTTGATGTCCGTAAGCTGGGCGGGCAGGTCCGCGGCCACAGTCCACGTGTCGCCGTTGTCGCGTGACAGGGCGTACTTGACCTTGCCCAGGGCATTCCAGGTGATCCACAGGCTGCCGTCGGACCCCTTGGCGATGACCGCGCTGTTGGTCCCGCCCTCGCTGCCCGGCACGGCCGCCGCGTGGGACAGACTGTAGGTGCTGCCGTTGAACGCGAGGCGGTAGAACTTGATGCGGTCGTCGGGGTTGGCTGCGTCCGCCTTCGGATGGGCCGACGCGACGTACAGCGTGTTGCTGTCGAACAGGTAGTCGGCATGCGACTTGTCGCGGGAATCCATCTTGGTCCCGATGCCCTGGACGGCCCACGCGTGGGTCGTCTCGTTCAGCTTCCAGATGCGGTACTCGGAGAACTTCGGCGTGACCGTGGTGTTGTAGAACATGCCGGCCCACCAGGCACCGCCCGCGTACCACAGCTTCGACTGCGGCTTGTCCCCGGACGGACGGCTGGCGCCGCCGCCGTAGTTGTGATCGCGGTAGCCGACCGTCACGGGTGTCGAGGCGAGCGCGGTGCCCGTGGCGACGATCGTGGCGAGAGCGACGGACACCAGCGCGAGCGTGGTCCGACGAGCGGAGCGGGGCAGAACGACCATGGAACGGGATCCCCCAGCGATGATGGCAGGCCGTCCGATCGGCCGACACCGGTCGACGCGGAGCAGCACGTAGGAGTTCGCAGGATACGCGTTCCGCGGCAACTGGTGCCTTGCAACTCCCGCCACCGGCACGTTTGACGGTGACCGTCGTCACCGCCGCCCGGCGCGCCCGTCAGGCGGTCGGCTCCCAGCCCGGCGGCGCCAGCTCGAACCCATCGAACGAGAAGGCCGGCGCGACGATGCAGCCGACCAGGGTCCAGTCGCCCAGCGAGCGAGCGGCCTGCCACGTCCCGGCCGGGACGACGACCTGCGGGATGCCATCGCCGGCCAGCGGTCGGCCGAGCCGGTGCTCGATGGGGGGCCGTCCATCGGATGCGGTTCGCAGTTCGAGTGGGTCGCCGGCCACGTACTGCCAGATCTCGTCAGCGTCGACGCGATGCCAATGCGACCGTTCGCCCGCCGCCAGCAGGTACAGGATCGCGCTGCTCGACGGTCGGGTGGTGCCGACCGCCGGCGCGCGCCAGGTCTCGGCGTACCAGCCCCCCTCGGGGTGTGCCCGGAGGCCGAGTGCGGCAATCACCGCTGCGGCCGGCTGTCGGTCAGTCACGGGCGGCCCGCACGGATCGATCGATCGCCGCGATGACCAGATCGGGTCGGTCGGCCTGGATGATGTGTCCGGCCCCCCACGCGATCTCGTAGCGCAGCCGGCCGGGCGACAGTGAGCCGTAGGCGTCCTGCCAGGCCGCGGCGATGGCCCGGTTGGCGGCCTCGTCGAGGCGCGGTTCCTCGCGCGGTGCGCGCAGGACCTCCAGCGGCAGGCCGCTGACATCGGCCGCCCGGAGCTGCGCCTCGGACGTCGCCCAGTCGAGATCCTCGACGCGCGCCACGAGATCGCGCAGCGACTGCAGGCTGGCCTGGTACTCGGGACGCAGCGCGCCCAGGAGCGGCTCGATGGCATCCACCTGGAGATCGGGCGAGAACCCGTCGACCATCACGATGCCGCGCATCTCCGTCCGATAGCGCGACGCGAAGACGCGGGCGTACGCCTCACCGAGCGAATGACCGACGACGATGAACGGTGGACGCTCCCCGGCCGCCGCGAGCAGCGCCCGGAGGTCGGCCGCGGCATCGGTGGCGGTGTGCCGCCCGCGGGGGTCGCTCGAGCCGCGACCGGCCCGGTCGTACGCGCAGGTGCGGGTCGTCGTCGCGGACGCATCGAGTACCGAGCCCCAGCCGCCCGCGCCGTCGCCCATCCCTGACTCGAGGACGACGGTCGGGCTGCCCTGCCCGCGACAATCGAGGTACAGCGCGCGACCACCGATGTCGACGCGCCGGCCGAGCCGCTCATAGACAACGGGCGGCCGATGGCGGTCGAGCCACGTGTCGATGCCCCCGACGCGGATGACATCGATGCCGATGCCGAGCGCGACACCGGCCGCCACGACGACGGCCAGCGTGGCGACTTGGCGGGGAGTGGCCATGGGCCCTACCGTACTCGCATGTGCCGGAGCATCAAGACCCTCCGTCGTCCCGGGGAAACGGCGACGACCGGCGAACTGGAGGCAGCCGCCCGCCAGTTCGTCCGCAAGCTGAGTGGCTATCGCGAGCCCAGCGCCCGCAACCGCGAGGCATTCGAATCCGCCATCGCCGAGGTCGCTGCGGCGAGCCAGCGCCTGGTGGAGGCGATCGGGGTCGATGTCGAGGAGGGACCGAACCGCTGGACGCCGGGGAGCGGAGCGGGCCGGTCGCGGCCACGCGTCGTCGCCTGACCCGGGCCGGGGCGTCGGCGTGACCACCGTCGTCGGTGCGCCCTGGTGGGTGCGTCCCGGGCTGGACATCGAGGCCGGCCGCCTGGCGATCGCCGGGGTCGATGCCGAATCGCTGGCGCGCGAGCATGGCACGCCGCTGTTCGCCTATGACCGCCGCCGGTTCGCCGAGAACGCTCGGGCGATGCAGGCGGCGTTCGCCCCGACCGGGCTGCCCTTCCGCCTCCGCTTCGCCCTCAAGGCCAATCCGCTGCCCGAGATCCTGTCGGTGCTGCGCGACCTCGGGACGCCGGGCAGCCCGGCCAGCGTGGGAATCGACGCCTGCTCGCCCGGCGAGGTCGAGCGGGCGCTCGCCTGCGGCTGGCAAGCGGATGAGATCAGCTTCACCGGCACGAACGTGTCGGACCGCGACCTCGACGTGCTCCTGGCGCACGGCATCCACCTCAATCTCGACGCCATCAGCCAGCTCGAACGGTATGGCCGCCGGGCGCCGGGAACGCGCGTCGGGCTGCGGATCGATCCCGCGACCGGGGCGGGCTACAACCGGCAGCTCGAGTACAGCGGTGCCCGGCCGACGAAGTTCGGCGTCGGGCTCGAACGGCTCGACGATGCCCTCGCTGCGGTCGCGCGGCACGACCTCGCGATCGACACCGTCCACTTCCACGCGGGATCCGGCTGGCTCGCCGACGGGCTGCCTGGGTTCGAGGCGGCCCTGCCGGCGGCGGTCGAGGCGGTGGAACGGCTGCGCGCCGCGGGTCATCCGGTCGAGGAGGTCAACGTGGGCGGCGGGCTCGGCGTGCCGGCGCGCGCCGACGAGCAGGCGATCGACCTCGGGGCGTATGCCGCGGCGGTGGCCCGCCACCTCGGGCCGCTCGGGGTCCGCGTGGCGGCCGAGCCAGGCGACTATCTCTCGAAGGACGCCGGGATCCTGCTCGGGGAGGTCGTGACGGTCGAGCAACGGCGCGGCGTCACGTTCGTCGGGCTGGACCTCGGCTGGAACGTCAATTGCGCGTACTTCATCTACGGTTTCGCCCAGGAGCTGGTGCTGTGTCGCGATGCCGCGGCGGAGCGGACCGCGACGGTGACGGTCGCCGGGCACATCAACGAGGCGAGTGACGTGTTCGCCGAGGCGTACCCGATGCCGCCGGTCGACGAGGGCGACATCGTCGCGCTGCTCAATGCCGGTGGCTACCACCAGGCGATGAGCTCGACCCACTGCCTGCGGCCGCTGGGCGGAGCGGTGTTCCTCGACCGCTAGGGGAGGCGAGCCGGGGGCCGCCCGGGTCAGGCCGGCCGATCCTGCCGACCGAGATCGCCGATCATCCGCGCGGGGATGATGAACGCCTGGAAGAGGGCGATGGCCCAGAACACGAGGGTCAGGGGCTCGGCCTTCAGTGATTCGGTGATGACCTCGACCACCAGACCGAGGGGCTGGATGACATCGACCGAGGCGCCCTCCGCGGCCAGCTCCTGGTTGACGATGTGGACCACGATCAGGTACTCGCTGATGGCCAACGCGAGCAGCGTCAACACGACCGAGATCGCCACCAGCGCGACGTGGCCGTGGCGCCGAGCGCCGAGGACCACGCCCTGACCGACGAGGAACCCGACCGCGATGGCGACGATGCCGACCTGATAGTTGGTGACCGCCACGACGCCGTACCACACCGCCGAGGCGACGATCGCCGCCAGCGCGCCGACGAGCAGCCCGCCGAGGACGTCCGCGCCACCGGCCGGACCTGCCGACGTCGGGCGAGTGAAGGCGCCGATCGCACTCGACGTGTCGCCGATCAGCCCGCCCGGAGCGGCGCCCGACAGGGCGAACGCGCCGACGCCCGAGCCACCCGATGGCGAGGGCGCCAGGCCCTCGCCGGCCGGCATCGGATCGAGGCCCGTGCCGGCGTTGGCGAGGTCCCGCTTCTCGCGCGCGTCGACGACCTCGCGGACCCCGCCACAGCTGTAGCAGGACGCGGCCGATGCGCGGTTGATGGACTTGCAGTTGTCACAGACCCAATCGTTCACGGTTCCCCTCGTGGCAGCCGAAGCCGAGGCCGGCCGTCGGAGTATCGCCGTCCACGCGCGGGGAGACGACGCCCCGACGGTCACGGGGGGCACCAGTACACTCGCCGCGATGCGTGAAGGCTCCGCTCCACCGACCCGCCACATCGCGACCCGCTCGGTCGTGACCGTCCGGGGCGCCTCGCTCGAGGTCCGGCCGGACCGCATCGTCGGCGAGGCACCGCTCGAGATCCGCGCCGCCGGCCCCGATCAGGACCCGGTCGCCGTCGCGGTCACGATGCGCACCCCCGGTCACGAGGCGGAGCTGGCGGTCGGCTTCCTGCGCAGCGAGGGCCTCATCGAGGGCCCGGAGGTGGTCGGCACCGAAGGCGGTGACCCTGCGTCGCTCAGCCAGCCGGACGACACGATCGTCGTGCGCCTGTCGCGCCCGTTCGACGCCGGCGTGGTGGCTGAGCGACGGTTCATCGCCACCGCGTCATGCGGCATCTGCGGCAAGGCGTCGATCGACGAGGTCGCGGTCCGGAGCGCGCCCTTGCCAGACGGACCGATCGTGTCGCGCACGGTGATCCTTGCCCTGCCGGACATGCTGCGCGCGGCGCAACGCGCGTTCGATCAGACCGGCGGCCTGCACGCGGCTGCCCTGTTCACGCCGGTCGGCGAGCTGGTCGTCCTGCGCGAGGATGTCGGTCGCCACAATGCACTCGACAAGGTCGTCGGCTCGCAGTTGCTCGCCGGTGCCCTGCCGCTCCACGATCGCATCCTCATGGTCAGCGGACGCGTCAGCTTCGAGATCGTCCAGAAGGCGGCCGTCGCCGGCGTGCCGATCGTGTGCGCCGTGTCGGCGCCGTCCGATCTGGCGGTCGAGACCGCTGAGCGCCTCGGGGTCACGCTGGTCGGCTTCCTGCGCGGCGACGGCTTCAACGTGTACGCCCACGACCGGCGGATCGACCTGCGCGACCTCAGCGGCTGGGGTTGATCGGCGCCTGACAGGGGTCCGATGCGCGCTGCGGATCAGGCGGGGGGCTTCGGCCGCTCGTTGACGAAATCGAAGCCGAACCGCCCTTTCACGCACAGATGACCCTCGGTGACCGACGAGTCGAGCGGCGAAGTCACCTTGAGGACGCGATCGTCCTGGACGTGCAGCTCGACCACGCAGCCGACCCCGCAGTACGGGCAGATGGTCTCGGTCACCGTCTGCGCCGACGGGTCCCACGTGCCCGCCGCTCGCATGTCGTATTCGGGCTTGGCCATCAGGGCGCCCGTCGGGCACACCCCGATGCAGTTGCCGCAGTAGACGCACGCGGACTCGGGCAACGGCACGGCCTGCTCGGTCGAGATCCGGGCGTCGAAGCCGCGACCGGCCACGGCGATGGCGAACGTGTTCTGGGCGTCCTCGCCGCAGGCCTCGACACACTTGTAGCAGAGGATGCATTTTGCGTAGTCGCGCACGTACAGCTCGTTGTCGACCTTCGTCGGCTGGGCGACGGTGGCGGCGGCATCGCCGGTCGGCGCGTGGTGGTGACCGGCCTCGTGCCGGTCGCGCTCGCCGGCCGGAGCGGGCGGCGCCGGGGGACCGAACCGGGTCGGGTCAGCGCCATAGCGGTCCATGTAGTCGTGGATGGATCCGTCGGGCACGGCCGGCCCGCTGAGCGACACGTCGACCGATGAGCCGAGGAATTCGAGGACGACCTTGCGCGCCGTTCGCACCCGTTCCGAGTCGGTCTGGACGTCCATGCCCGCTTCGGCGACGCGCGAGCAGGCGGGCACCAGGACGCGGGAACCGGTGACCTCGACGACGCACACCCGGCAGACGTTGACCGGGGTCAGGTGATCGGCATAGCACAGCGTCGGCGTCTCGACCCCATGCTCGCGCAGGGCGGTCAACAGGGTGGCGCCGGCCGGCACGCTGACGGGCCGGCCGTCGATCGTGATCTCGATCGGCGGCGGTGGCTCGATCTCCGGCGCCATCGGTACTCGCGAGGCCCGGGCCGGTGGCTGCAGCACGATCTCGGTCAGCGGCTGGGCGGCCGGCGGCTGACCGGCATGCGGGGTGGCCGGATCGGGTGCCGGGTCGCGGGTCATCGACAGCCCCGTCGTATCGTCGGTCACAGGGCGACCAACCCCGGCGTGCGCAGCGCCGACTCGATGGCCGAGGACGCGGTCTGGCCAAGCCCACAGATCGATGCATCGCGCATCGCCTGGCCGATGTCGCGCAGGAGGACCAGCTCCTCGGCGCGCGAGCGGACGGTGGATCGGGCCGCGAGCCGCGCGAGCAGCTCCTCCTGGCGGACGCTGCCGACCCGGCACGGCACGCACTGCCCGCATGACTCGTCGCGGAAGAAGCGGGCGATCCGTCGCAGCGTGTCGACCAGGTCGACGGTCTCGTCGAACACCATGATCACGCCGGAGCCGAGCGTCGCCCCGGCGGCGCGGGTCGCCTCGAAGGTGAGCGGCATCGACAGCGCGTCCGGTCCGACGAACACGCCCGCCGCGCCACCGAGCAGGATGGCCCGGATGTCGCGGCTCGCGGTCACGCCGCCGGCCATCGCGATGAGCTCACCGAGGGTCGCCCCGAATTCGACCTCGTAGACCCCGGGGCGGACGACGTTGCCCGACAGGCAGAACAGCCGCGGTCCGGTCGAGCCCTCCGTGCCGATCTGCGCATAGGCCTCGCCGCCCATCTCGAGGATGAGCGGGACATTGGCCAGCGTCTCGACGTTGTTGACGACCGTCGGCTTGCCGAACAGCCCGACCTCCACCGGGAACGGTGGCTTGTTACGCGGCTCGCCGCGCTTGCCCTCGATCGATTCGAAGAGGGCGGTCTCCTCGCCACAGATGTACGCCCCGGCGCCGCGACGGAGCTCGATGTCGAACGGGAACCCCGAGCCCAGCACGTCCGGCCCGAGGAGACCCGCGGAGCGGGCTGCCTCGATCGCCGCCTGCACCCGTCGCTCGGCCTCGGGATACTCGCCGCGCAGGTAGAGGTAGCCGCGCGTGGCGCCGGTGGCGAAGCCCGCGATCGTCATCGCCTCGACCGTCGCGAACGGGTCGCCCTCGAGGAGCACCCGATCCTTGAACGTGCCCGGCTCGGATTCGTCCGCATTGCAGACGAGGTAGTGGGGCTGGGCCGGCTGACCGGCCACGGCCGCCCACTTGCGACCGGTCGGGAAGGCCGCGCCGCCGCGGCCCATCAGCTTCGATGCGGTCACTTCCTCGATCACGCCCGCCGGGCCGAGGTCCATCGCCCGCGCCAGGGCGACATACCCGCCGTGGGCGCGATAGTCATCGAGCGAGGTCGGGTCGACCACGCCCACTCGACGGAGCAGCCGCAGTCCGGGCTGGCCGGTCTGCCGGAGGGCCGGGGCGGGGCGGTCCGTCACGGCCCCGTCGAGCCGGGCGATGACGCCGGCCGCGTCGATGGGTGCCGCGCTCGCCACCTGCGGGACGTCACCCGCGCGGGTGATCAGGGCAGCCGGCGCCAGGTCGCACAGACCGAGGCACGGCGAACGACGCCAGCCGACCTGGCCGTCGCGGGCGGCATCGCCGTCCGGCCCGACCGCTCGTTCGAGGTCCTCGCAGATCCGTTCCGCACCCGCCAGGCGGCAGGCGATGTCGTCGCAGACGTGAGCCACTACGGGCGGCCGTGGCGTCGTCGCGTAGAGCGCGTAGAACGTGGCGACGCCGTAAGCCTCGGCCGGTGGGACGGCGAGCCGCCGCGAGATGTAGTTGAGCGCGGGCTGGCTGATCCAGCCGATCCGGTCCTGGACCGCGTGGAGCGCGGGGAGCAATTCCGTCCGCCGGGCCCGGACCGCATGACCGCCGCGGGCGACGTGGCCGTCGATCCCCGGTCGACGAGCCCCGCCGACCCAGCCCGACTCGGGCGGCCCGAGCACGCTGTCCACCGCGGCACGCTCGGCTGGCGACGCGAGCGGCCCGATCACGTGCAGGTCCATGGTGTCCGAGTGTAGCGCCGCGACGACCGGTCAGACCCGGACCGTCCGGTCAGGCCGGCAGCGCCGCCTCCAGCTTGTCGATGCGGATGGCCGTCGCCTTGAACTCGGCCGTGCCCGATTTCGGATCGGTGGCGTCGATCGTCAGCAGGTTCGTGGCGACGTCGTCCTGGAAGTGCAGGGTCATGAACGTCAGCCCGGGGCGCATGCTGTCGTGGATCCGGATCGGGACCTCGACCTGGCCGCGGCGAGACGTGACGCGAACCCGCTCCCCGTCGACCAGCCCGTACGCCTCGGCGTCCTCGGGCGACATGTCAAGCGTTTCGCCGCGGCGCAGGGGGGACGTGTAGCCGCCTGACTGGACGCCGGTGTTGTACGAATCGAGGCGGCGTCCGGTGGTCAGCCGGATCGGGTACTCCGTGGTGAGCTTGTCGATCGGCGGGTCATGATCGACCGGCACGAACGGCACCCGGTTGCCCGGCACGGGATCCTCCCACAGGCGCGAGTGCAGGAACAGCTCGCCCGGATGGTCCTCGTCGTAGCACGGCCACTGGAGCCCGCCGAGCTCCTCGAGGCGCCGGTAGCTCATCCCGGTGTGGACCGGCGACAGGCGGCGGACCTCGTCCCAGACCGCCTCGGCGTCCGGCTCGCCCCACTGCCCGCCCATCCGGTTCGCGAGCTCGAAGATGATGGCCAGGTCGTCCCGGGCACCCGGCGGCGGCTCGACCGCCTTGCGCACCCGCTGGACCCGCCGCTCGGAGTTGGTGACGGTGCCCTCACTCTCTGCCCACGACGCCGCGGCCGGCAGGACGACATCGGCGAGCTGGGCCGTCCTGGTCAGGAACAGGTCCTGGACGACGAGGAAGTCGAGGCCGGTGAGCAACCCGATCGTCCGGCGCTGGTCCGCCTCGGACTGGACCGGGTTCTCGCCGATGCAGTAGACGGCGGTCAGGTCGCCGCGCTCCATCGCGTCGAACATGCCCGACAGGTGCCAGCCGCGCCTGGGCGGGACCGTCACGCCCCACGCCTCGTCGAACTTCGAGCGGAGTGCGTCGTTCTCGACATGCTGGAACCCGACGAGGCGGTCGGGCAGGGCGCCCATGTCGCCGCCGCCCTGGACGTTGTTCTGGCCACGCAACGGGTTCACGCCGCTGCCGTAGCGGCCGACGTGACCGGTCAGCAGCACGAGCGAGATGAGGGCGAGGACGTTGTCGACCGCGTTGTGATGCTCGGTGATGCCGAGCGTCCAGCAGATCATCGCCCGCGGCGCCGTCGCGAGGGCATGGGCCAGGTCGCGGATGGCGGCTGCCGGCACGCCGGTCTCACGCTCGGCGTAGTCGAGCGTGTAGCTGTCGACCTTCGCCCGGTAGGCCTCGAAGTCGACGGTCGCCCGCTCGATGAACGCGCGGTTCGCCAGGCCGGCGGCGATGATCTCGCGTCCGACCGCGTTGGCAAGCGCGATGTCGCTGCCCACGTCGAGGCCGAGCCATGTGTCGGCCCACTCCGCCGACGACGTCCGGCGCGGATCGACCGCATACAGCCGGGCGCCCTTGTGGACGGCTTTGAGCAGGTGGTGGAAGAAGATCGGATGCGTCTCGCGGGCATTGCTGCCCCACAGGACGATCAGATCGGTGTCCTCGACCTCACGATATGAACTTGTGCCGCCACCGGCACCGAACACGGTCGCCAGACCGGCGACGCTCGGGGCGTGTCAGGTCCGGTTGCAGCTGTCGATGTTGTTGCTGCCCAGGATCGTCCGGCTGAACTTCTGTGCCGCGTAGTTGACCTCGTTGGTCGCCTTGCTGCAGCTGAAGGTGCCGAAGGTCGTCGGGCCGTGCGCTGCCTTCGCAGCGCGGAACCCGTCGGCCACGCGATCGAGCGCCTCGTCCCAGGTCGCGGGACGCAGGTCGCTGTCCTTCGTGTCGCGCACGAGGGGCTGGGTCAGTCGAACGTAGGGTTTCGCCACTCGGGTGGCCTCCTGCGGAGCACGACCGCCCGAGTGTAGCGCTCCGGAGGCGGCGGGCTCGCTAGTGGCGCGCGGTGGAGTGGGGGGCCGGCCGAGTTCGGGGGCACGGCCTACCGCACGCTCGTCGCCCTCGCCAACCGGACCGCCTCGGCGACGCCGCCGGTCCAGCGCTCCCCGTGGCCGGGCAGGACGTGCTCGGCCTCGATGCCGTCGAAGCGATCGAGCGACGCCAACGCCTGGGCGTTGTCGAGGTTGAAGTTCGCGAACAACTGCGGTCCGGTCGCGCCGTTGACGACGTTGAGGGTGATGAACGCGTCACCGACCAGCAGGGTGCTCCGGTCGGCCAGGTGGAACGCGACGCTCCCCGCCGTGTGACCCGGGACGTGGATCACCCGCGGACTGCCCGGGACATCAAGCGTCGCGCCGTCGTCGAACGTGTCGACCGCGCCGATGTGCTTGGTGCCGATGAACCCACGCCGGATGCCGAAGGCGAGGAAGGTGATGAGCGGCCACGGCCGGATCGAGCCGCCGCCCTCGTTCTTCGGCACGGCTTCGCCACGGGCCCGGCCGGCGTCCTCGGCGTGGACCCGGATCGGCACCCGGCGTTCCGTGCGCGCCCGCTCGGCGAAGCCGATGTGATCGTCGTGGGCATGGGTGAGCAGGACGGCCCGGACATCGTCGAGTGACCGGTCCATGGCGGCCAGCTCCCTGGTGAGGTCCGCCCAGTAGCCGGGCAGGCCGGCGTCGATCACGGTCACGCCGCCTGCTTCCTCGATCAGGTAGACGTTGACCTTGGTCGAACCGATGCGGCGCACCCTGGGGGCGATCTCCATGGCTCGCTGGCTACCCGCCGACCAGGGCGATGCCGACACCGGCCTCGACTCGACCGATGATCCAGGCGTTCGCACCCGCGCCCGCCAGGTGGGCCCGAACGTCAGCCAGCCGGTCGGCCGGGACGGCCGCCAGCAGCCCGCCACTCGTCTGCGGATCACGGGCCAGGCGCACCAGCGCCGGGTCGATGCCGTCCGACACCGTCAGTTCGCTCGCCACGAAGCGACGGTTGTGGGCCGCCCCGCCGGTCTCCAGCCCCGCAGCCGACAGCTCGAGCGAGCCGCTGAGCGCCGGCAAGGCGCCCGCCTCGAACACGAACCTGGCCCCCGACGCCCGGGCCATCTCCAGGCCGTGCCCCAGCAGGCCGAAGCCGGTGACGTCGGTCGCCGCCCGCACGCCGTCGGCGACGAGGACCTCGGCGGCGTCGCGGTTCAACGCCCGCATCGAGTCGACCGCGGCGTCGAGATCCGCCGCCCGCGTACGACCCTGGCGGTGGCCGCTGACGAGCACGCCGGTCCCGAGCGCCTTGGTCAGGATCAGCGTGTCGCCGGGTTGTGCGCCTCCCTTGCGCAGCAGCCGGTCGGGATGCGCGGCGCCGACGACCGCCAGGCCGTACTTGGGTTCGGGATCGCGGATCGTGTGACCACCGGCCAGCGTGCCACCCGCCTCGCGGACCTTCGCCGACGCGCCCTCGAAGATGGCCGCGAGCACCTCCCGCGGCAGCTCCTCGGGGAATGCCGCGATCGACAGCGCGAAGAGCACGCGACCGCCCATCGCGAAGACGTCGCTCAGGGCATTGGCGGCCGCGATCTCGCCGTAGGTCCGCGGGTCGTCCACGAGCGGTGGGAAGAAGTCGAGCGTGCCGATGATGGCGAGCTCGTCGCTGACCCGGTACGCGGCGGCGTCATCCGGCGGGTCGAGTCCGGCGATCAGCTCGGCTGGGGCCGTCTCGGCCCCCAGACCGGCGAGTGCATCGCCCAGCAGGTCGGCGCCCAGCTTCGCGGCGCAGCCGCCGCAGTCGGTCAGGCTGGTGAGGCGGAACGGGGCCATCTCCTCGAGCGCGGTCATCAGCCGATGATAGGCCAGACCACCCGCGCTACCATCGAGCGTGGGAGCGGAGGGGTCCCGGTGGGTCTCCCGGTCTTCAACACCGGTGACGCCGCGCTCGGCGTGGCGTGGTGGGTTCGACTCCCACGCGCTCCCGCCACCGACCGCTGAGGTGCCGCTCGAGTGTCGACCACGCGTCCCCGTCCCCCGAGCGTCGAACGCGTCCTCGCCGCGGTCCGTCCGCGCCTGGAGGTCGGGCGCGACCCGGCCGCGCTCGCGGCGGCCGCGCGCGAGGTCATCGCCGACGAGCGGGCCGCGATCGCGGCGGACGACCCGGACGTCGCGCCGGCCACGCTCGACCAGCTGGCGGACCGGTTGATCGCCCGGCTGGAGGCGTGGGTCGGCCACGACCCGGTGTGGGTCATCAACGCGACCGGGGTGATCGTCCACACCAACCTCGGGCGCGCGCCCTGGGCGGAGCACGCCGCCGAGGCCGTCGACGCGGCGACCGACTACCTGCTGCTCGAGATCGATCGGGCCACGGGCCGCCGCGGCCGACGGTTCCGCGAGGCCGAAGAGCACCTCATCGCCCTGACCGGCGCGGAGGATGCCGTCGTCACCAACAACAACGCCGCCGCGGTCGCGCTCGCCGTCGGGCTGGCCGGTCGCGGTCGTGGCGTCGTGGTGTCGCGCGGAGAGCTGGTCGAGATCGGCGGCGGCGTCCGGATCCCGGACATCATCCGCCGGGCCGGGGCGAAGCTCATCGAGGTCGGGACGACCAATCGGACGACCGCCGCGGACTTCGAGGCGCCGCTCGCGGAGGGCCGCGCCCGAGCGGTCCTGCGGGTGCACCCGTCGAACTTCACGATGCGTGGCTTCACCGCGGTGCCCGACCCGGCCGAGGTGGCCGCCGTGGCGCACCGCCACGGAGCGATCGTCATCGATGACCTCGGTTCTGGCGCCTTCCTGCCGACCGAGCGCTACGGGCTGGCCCATGAACCGACACCCGGCGAGCGCCTCGCGGCCGGCTCCGACGTCGTGACCTTCAGCGGCGACAAGCTGGTCGGCGGCCCGCAAGCCGGCCTGGTCGTCGGCCGGGCCGATCTCATCGACCGGATGCGGCGAGACCCCCTCGCTCGCGCCATGCGCCCGGACAAGGTGACGCTGCTCGGGATGGCCCGGACGCTCGGCCTGTACCGGGCAGGCCTGGCCACCGATCAGATCCCCGTCTGGGTCATGCTGTCTGCCCCGCTCGAGGGGTTGCGCGCGCGAGCCGCGGCGTTGGCTGATGGGCTCGGCGAGCGAGTCGACCGCGTCGAGCTCCGATCGACCGTCGGTGGCGGATCGCTGCCGGGCGAGACCTTGCCCTCGTGGGGGCTGGCGCTTCGGGTCAGCTCGCCGGCGCGCGCGCTCGCCGCACTGCGCCACGGTACCCCGACCGTGATCGCTCGGCTGGCTGACGACCGGGTCGTGCTCGATCTGCGGACCGTCGATCCGGAGGCCGACGCCGCGCTGGCGGACGCGCTGGAGCGGGTGCTGGCGGAGGGCGGATGACGGTCGTCGTCGGCACCGCCGGGCACATCGATCACGGCAAGACCACGCTGCTGCGCGCACTGACCGGGATCGATGCCGATCGCCTGCCGGAGGAGCGCCGGCGGGGGATGACGATCGACATCGGGTACGCCCACCTGACGCTCGATGACGGGACCGTCATCGACTTCGTCGATGTGCCGGGGCACGACCGGCTGGTCGGGAACATGCTGGTGGGCGCCGGCGAGATCGACGCCGCCATGCTGGTCGTGGCGGCCGATGACGGGCCTCGCGCCCAGACGCTCGAGCATCTTGGGCTGCTCGATGCACTGTCGATCGGCCCGGGCGTCGTGGTCGTCACCAAGGTCGACGCCGTCGAGCCCGAGCGGATCGTGTCGGTCGTTGCCGCGATCACGGACCTCCTCGCGCCGACGAGCCTTGCCGGTTCGCCGGTCGTGGCCGCGTCGGGGCTGACCGGCCACGGTCTTGCGGCCATCCGCACCGCCCTCGCCGGGCTGGCCGCACGCGTCGCTGCGGCGAACGGTGGCGTCGTCGCACCCACTCGCCCGGGGGCAGTGGCGATCGACCGGGTCTTCGCGGTCAAGGGCCGCGGCACGGTCGTGACCGGCACGCTGCGCGGTGGGCCGATCTCGCGCGGCGACACGCTCCGGGTCGTGCCCGGCGACCGGACCGTCCGGGTCCGCGAGGTCCAGGTCCACGGGCTGAGCGTGGAGCGCGCCGACGGCGGCCGGACCGCGCTCAACATCGCCGGTGCGACGGCCGACGAGGTGCACCGTGGCGACGTCCTGACGGCCGACCCGACCATCCAGGCGACGAGCCGGGCACTGGCGACATTCGGCTCGGCGATCGCCGATCGTGCGCACGCCCGGTTCCACGCCGGGACGGCCGCCACGGAGGCCCAGGTCGGGCGGTCCGGACGGGACGCGCTGGTCCTGCCCGACGGTACGACCGCCGGCGTCGTCCGCCTGGCGTCACCGGTGGCGCTTGCGTCGGGCGATCGGTTCGTCCTGCGCCGGGGCGCCGGTCTCCACCCGATCGGTGGCACGATCCTCGATGTCCATCCCCCGCGAGGCGTCTCGCGCCGACGCCAGACACCAGACCGCGTCGGTGCCCTGGCGGCCGCCGTCGCCGCGGGCGGGCACGCCGCAGTGGCGACGCGCGACCTGCACGGGGCCGCTGACGGTCGCCTGGCCGACGACGTCCGCGAGATCGGGCTCGCGACGGTCATGGAGGCGGTGGTCGCCGATGCCGCGCTCACCGCCGTCCGCGCGACGGTCAGCCGATCGATCCGGCGGGTGGTCAGCCTGCGCCGGGACGAGGCCGTGGCGGCGGCCGCCGGCCTGATCGACGAGCTGGTCGCCGACGGGCGGCTGGTCCGCGATGGCGATCGCCTGCGGCTGCCGGGCTCGCCCGCGTCGCGCGTCGATCCCGTCCTGGCGGCCGCGATGGATCGCCTCGAGGCCGTGCTCGCGGTCCCGGCGCCACCGTCGCTGTCCGCGGCGGCCCAGGCCGTCGGCTGCCCCCCGGCCGGTGTCCGGTCACTCGAGCGCGCCGGCCGGATCGTCGTGCTCGAGCCCGAGCTTGCGTACGCGATGTCGACCTATCGGGACCTCGCCGCGCGCGCGCTGGCGATGGCCACCCGTGCGCCACTGACGCCTGCCGCGTTCCGCGACGCGACCGGCACCAGCCGCCGCTACGTGATGGCCATCCTC
This sequence comes from Candidatus Limnocylindrales bacterium, assembly GCA_035692005.1. Lineage (GTDB taxonomy): Bacteria > Chloroflexota > Limnocylindria > Limnocylindrales > CSP1-4 > SPCO01. The sequence continues at coordinate 47,159 of DASSII010000102.1, read as the reverse complement.
GAGGACCTCGATCGCCGCGGGATCCTGCGACGGACGCCGAGCGGTCACCTGCCGGGGCCGAAGGCGCCGATCGCGGCCGCGCCGTGACCGCCGCGCCGTGACCGCCGAGCGGACCGCGGGCCGGGTCGGCGCGATCGTGCTCGCCGGCGGCAGGTCGTCGCGGTTCGGACGCGACAAGCTCGCCGAATCGATCGACGGGCGAACGCTGCTCGCTCATGCCATCGATGCGGTCCGTGGCCTCGGCGACCCCGTCGTCGTGGTCACGTCGCCCGGCTCGCGTCTCGCCGTTCCCGGTGGGGTGATCGTCGCATCCGACAACCGGCCGTTCGAGGGACCGCTGGCCGGCCTGGCGGTCGGGCTGCGGGCGATGCCGTCATCGGTCGAGCGCGTCGTCGTGGTCGGTGGTGACATGCCGACCCTCGTCGCGGCCGTGCTGCGGGCATTGGTGCGCGGCCTCGACACGCACGACCTGGTGATCCTTGCCGATGACACCGGTCCGCGTCCGTTGCCCATGGCGGTCCGACGCACGCCCGCCGGTGCGGCCGTCGATGGGCTGCTGACGCAGGGGGAGCGTCGGCTGCGCGCCCTGCTGACCGTCCTCGACGTGACTGCCATGCCGCCCGCGGCCTGGCGCGTCGACGACCCGGCCGGGGCCACCTTGCGCGACGTCGACACACCGACCGACCTGCCCCCCGATCGGTCGGGCCACGTCTCCTAGCCGGAGCTGCCCCGGTCGCCCTGCAGGTCGATCCGTCCGTCATCGCGGATCGTCCAGAACGGGTTGTGCGCGATCTCCCAGTGGTGGCCATCCGGGTCGACGAAGTACCCCGAATAGCCGCCCCAGTCCGTCTCGACCGGCCACTTGGCGATGCTGCCGCCCCGCTCGGCGAGGTGCGCGAACAGGGCGTCGACCTCCGCGCGCGATCGAACGTTGTGGGCGAGGGCGAAGCCGTGATAGCTCCCCAGAGCGTCGCTCGCCACGCCGGAATCCGCGGCCAGGTCGCGGTGCCGCCACAACGCCAGGATGACGCCGCCGAGGTCGAAGAACGCCACATCGCCGTCGACCACCGATGCCGGTTGCCAGCCGACGGTGTCGCGGTAGAAGGCGATCGCCCGGTCGAGGTCCTCGACCCCCAGCGTGATCAGGCTCAGTCGCGGCTCCATCGCCGCCTAGGGTAGCCCTCGCCGGACAAGACGAAACCCCCGGAGGAGGAACCGGGGGTTTCGTTCGGGAGGGAGGTCGGACGAGGCCGAGAGGAGGAGGTCTCAGCCCCGGTAGGGATAGTCCTGCAGCTTCGGGAGGATCGTGCCGCGATTGTCGAGCGGCATCGCCAGGCGGGCCTGGACACCGGCCGCAGCGGAGGCGATCCGCTGACGCAGGGACGGTCGGTCGCTATCGAGCGCGCGGCGCTCGGCTGCCTCATCGAGCAGTTCCTGCAGATGCTCGTTCACGTACAGGACGGCGAGTGCGTTCATCGCTTGATCGCTCCTTTCTGCGTCCCCGGTCCTTCCGGTGCGCAACAGGAGCATCGCCCCAGCCGGGCTCGGGCGACACCGTCGTCCGGCGCGAATCGGGCATCGTCATCCGTCCATGTGCGCCGTCGCCCCGACGGTCGCCCGAACCCGCGTCAGCCGCCCTCGAGCGCGGCATCCTCGTAGACCGCCACGCCCTCGACGAACGTGCCGACGACCCGTGCTTCGCCGATCGCGCCGGCTGCCCGGTCGAACAGGTCACGATCGAGGATGGCCAGGTCGGCCAGCTTGCCGACCTCGAGCGTGCCAGTGTCGTCGAGGTGATTGACGTACGCCGAACCCGCCGTGAACGCCGCCAGGGCATCGACGAGCTCGAGGCGCTGGTCGGGCAGGAACGGTTCGCGCTCGCCTCGTGCCTCGTCCGCGATGCGCTCGACAGCGACCTCCATCTCGAGCAGCGGATCGGGCGTCGACACGCTCCAATCCGAGCCCATGGCCAGCACCGCACCCGCGGCCCGCAGTGAGCGGTATGGGTATTGCCAGCGCCAGCGGTCGCCGAGGAACGGGACCGTCAGGTCGTCCATCTGCCCTTCGTGGCACGCCCAGTACGGCTGGGCGTTGGCCGCGACCCCGAGCTGTCTGAAGCGGTCGATGTCATCGGGATGGATGACCTGGATGTGCGCGACGTGGGGTCGCGTGTCGGACGGGCCGTTGGCCCGCCGGGCGGCCGCCACGGCATCGAGCGAGGCCCGCACCGCGCCATCGCCGATGGCATGGAAGTGCGGCTGGAACCCGAGCGCATCGAGCCGCGGCACCCAATCGGCCAGTCCGTCCGGATCGATCTGGAGCAGGCCGCGGTTGTCGGTCGTGCCCCCGTGGCCGTCGCCGTACGGCTCGAGCATGGCGCCGGTGAAGTTCTCGAGCACGCCGTCCATCATCAGCTTCACGCTCGTGGCGCGATAGCGCCCGATCGACGTCGCCTCGCGGCGTGCCTCGAACTCCTCGATCTGCTCGACGCCGCGATGACGCTCCCACCACATCGCCCCCACGACCCGCGCGGTCAGCTCGCCCCGTGACGCCAGCGCCACGTACGCCCGCTCCTCCGTCTCCGGTCGGACGATCGCGTCCTGCCAGGCCGTGATCCCCAGCGAATGGAGGTACGCCTGGCCGAGACGGAGCGCCGCCTCGAGGTCGGCGGGAGTGTCGTCAGGCTGGTGGCGCTCCACGAAATCCATCGCTCCTTCGTGGAGCGTGCCGCTCGGGGAACCGTCGGGATCCCGCTCGATGCGACCGTCGCCGGGGTCCGCGGTCGAGGCCGTGACCCCGGCCAGCTCGAGTGCGTTCGTGTTGACCCACGCGCCGTGGCCGTCGCGATTGGTGAGGAAGACCGGGCGGTCGGGAACGATGGCGTCGAGATCCTCGCGGCGTGGCGTGCCACCGGGAAAATCGGCCATGTACCAGCCGCCACCACGGATCCAGGCCTCGTCGGGGTGGGTCCGCGCGTACTCGGCGATGACCGCCAGCAGGTCCTCGCGGCCGCGGGTGTCGTGCAGCTCGCACCGAAGACGGGCCAGCCCGCCGTGGATCGGATGGACGTGGGCGTCCTGGAACCCGGGCGTGACCGTCCGACCCCGCAGCTCGATGACCCGGGTGCGTGGTCCGACGTACGTCCGAACGGCCGTGTCGGGCCCGGCCGCGACGATCCGGCCGCCGCGGATCGCGAGGCCGCTGACCATGCTGCGGGCCGCGTCCATGGTCGCGATACGGCCGCCGGAGAGCACGACATCGGCGGGCTGATCGATCTGGGCGGTCATGCGGCCTCCTTCCTGGCTGGGTGGTCGTGGGCGAGCAGTCTGCCAGCGTCCCAGCCCCCGACCCGGCTGCATCCCGCAGCCCGCGACGGCGTAGCATCCGGAGCCATGACGTCCGTCCATCTGCTCCACGCCGGCTACACCGGCGAGCACACCGCTTCGACCGTCGCGCTCGTGCTCGACGGCGACGCGCGCATCGTCGTCGACCCGGGCATGGTCGCGCGCCGTGCCCTGATCCTCGACCCACTGGCCGAGCTCGGGGTCGCCCCCGAGGCGGTCACCCACGTCTTCCTGAGCCATCACCACCCCGATCACACGATGAATGTGGCGCTGTTCCCCAACGCCGAGGTCGTCGACTTCTGGGCGCGCTACATCGACGACTTGTGGCTCGATCACGACGGCGACGGCTACCACCTCTCGCCGAAGAGCCAGCTGTGGTTGACGCCCGGCCATTCGGAGGAGGACGCCTCGCTCATCGTCGAGGCCGACGATGGCGTCTATGCGCTGACCCACCTGTGGTGGCACACCGACCGCTCGCCCGCGGTCGATCCGTTCGCGTCGGACCTGGCGCTGCTGGAGGCGGGTCGTGCGCGCGTCCTCGCCATCGCCGACATCGTCATGCCCGGCCACGGTGCCCCGTTCCGGGTCGCCGACGGGTGACCCGCCGGCGGGTCAGCGATCGCCCCGCCGGGCGACGATGTTGAGCCGGACGTAATCGATGAGCGGTTCGCCGATCTGCTCGGCGACCGCGTGGACGAACCCATCGCGCTCGCCCTCGGGCAGCCGCTCCAGCTGCGGACCGAGAGCGACCGTGCGCAGGTAGGTCTCGAACGGCGCACCAGGCTCGAAGCGCGTCGGTTCGTCGGTCAGCCAGCACTCGATATCGACATAGCCGGCGGCATCGAGTCGGGTCGTCGTCGCCAGGACGGTCTCGAAGTGGGCCGGCCCCAGCCAGCCGTCGCCGACCGTGGCGAGCGCCCGCATGATCCGCGCCACGTTGCCCGCGCCGCCGCACTGCGCCACGAGCCAGCCGCCCGGCCGGGTCACGGCGGCGAGGTTGGCGAACAGGGCATCGTGGTCCGCGACCCAGTGGAACGTGGCGGTCGAGAAGACCGCGTCCAGCCCGCCCTCGACGGGGAGCGGGCGGCCGAGGTCGGCAACGACGAAGTCGATCCGATCGCCGAAGCGCGCCAGGCGGTCGCGAGCAGCGTCGATCATCGAGGGCGAACCGTCGAGCGCGACGACCCGGCCAGCGGGCAGTCGCTCGGCCAGGCGCTCGGTCACCCGACCCGACCCGCAACCCGCGTCGAGGACCCGTTCGTCGCCGCGCAGCGGCAACCGCTCGAGCACGCCGACGCCCCAGCGGGTCATGGGGTCGGCGATCCGGTCATAGGTCCGTCCATCCCAGTCGCGCGGGGCGCCCGGCGGCGTGCCGCCGTCGTCGCCGGGCCGATGTGGCGGATCAGGCGTCGGCACGAGGTCGCTCGCTGCGGGCCGCGACGCGGGCGCCGGCCCGGTCGGTGTCGCGCAGCCCGAACCACGACACCGCGCTGGCGATGAGCAGGAGGACGACCGCGACCCGCATGGCGTCGTGGAACGCCAGCACGGATGCCTGGGCGGCCGCCGCGACGTCCGCCGGCGAGGCGCCCGATCGCGGCGGATTGAGCGGCGCGAATGTGGTGCGGACCGCCGGATCGGCGGGATCCAGGCCGGGCACGAGCGTGCCCAGGTTGGCATAGAACGTGGCGCTGATGGCAACGAAGATGAGCGCCCCCAGCAGCGGCTGGCCGACGCGCGAGATGGCGTTGTTGATCGCCGAGCCGAGGCCCGAGAATCGCACCGGGATGGACCCCATCAGCGTGTTCGTCAGCGGGGCGACGATGAGCGACATCCCGATGCCGAACAGCAGCACGGCGGGCAGGATGTCGACGACGAAGTCGAGCGGCGGCACCAGGCTCGCGGGAGCCTGGACTGCCGCCAGCCACGGATCGGAATCGACCGGCAGCCGGGTGAACCACAGCAGGCCGACGGTCATGATCAGCGGCCCGGCGGTCATGAACGGGCGAGCCCCGATCCGGCCGGCCACCGCGCCGATGCGGGTCGAGAAGAACGCCAGGCACAGGCCCATCGGCAGGCCCGCCGCGCCGGCCGCCAGCGCCGAGTAGTGCAAGACGCCCTGCAGCACCAGGCCCTGGTAGCTGAGGGCGACGTACAGCGCGCCGTAGATGAAGAAGGTCGCGACGTTGATCGAGCTGAACGTCCGTGACCGGAACAGGGCCAGCGGCACGAGCGGATCGGGGCGGGTCGCCATCAGCACCGGGAACATGACCAGCGCGATGCCACCAGCGACGATCGACGCCCACGCCAGCGGGTCCGCCCATTCCTGCTCTCCGCCCCGGATGATGCCGAACGACAGCCCGCCGACCGCGATCGCCGCCACGATCGAGCCCAGCCAGTCGAATCGTCCCGGGCGACCAAGGTCGCGCGACTCCTCGACGTGCCGCAACGCGATCCACAGGGCGACGGCCAGGAACGGCACGTTCACGAGGAAGGCGAAGCGCCAACCGATGGTGTCGACGACCAGCCCGCCGAGGAGCGGGCCGAGCAGCACGAGCCCCGACGTGGCCGATGTCCAGATCCCGAACGCCCGGCCGCGTTCCTCGGCCGCGAAGGTCTGGGTGATGATCGACAGCGCGCCCGGGATCATCAGCGCGCCGGCGGCCCCCTGCAGCAGCCGGAAGACGATCAGCCACTCGAAGGTGGGGGCGAGCCCGCACAGCGCGGACGTGATCGCGAAGCCGGCGATACCGATGACGTACGTTCGCCGTCGGCCGAATCGGTCGGACAGCGCCCCGGCGAGGATGAGCAATGCCGCGAGCACGGCGAGATAGCCGCTGACGATGTAGGTCTGCCCCTCGAGCACGCCCACGAACGTGGCCGGCAGTTCGCGTCCGATACGGGGCAGGGCGACGTTGACGATGGTCCCGTCGAGGAAGACCGCCCCCGAGCCGATGATCGTGGCCAGGAGGGTCCAGCGCTGCCGGGACGTCATCGGCGCAGTGTCGCAGATAGACTCACGCGGTATGCCCGGTCCTGTGGCGCTCGTCGGCGCTGGCGAGTTCCTCCCCGCGATGTCCGCTTTCGATGCCAGTCTGCTCGCCTCGACCGGCGTCGCTCGCCCGCGCGTGGCGATCCTGCCGACGGCCTCGTACCCCGACGGCGAAGCGGTCTTCCAGCGCTGGGCGGCGATGGGCGTGGCGCATTTCGGCGAGCTCGGTGCCGAGGTCGAGGCGGTGTTCGTCCGGGACCGCGGCGAGGCCGATGACCCAGGCGCTGCGCAGGCCATCGGCGAGGCGGACCTCATCTACCTGTCGGGCGGCAAGCCGGCCCATCTGATCGAGGCGCTCGACGGCTCGGCGGTCGGTCGCGCGCTGGTCGCCGCCCATCGGCGTGGCGCCGCCCTGGTCGGCTGCTCGGCCGGGGCCATGGCACTGGCCCGGCATGCCTTCGATTTCCGCCTCCGGCTGATGCCCTTCCCGTTGCGTTGGGGCGCCGGCCTGGGCGTGGCGCCCGGCCTGTCGGTGGTCCCGCATTACGACGCGTGGCCGGAACCGCTCAGCGCCTTGATCGCCCTGCAGGCCCCACGCGGCTCGGTCGTGCTCGGCATCGACGAACAGACCGCCGTCGTCGGTCACGACGGCGGCTGGCAGGTCCACGGGGCGGCGAGGGTCACCGTCTGGCGGGGTCGCCGGCGGGAGCGCTTCCGCGCCGGCGAGGTGTTCCGGGTCTGACCCGCCCGGGCCGCCTGATCAGTCGGGGCGGACAGTCCGGAAGCAGTCCGAGCAGTAGACCGGCCGATCCATGCGCGGACGGAACGGGACCTGGGCCTGATTGCCGCACGACGAGCAGACGACCGCGAAGTACTCACGCTCGGGTCGGTCGTCACCGCGCTCGTACCCGCGTGGGCCCCCGATGTCGCGGACGTCATAGCCGCCGTCCCGGGCGGCGCGCCGGCTGGCCCGGCAGCTCGTGCAGCGCTTGGGTTCGCTCGAGAACCCCTTCTGCGCGTAGTACTCCTGATCCGCGGCGGAATGGATGAACTCCACACCGCAATCGACGCAGTTGAGGGTCCGATCGACGTAGGTCACGATGCTCCTCCGGGGCGCGTTGGTCGGCGAGGTGCGGCCCGCGGAGGGCGACCGTGTCGGCAGTCGGGAATGCGAGGCTGGCGGATGGGAGCCGGGCCCGCTTGACCCAGGTGCCGATGTGGAGTCCCTGTCTGCGGGGCGCACCGGTTCTTCGTGCGGCGCAGGATACAACGGGCTCCTGAATCAGGCAGGCCATGGCGCTGGCGAGTGTGACAACGTACCTGTCACAATGGCCCGCGAGGATCCGGGACGGCGAGCGGGGAGTCATGGGGGCGCCTCGCTCGCGCCAATTCCCTGGACGGGGCCACCGGATCGTGATCGACCAGCCCGCCGACCACGGAGGCCAGACCCGCCCGATGCTCCGCATCGTCCACACCGCGGATGTCCATCTCGGCGCTCGCCACGATGACCTCGGCGAGCAGGCCAGCGCCCAGCGCGAACGGCAGTTCGCTGCGTTCGCGGCCGCCATCGATCTGGCGCTGGCCGAGAAGGTGGACCTGTTCCTGGTCGCCGGCGACCTGTTCGACAGCAACGTCCAGCCGCGTCGATCGGTCGAGCGGGTGGCCGCCCAGCTCAAGCGCCTGGCCGCTGCGAAGATCCGGACGGTCATCATCCCGGGCACCCACGACTGCTACGACCGCGCGTCGATCTACCGGGCCTACGACCTCAAGACGCTCGCCGGCAGCACCCACGACGACGACTGGGTGTCGATCCTGACGCCAGGCAACCCGTCGGTCCATCTGGCCGCCTGCGACGCCGTCGTGTACGGACCCGTGTTCGGGATGAAGCGTGCACCGCACAGCCCGTTGCGCGACCTCGACGTCGCGGCCGATCGGACAGCGGCGACCTGGAAGATCGGGATGATCCACGGCTCGGTCGCCATCCCCGGCAAGACCGAACGGGACGACGTCGTCATCACCACCGACGAGATCGCGGCCAGCGGCCTCGATTACCTCGCGCTCGGGCACTGGCATTCGGCCCAGCACTCGAAGACGGGCGGCGTCACCTACGCCTATGCCGGAGCCCCGGAGGCGGTCGCGCTCGACCAGGATCGGGCGGGCAAGGTCCTGCTCGTCGACCTCGAGTCGACGGCCGCTGGTCCCCTGGTGACCATCACCGAGCATCAGGTCGGCCGGACCCGCTTCACGAAGCTCGACGTCGATGCGGCGTCGATCGCCTCGCAGCCCGACCTCATCGACCGGCTGGTCCGCCAGGCCGACCCGGACCTCGTGCTCGACGCCCGGATCGTCGGCGTCCGACCGGACGAGCTCGACCTCCATCTCGACGAGATCGAGACCGCGCTCGCGTCGTCGTTCCTCAAGGTGCGCGTCCGTGACGTGAGTACGCCCGCCCTGACCGAGGGCCTCCTGCCCTCGGCCGACACGGTCGCCGGAGCGTTCATCCGGGACCTCGAGGCGCGCATCGCCGAGCTCGAGGCCGGTCCGGCGGACGGCACCCCGGACCGCTCCGACGAGGCGGCCGAGCTGCGGGACGCCTTGCGCCTGGGACGGCTGTTGCTGGCTGGGCACGAGGTCGCCCTGTGAGGATCCGCCGGCTGCAGGTCCGCGACCTGCGTCGCTATCGGGAACTGGACATCGACCTGGCCCCGGGCGTCACGGTGGTTCGCGGCCCCAACGAGGCCGGCAAGACGACGATCCAGCGTGCCATCGAGCTGGCCCTCACCCGCCGGGTCACGAGCAGCGCCGCCGACCTCGAATCGCTCCGCCCGTGGGACGCTGGAGCGGACGCCCGGACGTGGATCGGGCTCGAGTTCGAGCAGGACGAGGAGGACGGCCGGCGGGCGAGCGGCACGCTGGAGAAGACATTCGGTGGCCAGAAGGGCACCGTCGAACTCCGCTACGACGGCCAGACGGTGTCCGATCCCGCGCTCGCCGACCAGGTCCTCGCCGAGCTGTCCGGCATCCCGACGGAGGCCTTCTTCCGCTCGACCGCGTCCGTCCGTCACCACGAGCTGAGCGATGTCGCGCGCGACGAGAGCGCGCTTCGCGACCGACTCCAGGCGAGCATCAGCGGCGCCGATCGGGGCACGGGCCGCGCGAAGAAGAAGCTCGAGCGCGCCCTCCACGAGCTGACGACCAAGGGAGACAAGAATCCCGGTCGACTCAAGGTGGCGGAGGCTGCGGTCGCGTCAACCGCTGGCTCGGTCGAGGCCGGTGAGCTCGCCCTGGGCCAGCTCGAGCGGGACCGCGACAGCCTGTCCGGCGCCCGTGAGCGCCGAGCCGAGTCCGAGGCGACCTTGGCGGAGCGTCGCAGCCTGCTCGAGAAGGCGCGCCAGGCCGAACGGTTGCAGGCCGAGCGAGCCGCGGCCAAGGAGCGCTTCGACCGCTTCCGCGATGCGGTCGAGGTGTCGGCGGAGCTGGATGGCCTGGCCCAGACGCACCCGTCGCCGAACCCCCTCCCGGTCGTGCGCCAGTCGGTCGAGCGGCTGCGCGGCCTCGACACCCGGATGCGCGAACTGCGCGCCGCGCTGGCGGGCGAGGTCGAGGTGCGCTTCGATGTCGCACCTGAGCCGACCTGGCGGCCGCTCTCGCGCTGGGGCATGCTCCTGGTCGTCCTCGGCATCGTCGTCGCGGCCGTGACGCTCGGACTCGATCTCCTCGGCGTCGCCAGGCTTGGCCCCGCACCGCTGTACCTTGCCGCCGCGGTCGTCGGGATCGGCCTGATCCTGACCCTCGTCGCGTTCTGGTTGCGGCGGGGCTCGGCGATGCAGGAGCAGCTGCGCGATGTCGAGATCGATCGCCGCCTGCGCGGACGATCCGAGATGGAGGCCGAGCTCAAGCAGGCGGAGGCCGACACCGAGCAGCAGCTGGGCGCACTCGGGCTCGACGGCCTGCCCGCGGCCGAGGACCTCCTGGCACGCGAGGAGGCGCATGTCGCGCGGATGGACCAGCTGCAGGCGCAGCTCGCCGGCCTCGTCGGCACTGCCCCGCGCGAGACCCTCGGCGCGCAACGCGATGCCGCCGCGCTCGAGATCGAGCAGAAGACGAGCGCCCTCGAGGGCCTCGGCCCGATCGCCAAGGAGCCACGCGCACGGGAACGCCTCGAGGTCGAGGTCCGCGACCAGGAGGCTGCCCTCGAGCGGGCTCGCGACGACGAGGCCAACGCCCGCGCCCGGGTGGAGAACAACGCGGTCGACGCTGAGCAGGTGGCGGCCGAGAGCGAGCGTCTGGCGGTCTGGCGTGAGCAGTTGGGCGCGCTGCAGCGACGCCACCGCGTGCTGGAGACGACGCTCCGCGCCATCGAGCGCGCCGAGGTCGCCACGATGAAGACCGCGACGCGCTACCTCGAAGGCCACATGGTCCGTGACGTGTCGACCGTGACCGGTGGCCGCTATCGGCGGGTGCGCGTCGACGACAAGACGCTGGACATCGACGTCCACGCACCCGAACGCGGCGATTGGGTCCCGGTCGGATCGCTCAGCCAGGGCACCCTCGATCTCGTGTACCTGGCGGCGCGTCTGGGCCTGGTCCGGCTGGTGACCGGCGACCGGCGGCCCCCGCTCGTGTTCGACGATCCGTTCGTCACGCTCGACGACGTGCGGGCGACCCGGGCCCTTGCGCTCCTCAAGCGGGTCGCGGCCGATTTCCAGATCATCTACCTGACCACGTCCGACCGCTACGACGCCGCTGCCGACGCGGTCGTCGAGTTGCCCGGGCCGACCGCCGTCGACGACGCCGTCGACGATCCGTCCCTGGCGCCGGCCCGGCCGACGTCAGGCGAGGCGAGCGCCTGATCCTCGACCTGCCGGCGGGCACGCTCACGGTGATCCTCGGCCTCGCGGCGGCCGCGGCGTGGGGTGCCGGCGACTTCGGCGGCGGGCTGGCGAGCCGTCGCTCCCCGGTATTCGGGGTGGTGCTCGTGTCCCAGGTCGTCGGGATGGCCCTCGCGCTGGCGCTCGCGCTGCTTGGTGGGGAGCGCTTCCCGGCCGGTCGGGACCTCCTGCTCTGCCTCCTGGCGGGCGTGTTCGGGGGTGTCGGGATCACCGCGCTATATCGGGGACTTGCCGTCGGGCGGATGGGCATCGTCGCTCCGGTCACCGGTGTGCTGGCGGCGGTGATCCCGGTCGTGGCCGGGGTCGTCCTGGAGGGGATCCCGGCGCCGCTCGTCCAGCTCGGCATCGTCGTCGCCGTGGTCGCAGTCGTCCTGGTGTCGCGGGTGGCGGATGAAGGCGGCGGTCGCGCCGGCCTGTCAGAGGCGCTCATCTCGGGGGTGGCCATCGGCCTGTTCGGGGTGGTCATCGCCGGCCTCTCGAACGGCAACGTGTTCGCGTCGCTGACCGTCATCCGCGCGGTCCAGGCGGCGCTCGTCGTGGGGGCCATCCTGGTGACCCGCCAGGCGTGGCGCCCGGGCCGTCCGATCCTGCCGGCACTCGCGCTCGTCGGCGTGCTCGACATGATCGGCAACAGCTGCTACCTGCTGGCCGTGCAGACCGGACTGCTGGCGGTCGCCTCGGTCCTGTCCGCCCTGTACCCGGTGGCGACGGTCATCCTCGCGGCCGCGTTCCTGCGCGAGCGGGTCACCCGCGAGCACACGATCGGGATCGTGCTGGCCGGCATGGCGGTCGCGCTGATCGGCGCCGGCTCGGCCACGTAGACTCGACTGATGGACGACATCCCGGCCGCGCCGGCCGCGCCGGCCCCGCCGGCCTCACCGCTCGAACCGGCCTGGTTCGTCGAGGCGACCTACGCGCCCGACGGCGCCCAGACCCGAACACCGTTCCGTGCCGAACACCTCGCGCGCTGCCGCGAACTGCTGGAAGCCGGAACGTACATCGCGGTCGGCGCGTTCGCCGACGTGTCGGCTTCCGTCGTCATCGTCCGAGCCCCGTCCGAGGTGGCCGCGCTCGCGATCGTGCGCGACGACGTATACCTCCGCAACGGGGTCTGGGTCGAGCTTCGCGCTCGCGCGTTCGGGGTCGTCCGCCGGGGCTCATAGAGCGTCTGGCCCGGTGCGGTCGAGGCCGGCGGGCCTGCGCACGATCGCCAGGCCCGCGACCTCGCCCGGACCCACGAGGATCGTGACGGACAGGAATCCCTCCGCGGCCAGGTCGCCCCGATCGACGGTCGTCCGGACCGCGCGGCTGTGCCGATCGACGACTGTCGGGTCGACGACCCGCGGGCGACTGGCGTTGCGCGCCTGGATCAGGACCGGGTCGATGTCGAGCACGACGGCGACGGCAGGGACCCCGGCCACTCGAGCGCGCTCCAGGAGTGATCGACGGTCTACCCGCCGCACGTTGGTCGCATCCACGACGGTGAGGCGCCCGGCTCCCAGTCGGCGCGCCAGCGTCCGGTGAAGGATGCGGAAGGCCATCGCGGACGCCGACTGATCCGCCGCATCGCCGGACACCGCCTCGCGCAGCGCGTCCGACGAGAGGACCTCGTCCGCATCGAACAGCCGCGCGGCGAGGGTCGACTTGCCGGACCCGGCGGCGCCGACGAGGACGACCAGGGCCGGGTCCGGGATCTCGAGGATCGGCACAGGGCGGGCTCTCGGTCGTGGCGGGCGGTCGAGGGGCCGATCGGCGACGACGTCAGGACGGGAGGCGCCGGACCTCGTATCCACCGCCCTCCGCAGCGCGCAACTCGTATGCCGGCTGGTCGTAGACCGACGGGCCGCGCTGGACGTAGCCGTCCGCGAGTCGGAACCGCGAGCCGTGCCACGGACACTGGATGCAGCCGTCCACGATCTCGCCCTGGTCGAGCGGGCCGCCGGCGTGGGCGCAGACGTTGTGCAGTGCCTGGATCGTCGCCCCTGTCCGAACGACGACCAGATCGTTGCTGCCGGCCTTCATCTTGGTCGGCGTCGCCTCCGGAAGGTTCGCCAGGTCGGCGATCTCCCGGGTGTCGAGGTGGATCCACTTCGTGCCGGCACCGCGAAACGCGTGCCGGTCGACCGCATTACCCGTCACGTACACGACGTCGCCACCGACGAAGGCGCCGGCGGTCACGATCAGCAGTCCCGCGATGGATAGCGCGATCGGCATGGTGCGATCGAGCGGGGCGCCGGCTCGCAGCGCGATCGACACGAGGAGGAGCACCAGCGCCACGACCATCAGCGTCGCGTGGAGCGTGGCCCTGGTCAGGGCCGTCCCGCTCGTGTCGCTGTAGTCGGCCATGCCGCTGACGGCGGCGGCGAGCATCGTCAGGACCGTCGCGACGAGCGTGATGTCGGCGGCAGCCGACTGGCCGACTACGTCGAGAAGGACGACCCCGAGCAGCAGGCCGATCGGGATGTCGGTGATGGCGGCATGCAGCGGATGGCCGAGCCATCGACCGTTGAGGAAGTCGCGGATCGGGAGCATCGGCCGAAACACGGCCGTCAGCCAGCGCCGGTTGAACTCGCCGAACGGTTTCGCCCAGCCGTCGTTGATGGCGACGAGTCGAGCCAGTAGTCGTGCCACGGTCGAACCTCCTCGGCATGGGTCGGGCTCTCGTGGGAGCGTACGCCCTCGCGACCAGCTGCGGATGCGCGACGTTCTCCACAGACCGTCCACATCGGCGGGAAATCCGGGGATAACGCACCGATCGTTCGACCGAAGTTCGTGGATAAGGCCGTTGCCCGTGGACCGCCCGCGACAGTACATTTCGTCTTGCCCGAAGGGGCAGGTGCGAACCGCCAGACCGCACCGGGGAGTGATCCTCGGGACGGTCCCGGGAACCGGGTTCGAGGGCCGCAAGGCCAGCGGATGAGGGTCTCGGGCGGAGCGTAAGGACTCTGGACTTGTTCAGAGCCGTTGCGAACCGACCGGCCGGTCCTCCCACCAGTTCCTTCGGGCGCTTTCGTGTGCGCCGAGCGTCATGGCGCGGCAGGCGGGCCGCTGAGGCTCGACCGGTGATCGCCACCCTCGTCGCCAGGGGCCGCGGAGGGGATTCTCGCCCGGGGTCGCGGGCCCGACACCGCCAAATCCCCGCCCCCGGAGGTTTGGGCGCTGTTGGCGGCACCCGGCGATCGGCGATCGGGCATGCCATCGCTTGACCGTGCGTGACGCGTGGGTGGATCGGGGGTCATCGGGACCAGAACGGCATCGAGCGCCGGCGGGACCTCCCCGAACGCTCCCCGGGGCGGGATTCGGCGGTGTTCGCGGTCCGAGCCGCGTCGAGCGACCCTCCCTTCGCGTCGAGTACGCTCCAGCTCGTGACCCCGGATCCGATCGTCCCAGTCCCACCGCGCCCGCCGTCCGCGCCGCGCACGGGCTCCGGGCGGCCGGCCCAGGACTGGCGCGTCCTGGTCGCGGTGTTCTGGGTGACCTCGATGATCGAGGGCCTCGGCGTCAGCCAGATCTTTGCCCTGGTGCCGTCATACCTGCGCGAGATGGGGGTCCCGCAGACCGACCGGCTCGCCTTCGTCGGGCTGTTCAGCGCGCTGATCTTCGTGGTCGGCATGCCGCTCGTGCCGTTGTGGGGCGTGTGGGCCGACAAGTACAGCCGCAAGGCCGTCATCGTGCGGAGTGCCCTCGTCGAGGCGGTCGTCTTCGCCGGTGTGGCCCTGTCGCGAGAGCCTTGGCAGCTCGCCGTGAGCATGCTGCTGATCGGTTTCCAGCTGGGCAATACGGGGGTCATGCTGGCGGGCATCCGGGATGTGACGCCGCGGCGCCGACTGGGCACGATCATGGGCATCTTCGGCGCGTCGAGCGCGGTCGGCATGGCGCTTGGCCCGACCTTGGCGGGCGTCCTGATCGACGGCCTTGGATGGTCCCTGTCGATGGTCTTCTGGACCTCGGCGGCCCTGTCGATCGGGACCGCGCTGCTGGTCACCTTCGGGTCCCGTGAGGTTCGCCCGGAGGTCGTGCCGCAGGGCCGCGTCCTGACCCTGGCGTTCGGTGCGGTCCGCGGCGTCCTTGGCGACGCGACGGTCCGCCGCATCTTCCTCATCTTCGGCGTGTCATTCCTCGCCAACCAGATGAGTCGGCCGTACATCCCGGTCGTCGTCGAGGGCCTGGTCGGCACCGGTCCCGGTCTCGCGTCCGGGATCGCCCTGGTGATGGGCACGGCCGCGTTGGTGGGCGGCCTCATCGCACCGTTCGGCGGTGTGCTCGGCGACCGGATCGGCTTCCGACCCGTGCTCGTCGCCGCCCTCGCCGGCGGGGGAGCCGCGATCCTGCTGATGCCGTTCGTGCCGGCAGTCGCGGCGCTCGCTGGCCTGGCCGTGCTGCTTTCGACGGCCACCGCCACCGTCAGTGCCATGGTGTTCGGGATGCTGGCGACGGAGGTGCCGGCGGACCGACGCTCGGTCACGCTCAATCTCGTCTACCTGCCGCTCTACACCGCGGGAATCATCGGCCCGGCCGTCGGTGCGGGGGTCGTGACCCTGACGGGGTTGCCCGGGCCGTTCGTTCTCGGTGGAGTGGTGTTCCTGGTCGGTGCGGTCGTGATGGCGACGCGTCGACCGGCTCGGGTGGCCGCTTCCAACCCGACGTGACGGGGTGTGCACGCGGCGGTCTCGAGAGGACCGCTCGGGGGCGTGATGCCGCCCAGGCATCGATCCTTGGGCCATGCGTGCTCGCGGGACGCGGACCCGGGCCACGTGAGGCGGAACGATGCCGCCGGGGCATCGAGAGGTGGAGCGACGCTGGCCGCGGACGGAGCCCTGCGGTGCGGTGAGCGATTCGATGCCGCCCAGGCATCGAATCTGCGTCCTCGGTCCCTGTACGGCCCGGAACCCGCGGCTTCGAGGACAAATCGATGCCTGCGAGGCAGCTACGAACACCGAAGCGACGTGCGGCTCCCTCCGCGGCGGCCGACGGCGCGCGGCGAGCGACCTTGGGCACGAGATCGATGCCTGAAGGGCAGCGAGCCCCGCCGCGGGGGCACCCGACCAACCGCGACCGTGACCGCGACCGCGACGCGACCGCGACCGTGACCGCGACGCGGGTCGCGACTACGCGCCCGTCGTACCCGAGGAGACCCCATCGCCGGCTGCCCCGAACCGCCCGAACCGCCCGAACCCGCCGAGCGGCCGGGCCGGCGACGCCGGTTCCCGCAACGCGATCACCGCCAGCAGCATCGACAACCCGCCGTACCACAGCGCCGGCAACGCGAGCATCCCAGCCACGGGTACCGTCCAGCGACGCCCCGTCCAGGCCCCCCACACGACGACGGCGATCGCCACGGGCAGCCGCACGACGAACGGGATCGGCACGGCGGCCCACGTTCCGTCCCGCCCGGCGACGCGGCTCAGGACCTCGGCCCAATCGGACCACGCCGACGGCAACAACGCGAACGACGCGACCACGACGACCGCGGTCCCGCCGAGCGCCCAGGCCAACGACCGCCACTCGCGCCGGACCACGAACCACAGCAGCCCGATGCCGGGCGTGATCTTCGTCAACAGCACGATCGACCACGTCCACGGCCAGCGGAACCCGAGCACCATCGCCGCCGCGAGGACCAGGTGGATGTTGCCGCCGGCCAGCTCCATCAGCGCCACGACCGCCCCGACCGCGAACCAGCGGCGACCGGTGAGCACGAACAGGCAGGCCAGCAGGATTCCCGTCCACACGGCCATGAACGCCTGCCACGGCAGGGCCCGGATCGGCTCGAGCAGTTGCAGGAACGCCGGTGAGTACACGTAGGCGATCGGGTCGGTCCAGTCCGAGCGCGCGTACGGGTCGGCCAGCGATGGCAGCCAGTAGCAGTACGCATCCTGGCCGGTGCCCCACAGCCGGCCCCATGGGGACGAGAAGACCACGATCGCCAGCCAGATGGCGGCCACGAGCGTGAGGCCGACGATGTCGTGGCGATGGCGCCACGACCGGTCGACGAGCGTGAGCTGATGGTCGCGGGACTGGTCGAGCGGCAGATCGGTCATCGGTTCCCGTTGTCGGGACGCACCCCATGCGTCGGGACGCCAACCGTACGACATCACGACGCGGACGAATCCCGGTCGCCGTGCCGTACCATCACGCCGTGCCGAATCTTGCCCTGCCGCGCCCGCGGCCCCGACCGCGCAACCGCCGCCCCGACGGGCCGGCGGACGTGGTGGTGCCCGAGGCCGCAGCCGATCCGGAGATCATCGAAGCGGCCGGCATCCGCTGGGTCCACATCGAGTCGCCGCGTACGGCTGATCGGGACTGGCTCGAGGAGCACTTCGACTTCCATCCCCTCGACTACGAGGACGTCTTCTCGCGCAACCAGCGGCCCAAGCTCGACCAGTACGACGACTACGTGTTCATCGTTCTGCACTTCCCGCTGTTCGACAAGGACACCGGCCGGATCCTGACCGCCGAGCTCGACCTGTTCCTCGGCCCCGATTACCTGATCACGATGCCGAACATCCCGTTGCCGCCCCTGTCGGCCATGTTCGACCGCTATCGCGAGAAGGCCGACCTGCGCGAGGAGGTCTTCAGCAAAGGCTCCGGCTACCTGCTGTACAAGATCGTCGACACGGGCGTCGACGCATCGTTCCCGATGCTGCGCAAGACCGGCCTCAAGCTCGAGCGGCTCGAGGACGACATCTTCGAGGGCCGCTCGAGCGAGATCGTGCGCGACATCTCCGACACCAAGCAGGAGATCATCAACTTTCGCAAGATCACTCGCCCGCAGCGCGCGGTGCTGCGCGACCTCGAGCGGACCAAGCAGCGCTACCTGCAGGAAGAGCTCGAGATCTACTTCGACGACATCTCCGACGCCGCCGAGCGCATCTGGGACACGCTCGAGAACTACAAGGAAGTCATCGAAGGCATCGAATCGACCAACGAATCGGTGCTGTCGCACCGACTGAACGACTCCTTTCGCATCCTGACCGCGGCGAGCGTCGTGCTCCTGCCGTTGACCCTCATCGCGAGCATCTTCGGGATGAACGTGTCCTTCCCGGGCGAAGGCCAGGCCATCACGTTCTTCGTGATCCTCCTGTCGATGGCCATCCTGCTCGTCGTGCTCGTCATCCTGTTCCGGCGGCGCGGCTGGTTGTAGCAGCGATCGCATCGGTGGCAACGGTGCGCGATCGGGTCGTCTTCCTCCGAGGTGTGAGGCGGCCGCGGGCGGCGGAGTAGCATGCCCCCGGAGCGCCCTGATCCGATGACCACCACGGACACGCTCGAGCTTGGACGCGGGGCGGTCGCCCGGCAGGCATGGGGGGAAGCCTACGCACGGTTGACGGCTGCCGATCGAGCGCGCCCGCTCGAGGTCGCCGATCTCGAGCGATTGGCCCTCGCCGCGCACATGAACGGCCACGTCGACGACGCGGCCCGGGCGTGGGAACGGGCGCATCTGGCAGCGCTCCAGCAGGGCGAACCTCTGCGCGCCGTCCGACATGCGTTCCACCTGATCATGGGCTTCGGCCTGCGAGGCGACGTAGCCCAGGCCGGCGGCTGGCTGGCGCGCGCGACTCGTCTGGCGGAAGAGGCCGATCCCGACAGCGTCGAGCGCGGACTGCTGTTCATCCCCGAGGCCCTGTATCACCTCGAGCGAAACGAACCGGCCCTGGCGCTGGAGCTGTTCGAGCGCGTCTCGGCGCGGGCCGACCGATCGGGCGACCCGGATCTGACGACCCTCGGTCGACTCGGTCGAGGCCAGTCGACCATCGCGTTGGGTGACACGGACCGCGGGGTCGCGTTGCTCGATGAGGCGATGGTCTCGGTCGCGACCGGCGAGGTCTCCCCGACGGTCGTGGGCATCGTCTACTGCGCATCGATCGAGGCGTACGTCTCGCTGTTCGACCTGCGTCGTGCCCAGGAATGGACGGAGGCCCTCAGCCGCTGGTGCGATGCGCAGGACGACCTCGTCCCATTCCGCGGCCGATGCCTCGTGTATCGCGCGGAGCTCATGCAGTTCCACGGCCGGTGGCGCGACGCGGATGTCGAGGCGCGACGGGCCCACGACTGGTTGTCGCGGCCACCGATCGAGCCGGCGCTCGGCGAAGCGCACTACCAGCAGGCCGAGCTGCATCGACTGCGCGGCGATTACCAGCAGGCCGAGACCGACTACCGCGAGGCGAGCCGCTGGGGCCGGCGGCCCGAACCCGGCCTGGCCCTCCTTCGCTCGGCCCAGGGCGATCAGGCTGCGGCTACAGCGTCGATCCGCCGCGCCGTCGACGAGGCGGACGAGATGACCAGACCCCGGTTGCTCGAGCCATTGGTCGAGATCCTGCTCGCGGGTGGCGAACGGTCGGCGGCGCGCGACGCGGCCGACAGGTTGATCGAACTGGCCGCGATCTCCGGCGCCCCGCTCCTGGCTGCCACGGCGGCGCGTGCCGACGGCCGGGTACGCCTTGCCGAGGGTGACCCCCGCGCCGCGCTCGCGACCCTGCGCCGGGCCTGGAGCCTGTGGCAGGGCCTCGATGCACCGTACGACGCCGCGCGGGTCCGGGTCCTCATCGGGCTGGCCTGCCGCGAGATCGGGGACATGGACGCGGCCGGCCTGGAGTTCGATGCCGCCCGGCGGACGTTCCGCGAGCTCGGCGCCGCGCCGGACCTGGCCCGGCTCGACGCGCTGGCGGGATCAAGCGACGACGCGCGTCCCGGCGGTCTCAGCCCGCGCGAGATCGAGGTCCTGCGTGCGGTCGCGGCGGGTCGCACCAATCGCGAGATCGGGGCCGAGCTCGGGCTGAGCGAGCGGACGATCGATCGGCACGTCAGCAACATCTACACGAAGCTCGGGATCTCGTCCCGGGCGGCGGCGACGGCCTACGCCATCGAGCACGGCCTTCGCTAGACGAGCGGACCCGGCCGCGCCAGGGTCGCGCCCGACGGTACCCACTCACCCACCAGCCATCGATTGGGTACTACCGCCGATGCGCGGTGCCTCGGGGCCCCCGTACCGTCGCAGGCGGCGACCGGTGACGATCGGTCGCCTCCGAAGACTCGACCGACAGGGGAGACATGGTCATGAACGGTGTGAACGACGTCCAGCGGATCGACACCCTGGTCATCGGTGGTGGGCAGGCGGGTCTTGCTGCCGGCTACCACCTCAAGCGCCGTGGCGTGCCGTTCGTGATCCTCGACGCCGATGCTCGCACGGGCGACCACTGGCGAGCCCACTGGGACTCGCTCCGGCTGTACAGCCCGGCGATGGCCGACAACCTGCCCGGGATGCGGTTCCCGGCTCCGAGCTACCACTACCCGAGTGGCCGCGAGATGGGTGACTACCTCGAGACGTACGCCCAGCGCTTCGACCTGCCGGTCGTGCACGGGACGCGAGTCGACGGTCTCCGCAAGCTGCCCGGCGACGACCGGGGCTTCCTGGTCTCGGCCGGCGATCGCCACTACGAGGCAAGCCAGGTGGTCGTGGCCACCGGCGCCTTCAATCGCCCGCGGGTGCCGGCGTTTGCCGCCGAGCTCGATCCGTCGATCCGACAGCTCCACTCGAGTGACTATCGGGATCCCTCGCAATTGCAGCCCGGACGCGTGCTCGTCGTCGGGCTGAGCCATTCGGGCGCCGACATCGCGTACGAGGCGGCCCGATCGCACGCAACGCTCCTGGCCGGGCATGCCCGCGGCGAACTGCCGCTGCGAGTGATCGACACCTGGCGGGCACGGATCGCCTTGCCGATCCTGCTCTTCGCGGCGCGACACATCCTCACGCTGCGCACCCCGATCGGCCGCGCGATGGCGCCCGCCGTTCGCACGGGCGGTGGTCCGCTCCTCCGCGTCCGAAGCGTGGACCTGGCCCGGGTCGGGGTCGAGCGGTTCGATCAGCGGGTCGCCGGGACGCGCGAGGGCAAGCCGGTGCTCGATGACGGCACCGTGCTCGATGTCGCGAATGTCGTGTGGTGCACCGGGTTCGCGCCCGACTACCGCTGGGTCGCCGTCCCCGGATTCGTCGGAGCGGATGGCTGGCCGGCCGGTCGCCGCGGGGTCTCCAGCGCCGTGGCCGGCCTGTACTTCCTCGGCATCCCGTTCACCTACGCGTTTGCGTCGATGCTCGTCGCGGGCGCCGGACGGGACGCGGCGTTCGTGGTCGATCGCATCATCGATCGCGTGCGGGCGACCGGCCGGGCGGCGGATCTCACACCGGCGACGGCGCGATAGCGACGCTATCGCTGCTGGCTAGCCCGGGAGGTCGCGCTCCGCTGGACCGACGTAGTTGACGTCGGGTCGGATCAGCCGGTTGTTGGCGGCCTGCTCCAGGGCGTGGGCCGTCCAGCCGGCGTGTCGGGCGAGCGAGAACGTGGCCGGGAACAGGTCGGGCGACAGGCCGACGCCCATCAGCACCGGGGCGGCGTAGAACTCGACGTTGGTCTTGAGCGGCCGATCCGGATGCTTCTCGGCCAGGACGCGCAGGGCGACATCCTCGACCTCGATGGCGAGTCGCAGCCAGGCCGGCTTGTGCTCCATGCCCTCGGCGACCGTCCGCAGCGCGCGGGCCCGCGGGTCGTACGCGCGGTACACCCGATGGCCGAAGCCCATCAGCCGCTCACCCTTCGCCAGCGCGTCGCGGACCCACGCCTCGGCCTTGTCGGCCGAGCCGACTTCGGCCAGCTGGTCGACGACCTCCGACGGCGCACCGCCGTGGAGCGGCCCCTTCATCGTGCCGATCGCGCCGGCCACGGCCGAGGCCAGGTCCGAGCGGGTCGAGGTGATGACTCTGGCCGTGAACGTCGAGGCGTTGAAGCCGTGCTCGGCGCCGACGATGAAGTAGGCGTCGAGCGCCCGGGCGGTGCCCGGGTCGGGCCGGCTGCCCGTCAGCTGGTAGAGGAAGCCCGCCACGAGGTCGAGCGACGGGTCCGGTTCGATCGGCTCCTGGCCGGACCGGAGTCGCGCGAAGGCCGCCAGCGCGGACGGCGAAAAGGCGGTCAGTTCGCGTGCCTGCTCGGGTGTCGGAGGCCAGGGCAATGCGCGGGTCGTGCCCCACGCGGAGACCGCGGTGCGCAGGGCGTCCATCGGCTTCGCGTCCGTGGGCAGCGCGCGCAGGACGGCCATCACCGCCGCAGGCACGGGACCCGTCGGCAGGTGGTGGGCGGGCTCCCAGTCGCCGGTCCACAGCAGGTTGGCGATGGCCGGGTAGGTGCCGCGTTCCACGAGGTCGCCGATCCGGTACCCGCGGTACAGCAGGCGGCCGCGCTCGCCATCGATGAACGACAGGCTCGTCTCGCCGGCGATGACCCCCTCGAGGCCCGGGGAGTAGGGGCGGGCCGCCGACGCGGCAGCGGGCGACGGGGCGTCAGCCGGGGGTGAATCGGTCATGCGCTGATGGTAGTCCGCGCGCTACGACGGCGCTGCGGGGACCGGATCAGCGGTCGCTGCTGATGGCGTTGAGGACGAGACGCACGACGAGCGATCCGAGCACGGCGACGATCAGCGCGGCGATCAGTCCGTTGACCGGTGTGAAGCCCATCTGGCCGGCCAGCCAGCCGCCGACGACCCCACCGAGGATGCCGACGACGATGTTGGGCAGGCAGCCGCGCGCCGTGCGGCCACCGACGAGCGCGCCGGAGATCGCGCCGGCGAGGAAGCCGATGACGATCCAGCCGATGATCCCGAGGTCAGGCATGCCGGCAGTATCCCATGCGCCGGCGGTCAGCTTCCGGCCAGGAACGACGCCACGGCTGCCACCACCGCGGCCGGGTGCGTGTGATGAGCGGCGTGCCTCGCGCCGGGCAGGACCACGACGCGACCGTCCGCCAGGCGCTCCTCGAGCGCCCGCGTGGCGATCCCGAACTCGGGCCGGCTGTCACCGCCGAGCAGCTGGAGGACCGGCTGGCGGACCTGGCCGAGTCGCTCGAGGCCGGCCGCCGCAGAGGCCTCGACCGCCAGCTCGCGGGCGATGGTCGCCGCCGCCGCCACGCGCCGCGGCCAGACCGGATCGGCCCGGTACGCGGCGAGCTCCGCGGGACGCATCCCGACGACCCGGGTCATGAACGTGGCCAGCAGGGTCTCGTCCCGTCCGTCCGCCGCCAGTCGCCCCAGCTCCTCGGCGAGCGCCGCGTCGCCGTATCGCTCGCCCGGCGGTGTGGGTGCGCCCTCATACGACACGACGCGGCCGATGTCCAGCGTGAGCAACGCCGCGCCGAGCGCACAACGACCGCCATATGAGTGCCCGAACACGTCGGCCCGTCCGCCGGCGTCCCCGGCGATGGCCGAGGCGACCGCAGCCACGTCCTCGTACTCGCGCTCGATGGCGTACGGCGCCGTGTCGCCGGAGGCGCCACGCCCGCGTCGGTCGATGGCGTGGATCGTCCATCGCTCGGCGAGCATCGGTCCGACGACCCGGAACGTGGTGTGGTCGGCGGCCGCGCCGTGGACCAGGATGAGCGGCGGCCCGAGACCGGCGGAGAACACGGCGATGGGGGTCGCATCCCGCGATCGGACGATGCGGTCGGGGGCCGCGTCCGTCGGCTGCAGCACCTCAGGCCGGCCGCCACGCGAAACGGATGTCGGGCTGTCGTTCCTCGTTGGCGGACCCGTCCCCGAAGGCCACCGGGACGAAGCCCTGGCCCTCATAGAACGTCCGGGCGTGGTGATTGGCCTGAAAGCAGTACAGCTCGAGGCCGGCCGGCCGTCGTTCCTTGGCCAGCTCCACGAACCGATGACCGACGCCACGACCGACCCACTCGGGGGCGAGATACAGCTGCTCGATCATCGTGGCCGACAGGGCCATCATGCCGACGACCCGACCCGCCTCGGCGGGATCGGTCGCGACCCACGTCTCGGCCTGCGGCACCAGTTCCTCCCGCAGCCAGCGGCGGACGTCGTCGTCGGGATGTCCCGGCGGGAAGGCGAAGGTGGCACGCCAGGACGTCAACCAGACGTCGCCGATCGCGGCGGCGTCATCAGGCCCGGCCCGCCGGAAGATGAGCCCGTCGGCTGCGCTGTCGTGGGGCGTCACCCGGGCAGGTTCGCGGCCGCCGGACGATCGAGGATCCATGTCGCGTGCGCGCGTCGCGCAAGCTGGGCCGGCCAGCGCCGCGGATCCCGCGCGTCGCCGAGGACGTCACCGATGATCGCGGCCTTGGCCGTCCCGGTGGCGACGACGATGATCTGCCGGGCGACCCCGAGCAGCGCCGGGTTGAGGGTCACCCGCTCGACATGGGGCTCGATGTGGGTCGGTGCCGGGATGGCCATCGCCCAATCGACCGAATCGAAGGCGGCTGACCCCGGAAAGACCGACAGCACATGCCCGTCCGAGCCGATGCCGAGCAGGATCAGATCGAGGACCGGCCAGCCGTTCGATTCGGCCAGCCCGGCGTCGTGCAGCTCAGTGGCGAGTTCGGCTGCGCAGGCCGCCGCGTCAGCCCCCGCGCCGATCGCGCCGGTCGTCCGGAACGGATGGAGGTTGTCGATCGGGATGCGCAGGCCCGGGATCGAGTCGAACGCGGTCCCCTCCTCGCCGTCGGCGGCGTCGAGCATGATCGAATCGAACGCGCTGACGTTGGACAGGGGATGGTCGCGCGGGACGAAGCGGTCGTCGCCCCACCAGGTGTGGACACGATCCCACGGCACCATCGATCGGAGCGGAGGTGTCGACAGCTGGCGGTAGATCCCGATGCTGGCCGAACCACCGGTCGTCGCCCAGTCCGCGCGCTCGCGGGTGTCGACGGCGAGCTCCAGTGCGGTCGCGATGCGGCCCGCGGCGGCCGCTCCGGCGGCGGCAGGGTCATCGACGACGAGGATCTCCGGCTCGCTCATGTCGGTCCTCCGATCAGTCTGGCCGCGGCCCGCAAGGCACCCTGTCCGACCGGGTCCTCGCGGCCGGTCTCGATGGCCTCGGCCAGCAGCTCGACCTCGCCTTTGCGGGCGGCGAGGAAGCGCCGATCGAGCGCCTCGACGCCGTCCTGCCAGACGCGCACGTGGACGGTCTCGGCTTCGGCGGTCACGTCCGCGCGCAACTCGGATCCGCGCCGCTCCGCGAGCAGCTCGACCCGCAGCGTCGTGCCGGACGCCAGGGTCGACACCACCGGCCGGATCGACACGGCGATATCGGCGCGCCCGTCGGACATCGTCGCCGCCACGCCCCGACCAACGAGCGGCCGCGTCCCGGGTGCGGCTCGCTGGACCCCGGCCGGCGCCCGGGCCGCCTGGCCAGCGCCGCTGACGGCGTGGAGCGGCTTGGCCACCGACCAGTCGAGTCGGGAGGCCAGCCAGGCCACGTGATACAGGGGCTTGACGATGTTCGCCTCGCCGTCACTGCTGTCATGCGTGGCGTAGGTCACCGCGATCCGCCGGATCGATCGCAGATAGGGCAGGAAGTCCGGATCGTCGAAGATGGCCGCGATGGCCTCGCGCCAGCGCGACTGGCGCATCAGCGCGAAGTCGCTGATGGCGATGGCCGACAGGTCGGCAAGCCGGGCCAGTTGCTGGAGGCGCTCGAGCCCATCGCCGCTCCAGCTCGAGCCGTCGACGACGAGGCGATCGGCGGCGTCGAACAGGTCGATCGCGGCGCGCGAGGTGAAGGGTGGCTCGTTGGGCCACCAGATGGTGACCGGCAGGTCGTGGATGATGAGCGGCGTGACGATGGCCGTGAGATGGCGCCCGGCCTCCCCGCCGGCGGTCACGTGGATCGTCTCGGCGCACGTCTCGGGGGCGTCCTCGTGGGGCAGGATGCAGTGCGCCTCCACTCGCGCATCGATCCACGATGGGCCGTCGGGATCGGCCGACTGGACGACGATGGTCCGTGACGGATGCCGCCCGGTGAGGGCCTGGATGGTCGCCGCGCCGCGGATCGCGACCTCTGGGCGTCGGGCGATGACCACCAGGTTCATCACGCTCGAGCGCGCGGCGATGTGGCGCCCAGGCGTCCCGTCCATGTCGGCGGTCAGGTCCTGCTTGGCCCAGATCCGTCCGAGTTCCTTCTCGATGTCGGCGATGGTGGTCGCCCGGGCCGACCAGCGCAGCACCGGCTCGGGGTCGAGCGGGGCAATGGCGGCGGTGGACGGGGTCGACATCGCGTTCGGCCGTCCGTTCAGATCCGTCGCCAGCGACGGCCGTCGCGGGCGAGGAGCTCGTCGGCCTCGGGTGGACCCCAGGTGCCGGCGGCGTAGTTCGGGAAGCTCGGGGCATCCATCTCGGCCCACGCCTCCACGATCGGGTCGACCAGGCTCCACGCCTCCTCGACTTCATCGGCGCGGGTGAACAGCGATGCGTCGCCCTGGAGGGCGTCGAGGATGAGCGTCTCGTACGCGTCGGGCGAGTCGACGCTGAACGCGGACCCGTACGTGAAATCCATCGTGACCGAGCGGACATCCAGGCCGAGCCCCGGGACCTTCGCTCCGAAGCGCAGCATGATGCCCTCGTCGGGCTGGATGCGGATGGCCAGCAGGTTGGCGTCGGGCTCGGCGCCCGTGTCGCGGAACAGGTGGTGGGGCACCGCCCGGAACTGGATGGCGATCTCGGTCGACCGCTTCGGCAGGCGCTTGCCGGTCCGCACGTAGAAGGGCACGCCCGACCAGCGCCAGTCGTCGATGCTGAATCGGGACGCGACGAAGGTCTCCGTCTCCGACGCGGGATCGACGTCCGGCTCCTCGCGGTAGCCGGGGACCGCTGTGGCGGCCACCCAGCCGGGGCCGTACTGGCCGCGCACGATGTCGACCGCCGGGTCGGCCGGCCGGGTGCCCATGGCGCGCAGGACCTTGACCTTCTCGTCGCGCAGGGCATCGGCCTCGAACGTGGCCGGTGGCTCCATCGCCACGAGGCTCACCAGCTGGAGCATGTGGTTCTGCAGGACGTCACGTGACGCCCCGGTCTCCTCGTAGAACGCGCCGCGGTTCTCGATGCCGATGGACTCGGCCACGGTGATCTGGACGTGGTCCACGTAGCGCCGATTCCAGAGCGGCTCGAAGATCGTGTTGCCGAACCGGAAGACCATCAGATTGCGGACGGTCTCCTTGCCCAGGTAGTGATCGATCCGGTAGACCTGCGACTCGCGGAAGACCTTGCCGACCTCGCGGTTGAGCCGCTTCGCCGAGTCGAGGTCGTGGCCGAACGGCTTCTCGATGACGATCCGTCGCCAGCCGCCGTCGTGCGTCTCATGATCGAGCCCGACGCGGCCGAGCTCGGCGACGATCTCGGCGAACTGCGACGGTTGGGTCGCGAGATAGAACAGCCGGTTGCCGCGCGTCCCCTCGTGCGCATCGAGGTCGTCGAGCACCCCGACGAGGGCGTCGAAGCCGGCTGGATCGGAGAAGTCGCAACGCTGGTAGCGGATCCGCTCGCTGAACGTATCCCATGCCGTGTCGTCGAGCGGCAGGACACGGCTGTATTCCTCGAGCGAGGTCCGGATCTCGGCTCTGAACGCGTCGTCGTCGTACGGACGCCGGCCGACGGCGAGGAGGATGAACTCCTGTGGCAGCAGGTTCGTCCGCCACAGCTGGTAGAGCGCGGGCATGACCTTGCGATGGGCAAGGTCACCGGTCGCCCCGAACAGCACGAGGACCGACGGATCGGGCACGCGCTCCAGGCGCAGGCCCTCGCGCAGCAGGTTCTCGACCGGCTTGGCTTTCGGTGGGCGCTTTCCGCGACGGGCCTCCCGGAGTGCCTTCATCGTCCGCGGCACGTCCTTGGTCCGAGGCGCCGGCTGGGCGGGGATGGGCTGATCGGGGGGCGCGTCGATCGGGGCCGGGTCCTTGACCCTGGCGCGGACCCTCGCTCCGTCCTTGGCGCGCGTGCCCGCCACGGTCGTGCTACTCGGTCTTCACGGCGTGGCCGCCGAATTCGTTGCGCAGGGCGGCGAGGACCTTGGCGCCGTACGAGTCGTCCTGGCGGGACCGGAAGCGGTTCAGCAACGAGAGGGTGATGATCGGCGCGGGCACGTCGTGATCGATGGCCTCCTGGACCGTCCAGCGGCCCTCCCCGGAGTCGGCCACCCAGCCCTTGAGGTGCTCGAGGTCCTGGCCGTTGGCACGAAATGCGCGGCCGGCGAGCTCGAGCAGCCAGGAACGCACGACCGAGCCCTGCATCCACAGCTCGGCGATACCCGCGAGGTCGAGCTCGTAGTCGCTGGCGTGGAGGATCTCGAAGCCCTCGGCGTAGGCCTGCATGAGGCCGTACTCGATGCCGTTGTGGACCATCTTCACGTAGTGGCCGGCGCCCGGACCGCCGACATGGAGGTAGCCGTTCTCGGGCGAGAGCGTGCGGAACACGGGCTCGAGGGGGGTGACCGCCTCGGGGTCGCCGCCGACCATCAGGCAGTAGCCGACCTCCAGGCCCCAGACCCCACCCGACGTGCCGGCGTCGACGTAGTGGATGCCCTTGTCCTTGAGCGTCGCGTGGCGGCGCACGTCGTCGTGGAAGTTGGTGTTGCCACCGTCGATGATCGTGTCGCC
Source organism: Candidatus Limnocylindrales bacterium (assembly GCA_035692005.1). Classification (GTDB taxonomy): domain Bacteria; phylum Chloroflexota; class Limnocylindria; order Limnocylindrales; family CSP1-4; genus SPCO01. Next base: position 18,508 of record DASSII010000102.1, on the reverse strand, counting down.
CGGCTCGAGGTGCTCGAGCAGCTCCGCGATCTGGGCTTCGGTCGCGTCACCGGCGGGGACCATGATCCAGACCGCGCGCGGCTTCTCGAGCGCGGCGACCATCTCGGCGATCGAGAACGACGCGATCGCACCGTTGCCCTCGGCTGCGATCTCGGTGGTCTTCTCCGGCGTGCGGTTGTAGATGACGATCTCGTGCCCGTCGCGGCCGAGCCGGCGGACCATGTTGGCGCCCATCCGGCCGAGGCCGATGAAACCGATGCGCATGTGGATCGATCCTCCCTGGGATTGGTCGATGTGGTGGGGTCAGGTGGGGGCCAGTGCGCCATCGAGCGCGCGCTCGAGCGCCGCCAGCCCGGCGTCCGGATCGGCCCCGAGATGCACGCGCAGGATCGGCAGGTCATGGCCGGCGATGGCGGCGAGATCGCCCGCAGCCTGGGCGTCGATCAGCTGCCCGAACGTGTACGGCCAGCCCGGGATGTCACGGTCCGCCGGATGATCCGACGTGAGCTGGATGAACCAGCCGATGGGCGCGCCGCCCTTGTGCAGCTGTCCGGTCGAATGCAGGAAGCGTGGTCCGTAGCCGGCCGTCGTGGCGTTGCGCGTCGCGTCGCGCAGGCGCGCCCGGATCCGGCTGAAGGCAGCGTCGCGCTCCGGCGTCGGGGCGATGAATGCCTGGAGCGCCAGATAGGCGTTCGGGACGCGCCGGGCGAGGTGGGTGCGCACGGTAGCCGCGAGGTCGGGGTCGTCGAAACGGACCGGGGTGGTCGTGTCGACCGCGGGGTCGCCCCGCTCGGCGCTGGCCAGCAGGTCGCGGGTCAGCTGCTTGGCCTCCTCGACGTTGGGCTGATCGAACGGGTCGATCCCGAGCACCGCCCCGGCGATCGCGGTCGCGACCTCCCAGCGCACGAATTCGCCGCCCAGGTCGATCGGGTCGGCGAGGGCGATGCGGATCACCGGATGGCCCGCCGCTTCGAGGGCGTCGGCGAGTGCCGCCCGACCGCCGTCGGTGCCACCGTCGAGCGCGAGTCGCACGAACGCCCGGTCCGGACCGTACGCGCCGACCGCACCGAGCGGCTCGCCATCGACCGGCACGATGCCGACCCCATGCTTGCCCGTGCTCTCGGCGATGAGCTGCTCGGCCCAGGCCCCGAAGGCGGCGATCTCGTCATCGGGCAGGAACGTGAGCTTGTCACGCCCCGACCGGGCGAGGGTGCCGAGGGCGACGCCCAGGGCGACCCCCGGGTTATCCGCGGGGTCGGGTTCGCGGCACGCCCCGAGCATCGTCAAGGCGCTCGCCAGCAGCGCATCGAGGTCCAGTCCGATGAGGCTGGCCGGCACGAGCCCGACGTAGGTGAGCGCGCTGTACCGCCCGCCGATATCGGGCGGATTGAGGAAGACTTCGCGGAAGGCATCGTGATGGGGGATCGCCTCGAGGCTGCGGCCTGGGTCGGTGATCGCGGTGATGACCGCACCGGGGGTCTCGAAGGCGTGATGGTCGCGGGCATCGAGCGCGCTGTGGGCCCGCTCCCAGGCCGCGGCGAGGAACGCGTTCGGCTCGGTCGTCGTGCCCGACTTGCTGGCGACGATGACCAGGCTGCGCAGCGGGTCGAGGTCGTCGAGCACGGCCCGCACCGCCTCGGGATCGGTCGAATCGAGGACGCGCAGGTCGAGGTAGCCAGCCTGCGTCCCGAAGGTCCGGTGCAGCACGTCGGGCGCGAGGCTGCTGCCACCCATGCCGGCGACGACGGCGGTCGTGAAGCCCGCTTCGACGATGCCGTCGCCGAAGCCCTCGAGCGCCGGGATCCGATCGGCGAAGTGGGCCGGTGCATCCAGCCAACCGAGCCGCCCGGCGACCGCTTCGGCGACGTCGGGATCGGTGGTCCACAGCGACACGTCCCGATCGAACAGCCGGTTCGCCCATTCGTGTCGACGCGCCTCGTCGAGGGCCGCCGCGTACGCCGCTGCGCCGTCGCCCGGCGCGATCGATGCGGCGCGGGCGCCGGACGAGCCGGGATCGGTCATCGTGGCCTCCGAGGGATGGGTCCGGGGACGCCATGGTACGACGCCTCCCGCCGCAGCGGAGCGTGCGGCACACTGCACCGATGCCGGGGAGATCGATCACGCGGGTCGTGGCGCTGACCGTCGCGCTCGTGGCGTCGGCCTGCACGCCGACCCTGACCGTGACGCCCGCACCGTCGCCGACGCTGACGCCACCGCCACTGCCCGCCGGCGCGAAGCCGTGGGGGGACGTCGCCTGGACGAACGCCTCGCTGCCGCCGATCCCGGTCGGGGTCGAGGCGGAACGGGTCGTGGCGGTCAGCGCAGGGACGACCGGGTTCGTCGCCGTCGGCTATCGGGAGGTCGACGGGACCCGCAACGGCGAGATCTGGTTCTCACCGGACGGGGCGACGTGGTCCCAGGTCGGCCCGGCGACAGCGCTGGCCGGCGTCGAGCTGGTCGCGGTGGCGTCACCGGGTCCGTCGGACGTGTCGGGTGCGGCGTACGTCGCGCTCGGCGTCGTCGACGGTGGTCCCGCGCGCGACACGCCGATGGCCGTGTTCCTGCGGTCCGAGGACGGACGGGTGTGGGGGCGTCTCCCCGCGGCCGCCGGCACGACCGAGGCGTTCCCCGAGTCCCTCACCGCCTCCGCTCGCGGGTTCCTGGCCACTGGGGATGCGAGCGATGGCGGCGCCGCGGCCTGGGTGTCGGCCGACGGCCGGGCGTTCGAGCGGGTCACCCTCGACGGCAGCGCCATCGAGGGCATCGTCGATCCGGTCGCCACCGCCGCGGGGTTCGCGGCCCTCGGATCGAGCGTCCACCCGCCGATCGTGCAACGGTCGCCTGACGGCATCCGCTGGCAGGCCAGCCCGGTCGATGTCCAGTCCGAGACCCAGGGCTACGAGCTCGCGATCGGGCGCTGGGGCTCGATCGTCCAGGGCCTGGTCGCCGCCGATTGCGGATCGCTGGCGGCATGCGCTGGGCGGTCCGTCGCGTGGTGGTCGGCCGACGGCGCCTCGTGGGGTCGCCTGCCCGACGACTCGCCGGCGGCCAACGGCGGCAGCGTCATCGTCCCGGCGGGCGAGCACGGGTTCCTCGCCATCGACGGCGCGAGCGCGTGGTCCAGCCCCGACGGCTGGATCTGGACCCCGCTGCCGGAACCGGGGGAGGGCACCGTCGCGGTCGTCGACGCCGCGGTCGACGGTGACGTCATCGTCGCGGTGGGCACCGAGGACCTCGAGGATGGCTCGACGATCGGGCGGATCCTGGTCGCCGCCGAGCCGGAGTCCGGCGGCTAGGTGTCAGTGGACGCGGCGGCCTCGGGGGCCTCGCGGCCCTCGGCGGACTCGATGGCCAGCACCTTTGCCAGGCGTCGCTCGTGGCGGGGCTCGCCGCTGAAGGTCGCCGCCAGGAAGGCCACCGCGCATTCGTAGGCCGGCTCCGGCCCGATGACCCGGGCGCCCAGCGTCAGCACGTTCATGTCGTCGTGCTCCACGCCCTGGTGCGCAGAGTACGTGTCGTGGCACACCGCCGAGCGGATGCCACGCATCTTGTTGGCGGCCACGCTGGCCCCGACCCCGGAGCCGCAGATGAGGATGCCGCGGTCGGCATCACCGCGCTGGATCGCCCGGCCGAGCCGCTCGGCGAAGTCGGGATAGTCGTCATCGGGGTCCGAGCCATCGCCACCGAGGTCAACGAAGGCGTGGCGTGACTCGGCGGCTGCCAGCCGTCGCAGGAGGTCGTCCTTGAGCACGGCTCCAGCGTGGTCTGCGGCGAACGCGATTCGCATCGAGGGCCTTCCCTTCACCAGTTCGTCCCGTACGCCTCGCGCAGGGGTCCGCGCGACGCTCAGCTGTGGCCAGGGTCGCTGGCCTCGGTCCGGTCGACGCCCGGATCGCCCGCTGGCAGCGTCGGATGGCCCCCCGCCGAGCCCTCCCCCTTCGTGGCCTGACCGAAGTGGCCGCCGTCGAGCGTGGGGATGCGGCCGCGCAGCCCGTCGCGCACGACCCGTCGCCCGATATCGGCGACGCGGTCGGCCGTGAAGCCGAAGTGCTCGAAGATGGTGCCGGCCGGCGCGGACGCGCCGAAGTGATCGAGCCCGATGATCGCGCCCTCGTCGCCGACCCAGCGCTCCCAACCGAGCGACACGCCGATCTCGACGCTGACCCGCTTGTGGACGGCCGGTGGCAGCACCGCGTCGCGATATGCCTGGTCCTGCCCCTCGAACCGCTCCCAGCAGGGAAGCGACACGACCCGCGTCGGGATGCCGTCCGCCTCGAGCATCCCGGCCGCCGCGAAGGCCAGCTGGAGCTCCGAACCGGTCGCGACCATGATGAGCTGGGTCGCCGCCGGCCCGCCGTTCGCCTCGCGCAGGATGTACCCACCGCGTGACACCCCCTCCCGCGCTCGCTCGTCCGTACCGGCCAGCACGGGGAGCTTCTGGCGGGTGAGCGCCAACGCCACCGGCCCATCGCGACGCTCGATCGCGAGCGCCCAGGCCGCGGCGGTCTCGTTGGCATCGCCGGGACGCACGAACCACAGGTTCGGGATCGCCCGCAGGGCGGCGTAGTGCTCGACCGGCTGGTGCGTCGGACCGTCCTCGCCGAGGCCGACCGAATCGTGGGTCCAGACATCGATGACGTGCAGGCCGGCGAGCGCCGACAGGCGCACGGCTCCGCGCATGTAGTCGCTGAAGGTCAGGAACGTGGCGTCGTACGGGATGAATCCGCCGTGGTAGGCGATCCCGTTGGCGATGCCGCCCATCGCATGCTCGCGGACACCGAACCGCAGGTTTCGGCCCGCCTCTTCGGCGCTGAAGTTCGGCTCGCCCTTGACATCGGTCAGGTTGGACTCGGACAGGTCCGCGGCGCCGCCGAACAGCTCGGGGACCGGCCCGGCCAGGGCCTGGATCGCGTCCTGGGAGGCGTTCCGGGTGGCCACCTCGGTCCCGGTCTCGTAGGTCTTGAGCCCGGCATCCCAATCGCGGGCCAGCCGGCCATCGAGCCGCCGTCGCAGCTCGTCGGCGAGATCCGGGTACGACCCGCCGAAGCGCTGCAACCGGGTCTCCCACTCCGCAACGAGCTGCTCGCCGCTCCCGACCGCCTCCCGGAACAGCGCCAGGGCGTCGTCGGGGATGAAGAAGGTCTTGTCCGGATCCCAGCCGTACGCTTCCTTGGTCAGGCGGACCTCGTCGGGGCCGAGCGGGGCACCGTGCGCTTTCTGCGAGTCCTGCTTGTTCGGGCTGCCGAAGCCGATGTGCGTCCGGACCGCGATGAGGCTCGGCCGGTCGTCGGCGCGGGCCACCTCGATCGCGGTCGCGATCGCCTCGATGTCGTTGCCGTCGGTGACGCGCTGGGCGTGCCAGCCATACGCCTCGAACCGCTTGGGAACATCTTCGGACCAGGCCATCGCGGTCGGCCCGTCGAGCTGGATGCCGTTGTCGTCGTAGAGCACGACGAGCTTCGACAGCCGCAGATGACCGGCCAGTGATGCCGCCTCCGAGCTGATGCCCTCCTGGAGGTCGCCGTCGGACGCGATGACGTACGTCCAGTGATCGATGACCGGATGGCCGTCGCGATTGAACTCCGCCGCCAACCGCCGTTCCGCGATGGCCATGCCGACCGCGTTGGTGAACCCCTGGCCGAGCGGACCGGTCGTCGCCTCGACACCCGGCGTGAGCCCGTACTCGGGGTGCCCCGGTGTCCGCGAGTCCCACTGGCGGAAGGCCTTGAGGTCGTCCAGCGACAGGTCGTAGCCGGTCAGGTGGAGGAGCGAGTACAGGAGCATGCTGGCGTGCCCGGCGGACAGCACGAATCGGTCACGATCCGGCCAATCCGGGTGGCTCGGTGCGTGGCGCAGGAAGCGCGTCCAGAGCGTGTAGGCCATCGGCGCGGCACCCATCGGGGCGCCCGGATGCCCCGAGTTCGCCTGCTGCACGGCGTCGATCGACAGCGTGCGGATGGTGTCGATGGCGAGGCGGTCGAGGTCCGGCGTCACGGCGGTCATCGTGCCATTGTAGGTCGCGCGCCGGCTGTATCCTCGGGGTCCGATGCCGACCCTTCGCCCGCATCGCCCCCGGATCGTCGTGTTGGGCGACCTCATGCTCGACGTGGTCCTCGCCCCGGACCGCCCGCTCGAGCATGGGACCGACGTGGCCGGCCGCGTCTCCCTGGTCCAGGGCGGATCGGCGGCGAACACGGCGCGCTGGCTGGGGCGGCTCGGTGCCCGGACGACGCTCATCGCCGCGGTCGGTCGGGACCCGGCGGGACGGGCGCTGGTCGATGCCGTGCGGAGCGATGGCGTCGTCAGCCACGTCAGCCGGGTGGCCGGCGCTCGGACCGGGCGGATCGGCGTCCTGGTCGCGCCCGACGGGGAGCGCTCGTTCGTGGCCGACCGGAGTGCGGCCGACCTCCTCGCTCCGGGGGACCTCAAGGCGGCGTGGTTCGTCGGGGCCGATGCGCTGCACGTTCCGATCTACTCGCTGCTCGGCGAACCGCTCGGGCAGGCCGGCCGACGAGCCATCGAGCTGGCGCGCGAGGCCCACGCCATGGTCAGCGTCGATCTCGCGTCGATCGGACCACTGCTTGCCAAGGGCCGTCGGGCTGCCCGCACGCTGGTGGCGGACATCGCGCCCGACCTGCTGCTGGCGACGGCGTCGGAAGCCGAAGGACTGCTCGGTCGCTACGCGGTCGAGGGCCTCCTCGAGCTGGCGCCGATGGCCGTGGTGAAACGCGGCGCGAAGGGCGCGACCCTGCTCGCTCGCGACGCCGATGCGCGGCTCCGCTTCGAGGTCGCGACGGAACGCCTGACAGCCACGGACACGACCGGCGCGGGCGACGCGTTCGATGCCGGCTTCCTCTTCGGCTGGTTCACCGCCAGGGCCGCCGGCCGGCCGCTGGCAGCGTCACTCCAGCGAGCGGCGCTGGCCGGCCATCGCACCGCGGCAAAGCAGTTGACGTCGACGCGGCTAGAGCTGGCAGTCATCTAACCGCCGCCATTGCCATGTGCTACCATGTCGCACATGGAACGGATCGGAGTGCGGGAGTTGCGTCGTGATGCCAGTGGGGCCCTTCGACGCGTAGCCGCCGGCGAGACGATCGAGGTCACCGATCGCGGCCGACCGGTGGCCGTCCTGACGAAGTCGATGCCATCCGGTCTTGCCAGGCTGGAGCGTGAGGGTCTGTTGCGACGGGCGGTGGGCAGGTTGCTGGAGCTCGAGCCGATGCGCCTTCCCGCCGGCGTCCGGCCACCGTCAGAGATCGTCTCCGAGGGTCGCGCGGATTGAGGGCGGTCTACCTCGACAGCTCCGCGTTCGTGAAGCTGTTGGTCGAGGAGGCCGAGTCCGTTGCACTGCGAGCACATCTCGCGACGCAGGACACCCGATTCGTATCGTCAGGGTTGCTGCGCACCGAGTCCCTTCGAGCGGTCCGGCATCTCGGCCCAGAGGCGCTCGCGCTCATCCGCGAGGGCCTCCGCCGGATCGATCTCATCGCGATCGACGACCGGATCCTCGACGCTGCCGGCATCCTCGCCCCGGAGGTGATGCGCACCCTCGACGCGATCCACTTGGCGACGGCACTCGCCGTGGGCGACGACCTCGAAACGATCGTGACGTATGACAGCCGCATGATCGATGCAGCCGGGCTCGTCGGGCTCGCGACGCTCTCGCCGCGCTGACGACGCTACGTCCCTCGGGTGACCCGCACGTCGTCGATCTCGACCTCGACCAGGCTGTTGCTCCCGCCATCGGTCGCCGCGAAGTGGATCCGGATGGTCTGGCCGGCCCAGGCGTCGAGGTTCACGTAGCGGAAGCGCCACGCCCCGTCGACATCGCTGCCCGATCCGCTGATCGTGGCGACCGGCGTTCTCGTCCCGCCGCTCTCGATGCTGGCGACGAGCCGATCGCTGGACGACGAGTTTGCGCCGTGGGCGAAGACGTAGCGGAAGAACAGGCGCTGGCCCGTCGTGACCGGGAGGGTGATGACAGGCGAGCGCATCGACGTCCGCCCGTCGAGGTCGTTCGCGTTGGCGGAGCTGCCGGCCGCCGCGCCGGTGACGAAGGCGATCGAGCCCGACCAGACCTTGCCCAGCTGCTTGGGGCCGCTCGAGTACGTCGGCACCGGATTGGCGCGCGCGAACCGTCCGCTCGTGGCCGTATCGGTGCCGTCGGGATCGGTCGTCCAGCCCCTGCGCACCTCGAAGTCATCGTCGAACGCGCCACAGCGCGCCGTCCGCATGGACGTCCCGAGGACGCTGTACGGGCACCACGCCCGCTCGGCCAGGTAGAGCACGGCCTCCTTGTTGCGACCGGTCTCGCTGGCGATCCGGGCATCGTCGAGGTAGTCGCCGTTCGACATCTCGAACGTGTACGAGAAGATCCGGTACAGGCCGTAGGCGAAGTCGCGGGACGTGCCGGAGGTGATGTACAGGTCGCTGGCCTGTTCGGGCCGATAGCCGTTGCTGGCGGCCATCACCTTGCCGATGCGGACCAGCGCGTCGTGATCCGGCGTGGTCATGTCGCCCGGGACGTTGGTGGTCGTATAGCCGTACGGCCACATGACCAGTCGTCCTGCCTCGTGGAAGGTGATGGCGGCCCGGATCTGCTGGCGGCCGCCGACCACCCGACTGGCGAGGAAGTCGCGGACCGCTCGGGTCTCCGGCGCCGAGAACGCCTTGGGGCCCCGATAGGTGATGGCTTGCGGGTTGGAGCTCGTCCGTCCGCCGCCGCCCCAGCGATAGCCGTAATTGCGGTTCAGGTCCGTGCCGATGTAGGGCGTGCCGGACGTCGGCTGGCGGTTCTTGCGCCAGTAGTGGAATCGGCCGGCGGCGATGTCGCGCTCCGAGCCGTCGGGGTTGACGTTGAACAGGATCCAGATCTCGCGCGTGTTGACGATGTTCGTGATGCGCGGGTCCGACCCGTAGCCGTCGGCCAGCCAGTGCATGATCCGCAGCGCCATCTCGACGCCCATGTGCTCGTCGGCATGATGCCCGCCGTCGTACATGACCTCGGGTTCGTTCTCATCCGTGGCCACGTTGTCGGAGATCTTCATGGCCCACAGCTGGCGGCCCTGGTAGCTCGTCCCGATGCTGAAGCGCTGGGCGATCGTCGGGTGTGCGTCGGCGGTCGCCGCCACCGCGGCCGCCAGCTCGGCATAGGTGTGATAGCCCTCGTAGCCCTTCGGGAACTCGTTGGCCCTGACGGAGACCGGGGCGAGCAGCATCGGCGCGACGCTGGCCAGGAGCGCGACGGTTCGGAGGCGGCGGGGTCGGCGCAGGGTCGTCATCGACCGATGATGCGGGTCGTGTCCAGTCAGCACAGGGAGCGCTTCAGCGCAGGTAGCGCTTCAGCGCAGGTACCGATCGAACCAGTCGAGCAGGCGGGTCATCCGGTCGATCCGCCGGTCGGGCCGGCCCGCTGACGCGTAGACGTGCGACTCGCCGGGATAGAGGACGTACTCGACGACTCGCCCAAGGTGGCGCAGCGCGATGAAGAACTGCTCGTTGTCCTGGGGCGGGCAACGCAGGTCCGCCTCCGCCTGGAGCATCAGCAGCGGGGTCCGCACATTGGCCACGTTGCGCAGGGGTGACTGGCGCCAGAGCTTGTCGACACCGGACGGGGAGAACGGATCGCCCATCAGTGCCGCGCGGTCGTACTCGGGGCCGCTGTCGGAGTTGGCCCAGGCCGAGACCTGGTTGGCGACGCCGTTCTCGGACACCGCCGCCCGGAAGCGGTCGGTCGTGCCGACGAGCCAATGCACCATGAACCCCCCATAGCTCAGGCCGAGGACGCCCAGCCGGTCGGCATCGGCCAGGCCGATGCCCACCACGTGATCGATGGCGGCGTGCACGTCGGCGGCGTCGACTCCGCCCCAATCGCCGAGTTGTGGCCGGATCCACTCCCGGCCGTACGTCGCCGAGCCGCGGATGTTCGGAAGGATGACCCGGTAGCCGCGGGCGGCGAGCAGGAAGACCTCGAGGTGCGGAGCGGGGGCCCAGGCACCGAGCGGACCGCCATGGACATCGACGATGGTCGGCAGCGGCCCGTCGCCGGCTCCGTGCGGGCTGACGATGCGGACATCGATCGGGCCGCCCGCGCCCGGGGCCTGGACGAGGCGCATCGTCGGCTGCTCGAAGGCGGCTTGCCAGCGCGAGCCGAGACTGGAGCGCGTGGTCCAGCCGTCATCCGTGGACGCGTCGCGCGCCCGGGGGTCGAACGTCAGCAGCTCCATCGCCCGGGTGCCGATCGTCCCGAGCGCGGCGGCGACCCCGTTCCGTGCCACGGCGATGGTGTGGGTCGTGGCATCGCCGTCGGCCGCACGGCGATGGCCACGTGGGTGGCCCGTTCGCGGGTCGATGTCGAACGTCCATGGATGCGACCGACCGCCATCGGAGATGGTCGCGACGATCGTCCGCTCATCGAGCCACAGCGGGCCGTGGCGGCCGCTCACCATCCAGCCGTTGAGGTCCGTATCGACCCAGTTGCCGACCGGTCGATCGAGCTCCGGTGCCAGGGCGATCGGCGCTCGCGAGCCGTCGGCCGGGCCGAGGATCAGGCCGGGGCTCAGGTCGTCGAGCGGCTCCGGCTCGAGGATGCCGACGGCCGCGATCCAGCGCCCGTCGGGCGACCACGCCGGGTGGTTCGCCCAGCCGGCGGCGGCCACCACCTCCCACGGCTCAGCCCCCGCGGCGTCCTCCGCCGGCTGGGCCGCGTCGACGTCGACCGCCCAGATCGTCGTCCGCGGATGGAGGTCCGGCTCGGGACCGCGGTCCGTCGTGAAGGCGACCGTCCGTCCGTCCGGGTGCCAGGCGATATCCTCGACCCCGAAGTCCCCGTGCGTCACCTGGCGCGGACGAGCGCCGGCTCGAGCGTCGACGACGAACAGGTGCGACCAGCGGTCGCGATGACCCTCCTCGTCCCAGCGCCAGTCGGTGCGCGTGATCCGGCGGGCGAGGGGCTCCTGGGTGTCGGTCGCCGGGCCACGGCCCGAGATGGGCGGCACGCGCCCGACGAGGAACCGCGGCGGATCGACCTCCGCGGTGAACGCGATGCGTCGTCCGTCCGGCGACCAGGCAACCTCTCCGACGGCGCCGTGGCGGCCGGGCCGCACCGCTCGAACCAGCCGCGGGCCGCGGATGTCGAGCATCTGGAGGGCGGCCACCGCGGCGTCATCGGTCGGATCGGCGCGGACGAAGGCGAGGCTGTGGCCGTCGGGCGACAGTCGAGGACGCGTGTCGCGGGTCGTGCCTGTCGTCAACGTGACCGGACGAGGGATGCGGCGGCGGGCGGTCAGATCGATCGCGACGAGGTGCGACACGTAGCGGTCGCCACGGATCGTTCGGCGCACCACGATCGCCGTCCGGCCGTCCGTGCCCAGGTCCAGCTCCTCGACCGCGACGACGCGACGCAGATCGGGCGGGGTCATCGGTCGGCGGCTCGGCATGGCCGACAGCCTAGCGTCGGCAGTACGCTTCGGACATGCCTGTTTCGCCCGGCGTCTCGAGCACCCCGCCATCGGGCCCGAGCTGATGGCCGCGTCCGTCGTCGACCGGCTCGTCGTCGCGCCCGAGGTCCACCTGGCGCTGGCCGAGGGACGGCCGGTCGTCGCTCTCGAATCGACGCTCATCAGCCACGGCCTCCCGTATCCCCAGAACATCGAGGTGGCGGCGGCGTCGGAGGCCGCGGTCCGCGAGACCGACGGGGCCGTACCGGCGACGGTGGCGATCAGCGCCGGCCGGATCCTCGTCGGTCTCGACGAGGCTGCCCTCGAGGCGCTCGCGACGGCGCCATCCGGATCGGTGCGCAAGGCCGCCCGGCCGAGCCTGGCTGTGGCCCTGGCCGAGGGTGGCTGGGCCGCCACGACCGTGTCGGCCACGATGATCGCGGCGGCCGCAGCCGGCATCCGGGTGTTCGCCACCGGCGGCATCGGCGGCGTGCATCGAGGAGCCCTGGGCGGCACGACGCCGACGCTCGACGTGTCGTCGGACCTCGAGGAGCTCGGGCGCACGGCCATGGCCGTCGTGTGCGCCGGGCCCAAGGCGATCCTCGACGTGCCCGCCACGCTCGAATACCTGGAGACCCGGGGCGTGCCGGTCATCGCGGTCGGTCAGGCCGAGCTGCCCGGGTTCTACGCTCGCTCATCGGGCATCGCGGCGCCGTTCGAGGTCGCAGACCTCGAGGCGGCCGGCGCGCTCGTCGCCGCGCACCTCGGCCTGGGGCTTGGCAGCGCGGTGCTCGTGTGCGTACCCGTGCCGGCAGACGCGGCGCTGCCCGATGGCGTGGCGCGCGAGGCGGTCGAGCGAGCGGTCCGCGAGGCGGACACGGCCGGTATCGGCGGCCCCGCCCTGACGCCGTGGCTGCTGGCCCGGATCGCGATCCTCACCGACGGCGCATCGGTGCGCGCCAACACCGCGTTGATCATCAATGACGCGCGGGCCGCCGGAGCCCTCGCGGGCCGGCTCGCCGTGCGCTAGGGGCGGGGCCTGACCCGGCGGCCGCGGTCATTCGTCCTGTTGCTGGGCGAACGGTCGCTCGTTACACTCGCGACCACCGAGATCACCCGTCCCACGTGAGCACCGCGCCAAGGACTCGCGGGCTTGCCGGACCGGATCCCGGATCTCCTGAGGAGGACCGCTCCGCATGCGCATCTACGAGGGCAGCCCGCGGCAGGACTTCGAGGAGGTCTTCCGCTCGATCGGCGCGTTCCTCGATCAGCGCGGCATGAAGGACGTCCTCCTGGTGGAGGCGCCGGACGGGTTCATCGTGCAGGGCATCGTGGTCGCCGGCCAGGCCGGTGGCACCTGGTCCGAGTCGATGGGCACGCAGGTCAAGGAGACCCTGACGTTCCTCGACGACGACATCGCCCGGTTCATGGAAGAGGCGGCTGCGCGGCGCGGCCGCACGCCACCCCCGCCGGTCCACGAGGCGGGCTACTACGAGACGGCGTTCCGGGTGCTCGGTCGCTACATGGACGAGCAGAAGCCGCGCGACGTCTTCTTCTTCGAGCAGGACGGCGCGTTCGTCGTCCGGCTGATGGTGGCCGGGGCGGCCGGCAGCCATCACGAGCTCGCCGAGTTCACCCGCGACGACATCGCCCAGATGGTGGCCAGCGGCCCGAGTCACCGGCATCCGGTGACGATGCCCGGCGCGACGCCGAGCAGCACCACCAACGTCTGACCAGACGACCGACACCAGGACTTCGGAGGTATCGCCATGAAGGCTCTCAAGACCGTCGCCGTCGCGCTCGGCATCACGCTGGCGGCGCTGATCGTCATCCCGCTCGTCGTGCTGGCGGGGTTGTTCGTCTGGCTCAAGCTGACCGAAGAGGCGGATGAGGAGCTGCTCGAACTCGATCGCGACGGCGCCTGATCGACTCGTCCGTCCCCGCGCCTGAGCGGACGCCCGCCGATCGATCGGCGGGCGTTCGAACGTCCACCGACCGGCGGCTGGTCGAACTCGCGGTCCTCGCCGTCATGGCGGTCTGGGCGGCGAACTTCATCGTCGTCAAGGACGTCATCGGCATCCTGCCGCCCGTCGGCTTCACGTTCGCGCGCTATCTCGTCGCATCGGTCGCCCTGCTGGCGCTCCTGCGCTGGTCGGAGGGGGAGATCCGCCTGCCGCGCCCGTCGACGTGGCGGATCCTCCTCCTCGGGGGTCTCGGGTTCGGCGTCTACCAGATGCTCTGGACCGTCGGCCTGCAGACGATCCCGGCCGGCGATTCGGCCCTGCTCATCGCGGCCACGCCCATGTTCACGGCCGTCATCGCCGTGGCCATCGGGACGGACACGCTCAATCCCCGCAAGGCAGTGGGCGTCGTCCTGTCGTTCGTCGGCGTCGTGCTCGTCATCGGCGCCGGCGTCGGCATCGAGTTGAGCGGGTCGCCCATCGGCTTCGCCCTGACCGTCGCCGCCGCCCTGTGCTGGGCGACCTACACCGCGTTCGGCGCGATGGTCCTGCGCAACCACTCCCCGCTGGTGCTCACCACGTGGGCCACGGTCGGCGGGACGGTGGTGCTGGCGCCGGTGGGGCTCGGCCAGCTGCTGGCGCCCGGCATCATCGGCCCCGAGCAGGTCGCCGCCTGGCCCCAGATCGTCCTGTCGATCGCCTACTCGGGGCTGCTGGCTGCGGCCCTCGCCAACGTCATCGTGTTCACCGGCGTGCGGTTGCTCGGTCCGACGCGCATCACCACCGTCCAGGCGCTCGTCCCGGCGATGGCCGTGGTCCTGGCGTTCGTCATCCTGGGCGAGCCGATCCGGCCCGGACAGGTGCTCGGCGGGGCGATCATCATCGGTGGGGTGGCCCTCACGCGCGCGGCCTATCGACGGCAAGCCGGCACGCGTTCCCGATGACGGACGGGCGCGGATTGGTTCGCGACACGACCGACGTCGATCCGCCGATCCCGCCCGTCGGGCCAGGTGACGTGCCGCTATCGATCCTCATCGACTACGACGGCACGATCTCGCTCACCGATGTCACGGACGTCGTCATGGCCGAGCACGCGCCGGACATCTGGGAGGAGGCCGCCGCACGCTACGACGCCGGGCTGATGGGATCGCGCCGGCTGATGGCGTGGGAGATCGCCTTCGTCGACGCCGACGAGGCGGCACTGCTGGCGACTGCCGCCGCCCAGCCCCACGATCCTGGGTTCGTGCCCTTCGTCCGCCGCGCGCAGGCGGCCGGCATCCCGGTCGAGATCGTGTCCGACGGATTCGGCTATTTCATCCGGCCCGCGCTCGTCGCACTCGGCGTCGGGGAGCTCCCCGTGGTGACCGCCCGGACCGTGTTCGCCGGCGGGCGCGCGTCGATGGAGTTCCCCAACGGCCACCCGACCTGCTTCGTGTGCGGCACGTGCAAGCGGCAGCGCGTCCTCGCCCATCGCGCGGCCGGTCGGCGGGTCGTGTTCATCGGCGACGGCGAGAGCGATCGATACGCCGCGGGCTACAGCGACGTCGTGTTCGCCAAGCGCTCGCTGGAGCGCATCTGCCTCGAGGCCGGTTGGCCGTTCCAGCGCTGGACGACGTTCGGCGAGATCGAGGCGTGGCTGGCGGGGACACTCGCCGATCGGTCAACGGTCCGCCCGGTCCCCACCGGCGAAGCGCCACCGAACGGCTACTTCTGTGGCCCCGAGCTGTGGGGCGACGACCTGGTCGATCCGCCAGCGGGGTCCTGGCCGCCTCGCCGGGGCGGTTGATGGGACGCACCGAGCCCTGCAGCCACACCGGCGCATGTTGCGGCGCGGAGTCCCGGTATTCGATCGTTCGCCGGTCCGATTCCGGTCCCACGAGACGATGCTGGCCAACGGATCGCGCAAGGATGCTGAAACGTGGTGCCGACGAGCACGTCCGTGCGTGGAGCTCGCGATCCGACCGCGGCCGACGTGATCGGGAGCGGCGTTGTCGACGCCTTCATGCCGATACGTCTGGTGGGAGCGGAATCGGTGAGCGCATCGGCAGGGCAAGGTACGACGGACGGGCCGACGGACTCGGCGGACACCGGACCGGATTCGCACGAATGGCCGGGATTCTGTAGCATCAGAAAAACCCCGGAGGAACCACGACCCATGGCGAAGTATGTCTTCGTGACCGGCGGCGTCACGAGCTCACTCGGCAAAGGCATCACCGCCGCCAGCATCGGCAGGATCCTCAAGGCGCGGGGCCTTCGCGTCTCGATCCTCAAGCTCGATCCGTACATCAACGTGGATCCGGGCACGATGTCGCCGTACCAGCACGGCGAGGTGTTCGTCACCGATGACGGCGCGGAGACCGATCTCGACCTCGGTCACTACGAGCGCTTCATCGACGCCAACCTGAGCCAGCTCAGCAACGTCACCACCGGGCGCATCTACCAGGCGGTCATCGCCAAGGAGCGTCGCGGCGACTACCTCGGCGGCACGGTCCAGGTCATCCCGCACATCACCAACGAGATCAAGGAACGCATCGGTCGGGTGGCGCGCGACGGCGACCCGGACGTCGTCATCGTCGAGGTCGGCGGGACCGTCGGCGACATCGAATCGCTGCCGTTCCTCGAGGCCATCCGCCAGATGCGCAAGGATGTCGGCCGCGCGAACGTGCTCTACGTTCACGTCACGCTGCTCCCCGAGCTGGCCGCCACCGGCGAGCTCAAGACCAAGCCGACCCAGCACTCGGTCAAGGAACTGCGCGGCATTGGCATCCAGCCCGATGTCATCGTGCTGCGCTCGGACCATCCGGTCAGTGACGAGATCCGCGACAAGATCGCACTGTTCACCGATGTCGCGACCGAGGCGGTCATCCCGTGCGAGACCGCGGAGACGATCTACGAGGTCCCGCTCATGTTCGAGGCGTCGGGCCTCGGTCGGCTCATCGTGCGCGATCTGGGCCTGGGCGATCCCGAGGTCGAACCGGATCTGGCCGGCTGGCGGTCCCTGGTCGAGCGGATCAAAGCGCCCAAGCCGACCCTCGAGGTGGCCCTCGTCGGCAAGTACATCGAGCTGCCCGACGCCTACCTGTCGGTCACCGAGGCGCTCCGCCACGCCGCCTGGGCGCACGGTGTCGACGCCAAGGTCCGCTGGGTCGACTCCGAACAGCTGACCGCCGACAACGTCGCCGACGCGCTCGCCGGGGCCGCCGGGATCCTCGTGCCGGGCGGGTTCGGTCACCGGGGCATCGAGGGCAAGGTCCTCGCCGCCCATTACGCCCGCGACCACCGCGTCCCCTACCTCGGCCTGTGCCTTGGCCTGCAGTGCGCGGTCATCGAGTTCGCACGGGATGTGGTCGGCACGAGCGACGCCAACTCGACCGAGTTCGACATGTTCACCGAGCACCCGGTCATCGACTTCATGCCCGACCAGCGCGACATGGAGGACAAGGGCGGCACGATGCGCCTCGGTCTCTATCCGGCACGGCTGACGCCAGGCTCGAAGGCCGCCGCCGTCTACGGCCAGGAGGTCATCTACGAGCGCCACCGCCATCGATTCGAGGTGAACAATCGCTACCGCTCGACGCTCGAGGCCGCCGGCATGGTGCTGTCCGGCCAGTCGCCCGACGGCCGGCTCGTCGAGATCGTCGAGCTGGCGGACCATCCGTGGTTCGTGGCCAGCCAGTTCCACCCGGAGTTCAAGTCCCGCCCGGACCGGCCGCATCCACTGTTCGACGGGTTCGTCGGGGCGGCCATCGCCGTGGCCGACGGCCGCGAGCCGGAGTTCCGCGCGCGGTCGGACGAGCGACAGGTCGCCATCCCGGTTCGTCCCGAGACCGAGTCCGCCGCGACCGTCTAACGGCCGTCGGGCGTAGAATCGGCGCCCCCGACCGATTGGAGACGAGCCCATGAAGATCTTCCTCGACACTGCGGACATCGAAGAGATCCGCACGGTCGCCCGCTGGGGCGTCCTCGACGGGGTCACCACGAACCCGAGCCTGTTCGCCAAGACGAGCGGGATGACCTACGAGGAGGTCCTCAAGGAGATCTGCACGATCACCAGCGGGCCGGTCTCCGCCGAGGTCGTCGCCGAGGACGTCGAGGGCATGTTGCGCGAGGGTCGGGCGTTCGCGAAGCTTGCCCCGAACATCGTGGTCAAGGTGCCGATGAGCGAGGAAGGCCTCGAGGCGATGAGCCGCTTCGCTGAAGAGGGCATCAAGACCAACTGCACCTTGATCTTCACGGCCAACCAGGGCCTGCTCGCGGCCAAGGCCGGGGCGAGCCTGTTGTCGCCCTTCGTCGGGCGGCTCGATGACATCAATCAGGACGGCATGATCGTCATCCGCGAGTTGTCCGAGATCGTGGCCATCCACGAGCTCGACACGGAGGTCCTTGCCGCGTCCATCCGCAACCCGCTGCACATGACCCAGGCGGCACTCGCCGGTGCCCACATCGCGACCCTGCCGTTCAAGGTCCTCCAGCAGATGGTCCATCACCCGCTGACCGACAAGGGCATCGTCCAGTTCCGCTCGGACTGGGAGAAGGCCCGCGAGGCCCTGGCCGCGAAGGCCTGACCACTCGCCCCCAAGGCCCTGACCGGGACGTGGGGAGTCAGCGACCGGGTGGGCGTCCCTGCCGCCCGAGTGTCACTGCCAGACACGTTTTCGCGACAGGGCCTCGTGATCGATCGGCCCATCGACCAGGGCGTGCATCCTCCGCACTCGATCACGCTCGGCTGTGCCGGATGTGTGTCTGAGGCTGACGCACCGCGCTGACCGCAGCACGTTCGTAGCAAACGTGTGTCTGGGCTGACACTCGGTTGGGGCCCGGCGGCCGGGGAGGTAGCCCATCTGGCCGGCGAGGCCAGACCGTGCGGCCTCAGCTCAGGTCAGGCCGTGGTCGGCCGCGGGTGGTGAACGCCGGCGGGCCCCCGCTCCCCGTCAGCCCGCGCGCTTGTCCGGATCGGGCAGGATGACATCGCGCACGGCCCCGACGAGGTCGTGGTAGGCACCGATGAACCCGCGCAGTGTGCGGACCGTGGCGCCGAATCCGTCGAACTCGTCGATCGACAGGCCGTCCGGCTCGTAGGCACGCCGGAAGTCCGCCAGTCGGGTCTCC
>DASSII010000101.1:0-118156 GCA_035692005.1 Candidatus Limnocylindrales bacterium | reverse complement strand
CCTCAGCGTCGGCCAGGTCATCGCCAAGATCAACGACCCGCTGCGGGCCCGCGCCTACGCCGAGCTCGGCCTCGCGACGCTGTGCCGGACGGGCCTGATGATCGACGCGCTCAACGAGCATCTCGGCTTCCCGCCCTCGGGCCTGGCCGGGATGCTGGCGCCGACCGGCCACCACCCGGGGCCGGGCCACGACCATCCCGCGGCGGAGGACGGGGACGATGCCTCCGCCGTCCCGGCAGCAACCGGCGTTGGCAGCCAGATCCTCGATGTCCAGAACGGCGGCAGCCCGACCGCCGCCGCTCCTGACACGACACAGGAGGCCTGACGTGTTCGTACTCGTCGTCGGCGGCGGCAAGGTCGGCTACTACCTGGCCAAGGAGCTGCTCGATTCGGGCCATGAGGTCGCGCTCATGGAAAAGGACCCCGTGCGCGCACGGCAGATCGCCGACCAGATCGGCTCGATCGTCATCCCGCACGACGGGTGCGAGGGCAAGTACCTTGGCGAGGCCGGCTGCAATCGGGCGGACGTGGTCGCGGCCGTGACCGGCGACGACGAGGACAACCTGGTCATCTGCCAGATGGCCAAGCATCACTTCGACGTGCCGCGCTCGATCGCCCGGGTCAACAATCCGGCCAACGAGGCGCTGTTCCGCCACCTCGGCGTCGACGAGCTCATCAGCCCCACGCGGATGGTGCTGAGCTCCATCGAGCAGGACATCCCCGTCCACGAGCTGCTCCACCTGGCGACGCTTGGCGAAGGCGAGCTCGAACTGATCGAGGCTCACCTGCAGCCGGGCTCCCCGGCCATCGGGCGGGCACCGCGCGACCTCGACATCCCGACCGGCTGCACGCTGTTCGCGGTCATCCGCGACGGCACCGCCGCACCATTGCGGCCGGACACCGTCCTGCACGAGGGCGACAAGGTCATCGCCATCGGCAAGGCGGAGTGCGAGGCGCTGCTGCACGGACAGCTCATCGGCGACCCCGAGGCGACGCCCTCACGCTGACCGGCGCCATTGATCGAGGCGGCCGCCGACCGCCGCAGCGACCGGCGCCAGTCACTGCCCTTGCAAGCGCCCGACCGTATGCTGGTTCCGTAACACTCTTGACAACGCCATTGTCAGCGTTCTAGCATACGTTCATGTACGGACCCTGGAGCCGGATGCGCTCCCGCCGTGCACTGATCCACGACTCCGCGCCGGGTCACCGGCGCCATGCAGCACAGGAGGTGCTGAAGATGACGATGGTGCGCCGCAATTCACCGCTCGGTGAGCTCGTCTCCCTGCGGCAGGCGATGGACCGCCTGTTCGAGGACAGCTTCGTCCGACCGCGCACGTTCGGTCTGGCCGACGATGCCGTCGGTCGGCTTCCGCTGGACATCACCAACGCGCCCGACGCCCTCATCGTCGACGCGGCCCTGCCGGGCATCCGTCCGGACGACGTCGAGATCACGGTCGAGGATGGCACGCTCACGATCCGCGCCGAATCCCACTCGGAGCAGCGGCACGAAGACGGCGAAACGCTGCTCAGCGAGATCCGCCATGGATCGCTCAGTCGGACGGTCGCCCTGCCGAGCGGCCTCGAGCCGGACAAGGCGTCAGCGACGTTCGAGCACGGCATCCTCCATCTGAACATCCCGCGATCCGAGGCCGTCAAGCCTCGCCAGATCCGCATCAGCCCGACCATCGATGGCACGTCCACGGATGCCCCGTCGACCGGTCCCGCGTCCGGATCCTGAGTCCATGGCGTCCCCCCGGTCGGACCGGGACCCCGCGCGACCCGTCTACGTCATCAGCGTGGCGGCGAGCATCGTCAGCGCCCATCCGCGCACGCTGCGGATCTACGAGGACGAGGGCCTGCTCTGTCCGGCCCGGACGCCGACCAACATCAGGCTCTACAGCGAGAACGACATCCGCAGGATCCAGTGGATCCGGCACCTGACCCAGGAACGAGGCGTCAACCTCGCCGGCATCCGCATCCTGTTCGAACTCGAGGAGCGCCTCGGTGCCAGGGTGCTCGAGGCCCTCTATGCCGAAGGGACCGGCGACGCATCGCCGGTCCGACCCAGCCGAACCACAGCCATCGACCGATCGGCGGCCGATCGATGAGCGACCGACCGCCGATCCAGCCGTCGTCGGGGCAGAGCCCCGTCGACATCGACCCCGAATCGCAGGAGAACCTCATGGCCAAGCGACCGTCAGACCCGGTCGACGAGACACAGGACCCGACCCCCACCGGACCCCGGGAGCTGCCGCTCGTCGCACTTCGGGAGACGGTCATCTTCCCGGAGATGATCGTCCCGCTCCAGGTGGGCCGCGACAAGAGCGTCAGCGCGCTCAATGCCGCGGTCGCCGAAGGCGGACCCATCGCACTCGTCACCCAACGCCACGCCGAGCAGGAAGAGATCGACGATCCCTCCGAGCTGTACGAGGTGGGCACCCTGGCCAAGATCGCCCAGGTCGTCCAGCTCCAGGACGGCACGGTGCGGGCGATCGTCCAGGGCCAGTCGCGGCTGCGCCTGACCGGGTTCAGCCAGACCGAGCCGTACCTGCGCGCGTCGATCGAGGCGCTGCCCGACGAGTCGCCCGACGGTCTGGAGGTCCAGGCGCTGATGCGCACGGTCCAGGCGCAGATCGAGCAGTACGTCGCCAACGGCGCCCCCGTGCCGCCCGAGGCGGCCGTCGCCGCCCGCAACATCAGTGAGCCCGGGCTGCTGGCCGACATGGTCGCCTACAGCCCAGACATGAGCACCGAGCAGCGTCAGGAGCTGCTCGAGACGATCGACGTCGTCGAGCGCCTCAAGCTCGTGTCGAACTTCCTCGCCCATCAGGTCGAGATCCTCGAGCTCAAGGGCCGCATCCAGTCCGAAGTCAAGTCCGAGATGGACAAGACCCAGCGCGAATACATCCTGCGCGAGCAGCTCAAGGCGATCCAGCGCGAGCTGGGCGAGGACGACCCGCAGCAGGCCGAGGTCAACGAGCTGCGCGACAAGGTCGAGGCCGCCGGCATGCCGGAGGAGATCAAGGCCCGCGCCATCAAGGAAGTCGACCGGATGAGCCGGATCCCGTCCGCCTCGCCCGAGGTCGGCGTCATCCGCACCTACGTCGACTGGCTGATCGGCCTGCCGTGGGACACCGCCACGGACGACCAGCTGGACATCAAGGAGGCCGCGCGCGTCCTCGACGAGGACCACTACGGCCTCGAGAAGATCAAGGAGCGCATCCTCGAGTACCTCGCGGTGCGCACCCTCGCCGACGAGATCCGCAGCCCCATCCTTGCCTTCGTCGGCCCGCCCGGCGTGGGCAAGACGAGCCTCGGCAAGAGCATCGCCAAGGCGATGGGACGCAAGTTCGTTCGGATGAGCCTGGGCGGCATCCACGACGAGGCCGAGATCCGCGGCCATCGGCGCACCTACATCGGCGCGCTGCCTGGGCGGATCATCCAGAGCATCAAGACCGCCGGCTCGAACAACCCCGTGTTCATGCTCGACGAGGTCGACAAGATCGGCATGGACTTCCGGGGCGACCCGTCGTCCGCCCTGCTCGAAGTCCTCGATCCGGAGCAGAACAACACCTTCCAGGACAACTACCTCGAGGTGCCGTTCGACCTGAGCAAGGTGCTGTTCATCGCGACGGCCAACCTGCTCGACCCGATCCCGCCGGCGCTCCGCGACCGGATGGAGATCGTCCACCTCCCGGGCTACACCGAGACCGAGAAGATCGAGATCGGCAAGCGGTTCCTCATCCCCAAGCAGCTGACGAACCACGGCCTCAAGGACAAGAACATCGAGATCACGGACGAGGCGATGACCGAGCTCGTGCGCTCCTACACCCACGAGGCCGGCGTCCGGAACCTCGAACGCGAGATCGCCAACGTCATGCGCAAGATCGCCCGGCAGGTCGCCGAGGGTCGCAAGCGCAAGACGGTCATCGACGCCAAGAAGCTGGCCGAGCTCCTCGGTCCCCAGCGCTTCGAATACGGCGAGCTCGAGGCCGAGGACCAGATCGGTTCGGCGACGGGCCTGGTCGTGACCGAGGTCGGCGGCGATGTCGTCGCCATCGAGGTCACGCGCATGGAGGGTCGCGAGGACTTCATCCTGACCGGCCAGCTCGGCGAGGTCATGCGTGAGAGCGCGCGGGCGGGCCTGTCGTGGACGCGGGCGAACGCCTCGAGCCTCGGGATCCACCGCGAGGTCTTCGAGAAGAACACCCTCCACATCCACGTCCCGGCCGGGGCGATCCCCAAGGACGGTCCGTCGGCGGGCATCACGATGGCCACGGCGATCGTCAGCGCGCTGACCGGCATCCCCGTCCGCAAGGACGTCGCGATGACGGGCGAGATCACCTTGCGCGGTCGGGTCCTGCCGATCGGCGGGCTGAAGAGCAAGATCCTGGCCGCCCATCTGTCCGGGGCAAAGACCGTGATCCTGCCGCGCAAGAACGAGAAGGACCTGCGCGACATCCCCGAGGAGATCCGCAAGTCGATGAAGCTCATCCTCGTCGACTCGATGGAGCAGGTGCTCGAGGCGGCCCTCCGGCGCAAGCCGAAGGCCCTCGTCACCGAGCCTCCCAAGGTCGTCAAGGGCAGCGATCCGCTCGACCCGGATCCCGAGGGCGCGCCGACGGTCCGTCGCTCGAACTTCCCGACCACGGACCAGCCGCCGGTCGTGGTCCAGCCGGGACCCGCACCGACCGCGTGATCGTGATCGGGCGCCGGTGGCGATGCGGCAACGCAGGCGCCCGGCGCCCGATGACGACCCCGGAGTCCAGCCATGGAGTACAAGGACTACTACGCGGTCCTCGGCGTCCCCCGGACCGCGACCCAGGCAGACATCAAGAAGGCCTTCCGCAAGCTCGCGCGGAAGCATCATCCGGACACGTCCGGCGGTGATCCGGCGGCCGAGCAGCGGTTCAAGGAGATCAACGAGGCCAATGCCGTGCTGTCCGACACGGACAAGCGCGTGCTGTACGACCGCCTGGGAGCCGACTGGGAGTCCTATGCCAGGGCGCCGGCGGGCGCCGCCGGGCAGCGGGCCGGCGGTGCCGGCCCGTTCGCCGGCTACGGCGGAGCCGGGGCGGCGCCGGGCGGCGGCAATGTCCGCTACGAATTCCATACCACCGGCGACGCCGGTGATTTCAGCGACTTCTTCCAGGCCTTCTTCGGGGGCGCCTCGGAACCGATCCGCGAGACCGGCGATGGCCCCGGGCGGGGGCGCCGCTCCACGGGCGGCGCATCGTTCGAGGACATCCTGGCGGGTATGGGCCTCAACGCCGACCTCGGGGGAGGGACCGCCGCGGCCGCCGGGCGGAGCGCCGGGTCCCGGCGACCGGCACCCAAGCCGCCGAACGCCGAGGCGATCGCCGAGATCTCGCTCGACGAGGCGTATCACGGGACGACAAGGCTGGTGGACATCGACGGCAAGCGCCTCGAGGTCACGATCCCGCGCGGGGCCGACACCGGGACCCGCATCCGGCTGACCGGCAAGGGTCCCGGCGGCGGGGACCTGTACGTCGTCGTGCGCCAGCGGCCCGACCCGGTGTTCACCCGACGGGGCGCCGACCTCGAGCGAGACGTGCCGCTGAGCCTGGAGGAGGCGCTCATCGGCGCGGACGTCAGAGTGCGCACGCCGAAGGGCCGCGTCCTGCTCAAGATCCCGGCCGGCACGCAACCTGGCCGCGTCTTCCGGCTCCGCGAGCAGGGCATGCCCCGCTTCCGGGCGGACGGCCATGGCGACCTGTTCGCCAAGGCCAGGGTCGTGCTGCCGACCCACCTGTCCACGGAGGCCGAGGCCGCCGCCCGTCGCTTCCTCGATGTCGTCAAGCAACCCGACCCCCGGACCAACGAGGCCGACTGACCATGCAACTCGATCGATTCACCCAGAAAGCCCAGGAGGCCATCGTCGCCGCGCAGTCGACCGCGGAGCGCCTCCACAGTCCGATCCTCGACGCCGAACACCTGCTCAGCGCCCTCGTCGAGCCCGATGACGGCATCCCGGCCGAGACCCTGCGACGGCTGGGCGTCGACGTGCCCGCGTTCCGCGGCGAACTCGCCGCGACGCTCGCCCGGCGGGCCCGGATCGAGGGTGGTTCGCTATCGCTCGACCCGCGGTCGAAGGCCGTCATCGAGCGTGCCGAGGCCGAGGCCCGCCGGCTGGGCGACGACTACGTCTCGACCGAGCACCTCCTGCTGGGCATCGCCGAGGCCGGCGGCGAGGCCCAGGCGCTGCTCGAGTCGCACAGTGCCGGCAAGGAGGCCATCCTCCAGGCGCTCCAAAGCGTGCGCGGCGGTCAGCGCGTCACCTCCCAGAACCCGGAAGGCACGTACGCCGCGCTCGAGAAGTACGGCCGCGACCTGACCGCGGAGGCGCGCGCCGGCAAGCTCGACCCGGTGGTCGGTCGCGACGAGGAGATCCGGCGGGTGATCCAGGTCCTCAGCCGACGCACGAAGAACAACCCGGTGCTGATCGGCGAGCCCGGCGTCGGCAAGACCGCCATCGCCGAGGGTCTCGCCCAGCGGATCATCCGCGGCGACGTGCCGGAGGGCCTCAAGAACAAGCGGGTCGTCGCCCTCGACCTCGGCGCGCTCATCGCCGGGGCGAAGTTCCGCGGCGAGTTCGAGGAGCGGCTCAAGGCCGTGCTCAAGGAGATCAAGGACTCCGACGGCCAGGTCATCCTGTTCATCGACGAATTGCACACGGTCGTCGGCGCGGGCGCCGCCGA
This sequence comes from Candidatus Limnocylindrales bacterium, assembly GCA_035692005.1. Lineage (GTDB taxonomy): Bacteria > Chloroflexota > Limnocylindria > Limnocylindrales > CSP1-4 > SPCO01. Next base: position 111,437 of record DASSII010000101.1, on the reverse strand, counting down.
GGGGGCGATGGACGCCTCGAACCTGCTCAAGCCGATGCTAGCCCGCGGCGAGCTGCACACGATCGGCGCGACGACGCTCGACGAGTACCGCAAGTACATCGAGAAGGACGCCGCGCTCGAGCGCCGCTTCCAACCGGTCCTGGTCGATCAGCCGACCGTCGAGGAGACCATCAGCATCCTGCGCGGGTTGCGCGAGCGATACGAGGTCCACCACGGGGTGCGCATCACGGACTCGGCGCTGGTCGCGGCGGCGACGCTGTCGGACCGCTACATCACCGAGCGGTTCCTGCCCGACAAGGCGATCGACCTCGTCGACGAGGCCGCCTCGCGCCTGCGCATGGAGATCGACTCGATGCCCATCGAGATCGACGAGCTCGAGCGCCGCCGGATCCAGCTCGAGATCGAGCGCGAGGCACTGCGCAAGGAGACCGACGACGCGTCGAAGGCGCGGCTCGAGGCCCTCGAGAAGGAGCTCGCCGATGTCGAGGAGGAGGCTGGTGGGCTCAAGCAGCGCTGGGAGGCGGAGAAGTCGGCGATCGGCGCGATCCGGGCCACGCGCTCGGAGCTCGAGGCGCTCGCCACCCGCATCGAACAAGCCGAGCGGGAGACCGATTTCGCCACCGCCGCCGAGCTGAAGTACGGCACCCAGAAGGAGCTGACCGACACGCTCGCCGACCAGGAGGCAGCCCTGGCCGCGCTGCAGGGACCCGGCACCCTGCTCAAGGAAGAGGTCGGCGCCGACGACATCGCCGAGATCGTCGGCGCGTGGACCGGCATCCCGGTCAATCGACTGCTCGAGGGCGAGACCGCCAAGCTCATCGAGATGGAGGACCGACTCCACCGTCGGGTGGTCGGTCAGGACGAGGCGATCCAGGCCGTGTCCGATGCCGTGCGGCGGGCACGCGCCGGGCTCAAGGACCCGCGCCGTCCGATCGGGTCGTTCCTGTTCCTCGGACCGACCGGCGTCGGCAAGACCGAGCTGGCGCGCGCGCTGGCCGAATTCCTGTTCGACGACGAGAACGCGCTGGTCCGCATCGATATGAGCGAGTACATGGAGAAGTTCTCCGTGTCGCGCCTGGTCGGTGCTCCACCCGGCTACGTCGGCTACGAAGAGGGCGGCCAGCTCACCGAGGCCGTCCGGCGACGTCCGTACCAGGTCGTGCTGCTCGACGAGATCGAGAAGGCGCACCCGGACGTGTTCAACATCCTGCTCCAGGTGCTCGACGACGGGCGACTGACCGACGGCCAGGGGCGCACGGTCAGCTTCAAGAACACGGTCGTGATCATGACCAGCAACATCGGCTCGGCGGCCATCGCTGCCACCAACGCCCAGGCCGGCGACGCCGCCTACGAGCAGATGAAGCGGGAGGTGACCGAGGCGCTCCGCTCACAGTTCCGGCCCGAGTTCCTCAACCGCGTCGACGAGGTCATCGTGTTCCATGCGTTGACCGACACCGATCTCGCGTCGATCGTCGACCTGCTGCTGGCCGACCTGGCGCGACGGCTCGCCGAGCAGGACATCAGCCTCGAGCTGACGGCGGCGGCGAAGGCCCTCATCGTCCGCGAGGGGACCGACCCGGCCTTCGGAGCGCGGCCGCTGAAGCGGACCATCCAGCGCCTCGTCGAGAATCCGCTGGCTCGCGCCCTCGTGGCCGGCGAGTTCCGCTCGGGCGATCGGGTGACGGCCGACGCCGATCTCACCTCCGGCACGGTCGTGTTCTCGACGGACGGGACGACGGTCGTCGCGGAGGGCAGCCGGCGCGATGCGCGCACGCGCTCGGACGCCGATGCGGTCGGGTCCGCGGCCGGCGGTCGTGGCGGCGGCGGTTCGCCGCTCGACCTGCCGCCGACCCGCGCGAAGCGCGACGACGGCGGCCTGGTGAACTGAGTCGGACGCGCCGGCACCCACGTATGCAGTTCGACGCGGTCGCCGCACGACTCCGACCCCTGCCGGTGCCGCTCCCGGCGCCGCACGATGCCCTGATGCCGGTCATCCTCGACGAGCGCGTACGGCGCCCCACCTGGCCAGCCGATGGGCCAGGGTCGGGGCGGCCGGCGGCGGTCCTCGTGCTCGTCTACCCGGACGCCGCGGGCGAAGCGAGAGTCGTCCTCATCGAGCGACCGACGGCCGACGGCCGCCATCATTCGGGCGAGGTCAGCTTCCCCGGCGGCAAGGCCGAGCCCGACGACGTCGACGACGTGGCGACCGCGTTGCGGGAGGCGACCGAGGAGGTGGGCCTCGACCCCGTCGCCGCCGGCGTCGGGGTGATCGGCCTGCTCGACCGCCTGTGGATCCCCGTCAGCGATTTCGCCGTCACGCCGGTGCTGGCCGTCGCCGAGCGGCGGCCGCAGCTCGTCCCGGAGCCGGCCGAGGTGGCTCGCATCCTGCAGCCGCCGCTCGCCCGATTCCTGCCCGATGCGCCGATCGAGATCGTCGACCGGACCATCGGCGGGTGGCCGATGCGCTACGGCCAGTACGAGGTCGACGGGCTGTCCGTGTGGGGCGCCACCGCCCGGGTCCTGTCGCAGCTCGGCGCGCTTCTCGGGAGCTGACCGACGGGACCGACCGGGCCGACCTGACCCCGAACCGGGTCGGTGTGGGAACCGCCCGCGGTGGACCGGCGTCGGAGCGGCGGCCCGACAGCGCACTTGGGGCGCTGACCCGGGACCTGCGGGTCCGGTCCGCCGGCCCGCCCAGCGCCGGGCGCCCCATCGCGTGGCGTCCGACGGGGAGGTCGCGCGATGCGCACGCCGCTCCTGTGCCTGATCCTGGCCGCGACGCTCGTCACCGCCTGCTCGGGCAGTCCCGGCTCGGGGGCGAGCCAGGCGGCTGCCCCGCCCGACCACCACCGATCGACGGCGGCGCCCTGGCGCCCCGCGCCGACGCCATACGACGGCGTCACGTATGAGAACCCGGGTATCAACCCCGATGTCGATCCCGACGAGGACCGCGTCTCGACGTTCGCGCTCGACGTCGACACGGCCTCATACACCATCGCCCAGCGCTATGTGGGCGACGGCCACTGGCCGGATCCGGCCAGCGTTCGGGTCGAAGAATGGGTCAACGCCTTCGACCAGGGCTACCGCCGGCCGACCGACCGGACGTTCGCGATCGTCGCCGACGGCGGACCGACGCCGTTCACCGACCGTGACGAGCTGCTCCTGCGGGTCGGCCTGCAGGCGCGCGATGTCCGTGCCGGAGCGCGCGCGGACGCGGCGCTGACCTTCGTCATCGACACGTCGGGCTCGATGGAGCGCGAGGGCCGGCTCGAGCTCGTCAAGGATGCCCTCCGCATTCTGGTCGAGGGCCTCGGTCCAGACGACACCGTCGCGCTCGTCACCTTCGGCGACGATGGCCGTGTCGTCCTCGGCCCGACGCCCGCGCACCAGCGCCATGACATCGACGCCGCCATCGACGACCTGCGTCCGGGCGGTTCGACCAACCTCGAGGCCGGCCTGCGCCTCGGCTACGGGCTGGCCCGCGAGACGCTGACCGAGAACGGCATCGACCGCGTCGTGCTCGCCTCCGACGGGGTCGCGAACATCGGCCTGACGGACCCGCAGTCCCTCCTGGCAACGATCCGCGACGACGCCGCCGCGGGCATCGAGCTGGTCTCGGTCGGCGTCGGCATGGGCAACTACAACGACGTCCTGCTGGAGCGACTGGCCGATCAGGGCGATGGGTTCTACGCCTATGTCAACAGCCTCGACGAAGCCCGCCGGCTGTTCACCGAGGACCTGACCGGCACGCTCCAGACCGTCGCGCTCGATGCCAGGGCGCAGGTCGAGTTCGAACCGGACGTCGTGGCCTCGTATCGGCTCGTCGGCTACGAGGATCGGGCCGTCGCCGACGAGGACTTCACCGACGAAGCGATCGACGCCGGTGCCATCGGCGCCGGCCACGCCGTCACGGCGTTGTATGCCATCCGGCTTCGCGAGGACGTCGGCCCACAGGGACGCCTCGCCACCGTGCGCGTCCGCTGGGTCGATCCCGAGCGCGGCTCGACGGAGGAGCTGGCCCGCGACGTGCGGACCAGCGACCTGGCGCGCTCGTTCGCCGACGCGGACCCGATCTTCCGGCTCGACGCGGTCGTCGCCGCGACGGCCGACATCCTGCGCGGCGGCCCGTCCGGCGCAAGGTTCCGCCTGGACGATGTCGCTGTCGCCATCGACGACGGCGTGGGCCGCCTGCCGGACACCGACGACGCCCGCGCGTTCCTCGATCTCGTCGACCGACTGGCGCGCATGGACCACTGATCGTCAGGCGGTCGTCGCGGCCGCATCGTGCATCTCCCACGCGGGCCGGGGCAGGAGGAGGCCCCGGCCCGCCCGCATTCCTCGGGCCCGGCCGAGCCGCGTCAGGCGGGTTCCCCGGCGTCCTCGGGTCGGGCGGTCGGTCCGCCGGGCCGAGGCAGCGGCCCGCTCGCTTCGTCCTGCACGGCCGTCGCCCGGCCCTCGAGCGGGCGCGCCGCCGATCCTTCGTCGCCGCTGGCGAACTCGACGATGAAGGCGCGCATCTCCGAATGCTCGGTCCAGGCCGAATGCGGCACGTCCGACGGCCACAGGACGGCCTCGCCCGCGGCGACCCGGGCGCGCTCGTCGCCGACGCTCACCCAGCCGCCGCCTTCGATCACGACCAGCCAGCTGACGTGCGGGTTCGTGTGCCGTTCGAGTCGCGCCGCGCGCGCGAAGGCCAACTCGGTGATGGTGCCGCGCTCATCGGACGCGATGGGCTGCCCGGCGACCCCGGTCGTGCCCGGCGGACCGTCGGGACGCCGGTTGCCGACGCCGAACCGGCGGATCTCGATCGGCATCGCCTGCCCCGCCTCCGTGCTCGCGTCCGGTCCGTCAGCGGCGCCGACGGCGCGACGGCCGACGTTGTCCGCCGCGGCGGCGGATGGTGGCCTCGGGATCGGCGAACTTCTGCTTGCTGAAGTAGCGCTGCCGCGCCAGCCGCTGCTCGTGCGCCCGCAGGATCGGCGGGAAGCGGAAGAACCGGATCCAGACGAGCGTGCCGACGCCGATGAGGATCGTCGCCAGGACGAGGATGAAGTCGAACACGAACAGCGATTCGATCATCAGCAGGCTGAACGTGATGAGGCCCGTCCACCACAGCCACTCCCACAGATCGACGTAGGGGGCGTGTCGGTGGAGGGCTTTCGTACGTAGGTTGTAGAGGACGATCAGGACGACGAGCAGCACCGCCGACGCGATCCAGGTCGGGTGGAACAGGTCGGGGAAGTTGTGGCTGTCGAACGACAGGAACAGGTAGTCCCAGGGCGGCAGGGTCACGCAGGCCTCGCAGCTCGGCGGTTGGGTCGGTGGCCGGAGTATGCCACGCCGGACGCTATACTCGGGTGAAGCGCTCCGCCGCAGCCGGACGCGCGCCGGATGGGAGGAACGCCCGGGTGCGAGCCCTGCTGTCAGTCGCCAACAGGCACGGGCTTGCCGCTTTCGCGCGGGATCTGCAGGCCCTCGACATCGAGATGGTCGCGACCGACGGCACCCGCGAATTCCTCGCTGCCGAGGGCATCGACGTCGGCAGCGTATCGGACCTGACCGCCGTCCCGCCGCTCGTCGGCGGGCAGGTCAAGACCTTCCACCCCGCGGTCTATGCCGGGATCCTGGCCCGGCGTGACGTCCCGAGCCAGCTGGCGGAGCTCGAGGCCCAGGGCCTTGGCCTGATCGACCTCGTCGTCGTCAACGTCAAGCCGTTCGCCCCCGAGATCGGCGCCCGCCTGGTCGGCATCGACGAGGCCATCGAGATGATCGACGTGGGTGGCGCGGCGCTGCTGGGGGCGGCCGCGCGCAATGCGGCTGGCGTCACCGCGATCTCGGACCCGGACCACTACCCGACCGTCGTCGACGAGATCCGCCGCCTCGGCCAGTGCAGTCCGGAGCTGCGTGCGCGCCTGGCGGCGGAGGCATTCAGCACGGTCGCCGCGTATCACGCGGAGATCGCCGCCTATCTCAACCAGATCGCGGGTAACACCTTCCCGCGACGACTGGCACTCGTGCTCGAGAAGGTGGACGACCTGCGCTACGGCGAGAATCCCCATCAGCGGGCCGCCTTCTACCGTGAGACGACCCATCGCAGCGCCACGCTGGCCGATGCCAGCCAGCTGCAGGGCGGCAACCCGTCGTTCAACAACCTGCTCGATCTCGATGCCGCCTACCGCATCGCGCGGGACTACACCGCCCCGACGGTGTCGATCGTCAAGCACACCGACCCGGTCGGCCTGGCGTCGCACGACGAACTGGTGGAGGCCTATCGACACGCCCTCGAGACGGACCCGGTCGCGTCATTCGGCGGGATCGTCGGCGTCAACCGCCCGCTCGATGGGGCGACGGCGCGCGAGATCGCCGCCAACTCCTACGAGGCCGTCGTTGCGCCGGGCTTCTCGGATGCCGCGCTCGGCATCCTCAAGGCCAAGACCGGACTGGAACTGCTCGCCGTGCCGCCCGACCCGACCGACGGGATGCGCGACTACGGCATCGCCGATCTCGATTTCAAGCGGGTCGCCGGGGGGCTGCTCGTCGAGGACCTCGACGATCTCGGACTCGACCGTGGCCACCTGCAGGTCGTCACCCGACGACGACCGACGCTCGAGGAGCTGACCGACCTCCTGTTCGCTTGGCGGGCCGTCCGCCACGTCCGGTCGAATGCGATCGTCCTGGCGCGCAACGCCGCCACGGTGGGCATGGGCGCCGGGCAGGCCTCGCGCCAGGTGTCGGTCGAGATCGCGCTGCGTCGGGCCGGCGATCGCGCCAAGACCGCGGTCATGGCATCGGACGCGTACTTCCCGTTCCCCGACGGCATCCAGGCCGCGGCATCGGCCGGGGTCACCGCGATCATCCAGCCGGGCGGCTCGATCCGCGATGAGATGGCCATCGAAGTCGCCGATCGCCACCACCTCGCGATGGTCTTCACGGGCCGCCGACACTTCCGCCACTGATAGCCCTGGTGCCGGTCGGTCGTCGCCCGGGACCATGCTGGAGGACTCGACTTGGAACAGCTGCTCGCGCTCGAGATGGTCCGCGTCACCGAGGCGGCCGCCATCGAAGCCGCCCGGTTCATGGGGCGTGGCGAGAAGGACGCCGCCGACGCCGCCGCCACGAGCGCGATGCGGACGACGATGGAGGAGATCGAGTTCGCCGGTCGGATCGTCATCGGCGAGGGTGAACGCGACGAGGCCCCGATGCTGTACATCGGCGAGCGGGTCGGCCGGACGGGGGCGGACCGGGCCGACGTCCCGGAGGTGGATATCGCGGTCGATCCGCTCGAAGGTACGAACCTGGTCGCCCATGGACAGGCCGGCGCGATCACCGTGCTGGCGGCCTCCACAGCGGGCGGCCTCGTCCACGCGCCTGACACGTACCTCGACAAACTGTGCGTGGGTCCCCCGGCTGCGGGCAAGGTCGACATCCGGGTGAGCCCGACCGAGAACCTCGGGCGGATCGCCGAGGCTCTTGGCCGCCGCGTCCGTGACATCACGGTCGTCATCCTCGAGCGCCCCCGCCATGACGACCTCATCGCCGAAGTCCGGGCGGCCGGCGCACGCATCAAGCTCATCGGCGATGGTGACCTGTCGGCTGCCATCTCGTGCGCGGTGTCGGGCACCGGTGTGCACGCCGTGATGGGCATCGGCGGCGCCCCGGAGGGCGTCATCACGGCGGCCGCCCTGCGCTGCCTGGGCGGTGAGATCCAGGCCCGCTTCCGCTACCGGAACGATGCCGAGCGCGAACGAGGGACCCGCATGGGACACGGCGACGAGGATCGTGTCTACCGGACCGAGGACCTTGCGCCGGGCGACAACCTGGTCTTCGCCGCGACCGGCGTGACCGCCGGCGACCTGCTCCAGGGCGTCCGGTTCTTCGGTGGCGGAGCGCGGACCCATTCCCTGGTGATGGGCTACCAGAGCAAGCAGGTCCGCTTCGTCGATACGGTCCACATGTTCGATCGCGAGAGCCCGCCGCGGGTCAGACTCTGATCGCCGCCCGGCGCGTGTCGGGCGTCCCCAGGCTGCTCCCCGGACTGCTCGCCTGCGTTGCCCTGGCGATCGTCGCACGGCTGCTCGGGGCGGCGCTGTCACTGGGCCTGGAGACGGCGCTCGCCCTGGCCATCGGGCTGGTGCTGGGCAGTTCGGCGGGCGTTCGGCGCATCGTCGAGCCGGGGGCGAGGCTTGCCGCGCGAACGGCGCTGCAGGTCGGCATCACGCTCCTGGGTGCGCGGCTCACCCTCGGCCAGGTCGTGGAGACGGGCGGTGCCAGCGTCGTGGCGATCATCGTCGTCGTGTCGGTCGCGTTGCTGCTCGGCACGGTGCTGGTGCGACGATCCCGGCTGGATCCCGTGCTGGGAGCGTTGTTGACCGTGGGCATGGCCATCTGTGGCAACTCGGCAATCCTGGCCCTGTCGCCGATCATCGCGGCGCCGCACCGCGCGACCGCGTACGCGGTGTCGACCATCACCGCCTTCGGGCTGCTCGGCGTCCTGTTGCTGCCGGTCGTGGCCGGCGCCCTCGGGTTGCCCGACACGGTCGCCGGGACGTGGGCCGGGCTCGCCGTGAACGACACGGCTCAGGTCGTCGCTGCCGGCTACGCGGTGTCACCCTCGGCCGGCGACGTGGCCACGGTCGTCAAGCTGACGCGCAACCTGGCGATCCTCCCGGTCCTGCTCGGCGCGACGTGGCTCGTGGCTCGAGAGGCGCGCCGGACGATGGCGGGCGATGGCAGCGTCGCCGTGTCGACGCCGCGGATGATCGCCCGCGCGGTTCCGTGGTTCGTCGTCGGCTTCGTCGTCGCGGCGAGTCTGCGGACGATCGGTCTGCTTGATGGTCCATCGCCGCTCGGCGGCTCCGTCGCCGACCTCGCCGCCACGGTCGCATCGCTGCTGATCCTGATCGCCCTGGCGGGCGTGGGCAGCTCGACCGACGTCCGCTCACTGGCGTCGGCCGGCGCCCGCCCGTTCGCGCTCGGGGCCACGCTGTGGGTGACGATCGGTGGGCTGGGTCTGGCCTTCGCGCTGATCGCCGGTGGAGCCCTCGCGCCGCGCGCCTGAGGGACCCCTGCGTGCCGGCCACCGAGCTCGGTCGTGTATGCAATATGATTGCCGACGGAGACAATCGTTCGACCGACCGCATGGGGCCGCATGAAGCTCGACGGCAGCATCGACATCGCCACCCCGGCTGCGGCGGTCTGGGCCGCCATCATCGATCCGATGGGCCTCGCGGCCTGCGTTCCCGGAGTCGGCGGTGTCCGTCAGGTCGACGACCGGACATTCGAAGGCACCATCCACGCTTCGGTCGGACCGATCGACGGCGACTTCTCGTTCCGTTCCGTGCTGGTTCGAACCGATTTCCCCAACCACCTCGTCGTCGATGTCGAGGGCACCGACTCGATGACGAGGAGCCGGGTCGTGGCGCACATCGAGGCCGGGCTGAGCAGCCCGGACGACAGCATGACGACCTTGGCCTACCGGGCGACGGTCATGACCAAGGGTCGCTTGGCGATCATCGGCGATATGGTCCTGCGGGCGACCGCCGGGGTGATGATCGCCCAGGTGACCAGATGCCTTCGAACCCGGCTCGAGACCGCGCCGCGGTGATCGCCGCCGGGACGTACGACCTCATCGTGGTCGGGGGTGGCAGCGCGGGTTGCGTCGTGGCGGCACGAGCCAGCGAGGATCCGCAGCGGCGGGTCCTGCTGATCGAGGACGGGCCGGATCCCCGACCGCTGCCAGACGTGGTCGCCGACCCGAAGCGCCAATCCGAGCTGGTGCTGTCGTCGCCCTACGTGCGGATGTACGACGTGGCGCGGTCCGACGGATCGTCGTTCCCATTGCTGTCCGGGCGGATCATGGGCGGTGGCTCGTCGATCAACAACCTGGCCGTCGTGCGTCCGATGGCCGCCGACTTCGACGCGTGGAGGGGGTTCGGCGGCGATGCCTGGTCGTACGACGCGCTGCTGCCGGTCATGCGCTCGATCGAGACCGACCCCGACTTCGCCAAGGACCCGATCCATGGCAGCCACGGTCCGATCCGGCTCCACCGCGGCTATCGACTCGACGATCCGGCCGATCCACCGGTCCAGGCCCTGCTCGAAGCGGCGGCGGCCCTGGGCCTGCCCCGCTGCGACGACCTCAACGTCCCGGAGCCGTACGGCGTGTGCGCCTCGCCGTACAGCCTGGTCGACGGGAAGCGTCAGTCCACGACGGTCGCCTACCTCGATCCGGCGCGCGGCCGGCCCAACCTGACCATCCGTCCCGACACGGCGGTGACGCGTGTGGTCCTGGACGAGCGGCGCGCCGTCGGGGTCGAGGTCCGTGCCACCGATGGCAGCGCCGCCCGCTACGACGCCACCGAGATCGTCCTCGCCGCCGGCGTCTTCCACTCACCGCAGCTGTTGCTGCTGTCCGGGATCGGGCCGCTAGACGAGCTGGAACGCCATGGGATCGAGCCCCGTGTCCGGCTCGACGGCGTCGGACGCGGCTACCAGGATCACGCCGTCGTGTACATCACCTTCGGCGGCACCTCCGACCTGCGCGAGGACTATGTGATCCCGAAGGTGCGACTGATCGCGAAGAGCGACCCTGCGCGGGCGGTGCCGGACCTGCACATCTTCATGCAGCCATCGATCAGGATGGAGGGCATGCCACCCCTCCTGCCGGTGTCGATCCGGTTACTCGAGCACCGCTCCGCCGGGAGCGTGACGCTGGCCTCCGCCGACCCGACCGAGCTGCCGATCGTGGATCCGGCACTCCTGCGCGACCCGGGCGACGTCGCCGCGGTGCGCGGCGGGTTCGACCTTGTGCGGCGACTGGTGGCCCAGCCGGCCCTGGCCGCGTATTACGGGCCGCTGCTCGACCCACCCGACGGTATCGACCCGACCGAGCACATCCTCGCCAGTCACATCAGCTACTACCACGGGGTCGGCACCTGCCGCTTCGGGCTCGACGATGATCCGGCCGCGGTGGTGGACCCGCAGCTGCGGGTCCGCGGCGTCGGCGGGTTGCGCGTCGCCGACGCGTCGGTCCTGCCCACGGTCCCGCACGCCAACACGAACCTCGCCGCCATCCTGGTGGGCGAGATCGCTGCCGGCCTGCTGGCCGGCGACTGACGCCGGGTCGTTCCGCCGTGCGCATCGGGATCGGTCTTCCGACCCGGGCGGATGCGCTCGCCGCGGCGGACCTGCTGGCGTGGGCCGAGCGAGCGGATGGCGGGCCCTACTCCAGCCTGGCCGTGCTGGATCGGGTCGTCTATCCCGCGCACGAGCCGCTCATGGCGCTCGCCGCCGTGGTCGGGGTGACCCGACGGATCGGGCTCCTGGCCAGCATCGTCATCGCCCCCACGCGCGAGACGACGCTGCTCGCTCGACAGGCGGCCTCGCTGGACGTGCTCAGCGGCGGTCGGCTGTCGCTGGGACTGGGTATCGGCGTGCGACGCGACGACTACACCGCCACCGGTCAGGTGTTCGCGCAGCGAGGACGTCGCCTCGACGAGCAGCTCCCCCTGCTGCGCCGGCTGCTTGCTGGCCGGCCGTTGGACGGGTCGATCGGGGCCGTGGGCGTCCCGCCGACCCGACCCGGCGGGCCGGAGCTGTTGGTCGGTGGCTACGTGTCAGCCGTGGCGCGCCGGATCGCGGCATCCGCGGACGGGTTCATGGCACCCGGCGGGGGCGAGCCCGATCGGATGGCGGCGCTGTGGCGCGAGATCGAGGCGGCCTGGCGTGACGCCGGCCGGTCGGGCTCGCCGCGCTGGGTCGGCTCGAGCTATGTGGCCCTCGGCCCGCGCGCCGATGAACAGGCGGCCGCCTACATCCGCGCGACGTATGCCTTCGACCCGGCCCTTGCGGAGCGGCGCCTGGCTGGCATCCCGACCAGTCCGGCTGCCGTCGCCGACGTCGTCCGCCGTCAGGCCGGCATGGGCGTCCACGAGTTCGTGTTCCGCCCGTGTGTGGCCGAGCCCGCGTTGCTGGATCGTCTGGCAGACCTCCTGGCGACGCTGCCCGACGTCGAGCTGCAGCCATGACATCGCCCGACGGCCGACGCTGGTTCATCGCCCTGCTGGTCATGGCGACCCTGCTCCAGGCCGCCACGGCGGTGGCACGACCGATGGCCTCGTACCGGGCGCTCGACATCGGCGTGGCGCCCGGCTCGCTCGGGCTGGTGGCCGCGGCCTTCGCGATCGCCCCGGTCGTCTTCGCCCTGTCGATCGGCCGGTTGATCGACCGATTCGGCGAATCTCGCTTCCTGATCGGCGCCGTCCTAGCGCTGGGCGCCGCGTCGGCCGGCCTCTCGATGGTCGACTCGATGGCCGGACTGCTCCTGCTCCTGGCCGTACTGGGGCTCGCGCAGCTGGTGTTCGTGGTGGCCAATCAAACGGCCGTGGCGACCCGGACTGCCAGCGGCTCCTACGACGGCCGCTTCGGACACCTGTCGTTCGTGGCGTCACTCGGGCAGTTGATCGGGCCGGCCGCGGCCGGTCTGGTCGCCGCCGACGGCACGCCCGAGGGGACGAGCAATGCGCTGCTCCTCGGGGCCCTCCTGGCGGCCGGGGCGCTGCCGCTGGCGGTCGGCGTGCGACGGCTCGACCCGGGTCACGCGGTGGCCCCACGGCCGGACGACGGACCGCGTCCTTCCGTCCTGTCCATCCTGCGCATGCCGGGCATGGGCCCCGCCATGCTGGCCAGCCTGACCGTGCTGTCCGCGATGGACATCCTGGTGGTCTACCTGCCGGCCCTCGGGGAGGAGCGCGGCATCACGCCGGCGACCATCGGGGCGCTCCTGGCCGTGCGCGCAGGGGCGTCGATGGCGTCGCGGTTCCTGCTCGGTCGGCTCATCGGCTGGTTCGGGCGCGAGCGGCTGATGATCGCCAGCCTCGGGGTGGCGGCCGTCGCCGTGGTGAGCCTGGCCGTCCTGCCATTGCCGCTGATGTTCGTGGCGATGGCCGTCGCCGGCTGGACCCTTGGCGTCGGGCAACCGATGACGATGTCGTGGGTGGCGGCGCGGGCCACGGTCGGGTCACGCGGCACCGCGATGTCGCTGCGCCTGCTGGGCAATCGCGTGGGGCAGGTCGCCATCCCGCTGGCTGCCGGGGCTGTCGCCGCGGTGGCCGGTAGCCCCGGAGTGCTGGCGACCGCCGGCATCACCGTGGCGATCAGCGCGGCCGTCGCCGCCGGGACACGTCAGCGCGACTGAGCCGCCCGTCGAGCGTGGTCAGCCCAGGCGCAGGTTCGGGATGACCTCGCGCCCGAAGACCTCGATGAACTGGGCCTGATCGCGCCCGACGTTGTGGAGGTGGATCTCGTCGTAGCCCATGTCGACGTAGTGCTGGATGTGGCTCGTGTGCGCCTCGAGGTCGCTGCTGATGAGGACCCGGTTCTTGAAGTCCTCGGGCCGGACGAGCTTGGCGATCCCCTCGAAGTCCTCGGGGTTCTTGATGTCCTGCTTGGGGAAGAAGGCCATCCCGCCGTTGGGCCATTCGACCATCGCATTGTCGATGGCCTGCTGGTCCGTGGGCGCCCAGGAGATATGGATCTGGAGCATCTTCGGGGCTCCGGCGGGATCCTTGCCGGCCTCTCGCGCGCCCTCCTCGAACTTGCCCCAGATCATGCCCATCTTCTCGTCAGCGGCCCCCACCGTGATGATCCCGTCGGCGAACTTGCCGGTCTTCTTGGCGTTGACCGGTCCGGCCGTCGCGACGTAGATCGGGACCGGCTGTTCGGGCCGGGTGTAGAGCTTGGCCCGCTCGAGCGTGAAGTACTCGCCCTTGTGGCGGACGACGTTGCCCGTGAACAGCTTGTTGATGACCTCGATGGCCTCGAACATCATCGCGCTGCGGATCGGCACCTCCGGCCAGACCCCGCCGATGACGTGCTCGTTGAGCGCCTCACCGGCACCAAGGCCCAGGTAGAACCGGCCGGGGTACATCGCCCCCAGGGTCGCCGCGGCATGGGCGATGACCGCCGGGTGGTAGCGGAAGCCGGGACAGGTGACGGCCGTCCCGAAGCGCAGCGAGGTGCGCTGGCCAAGGGCGCCCATGAACGCCCAGGCAAAGGCGCTCTGGCCCTGCTGTGGCGTCCACGGATGGAAGTGCTCGCTGACCATGAATCCGGCCTCGAAGCCGCTGGCTTCGGCCTGGGCACACCAGTCGAGCAGGTCGGTCGGGTGGAACTGCTCGAGCATCGCGGCATAGCCGATCGTCGTCATCGTCGTCCTCCGGTGTGGTGCATCGATCCGACGATGGCGTTCGTCCGGTCGACGAGATTGTACCCAATCATGACTCACTTGTATCCATATGGTTCGGGTCAGCGACGGTCAGTCCGCGACCGCGGCGCCGTGCCGAGCGATCGAGCCGCTCCACGTCGCGCCTGCGCAGCAGGTAGCCGGTGGCCCCGCGCGACGCCCGCAGTCGTCCGCCCCGGATGGCCCGTCGGAGCCAGCCGGCATCCCGTCGGACGAGCCTCGCCGCGTCGCCGACCGTGAGTGGGTCGCCAGCCTGATAGAAGTCGCTGTGATGGCCGAGGTCGCTGTGATAGACGGGACCGGCATCCACGGCATAGGTCGCCCGACCCGCCCTCCCGGGCGAGGCGAACCTGCCCCGGGTCAGACGCTCGTCGTACGCCCGGCGACGCTGCGGATCGCTCAGCACCTCGTACGCGCGCGCGATCCGTTTGAACCGCCGCTCCAGCGCTGGATCCCCGGGATGGCCGTCGGGGTGCGTCGCCCGCGCGAGCCGACGATAGGCGGCCCGGATCTCGCGCTGACCCGCCCCGGGTTGCAGCTCGAGGGTCGCGTAGTGACCGCCACGTCCCATCGCGCGCCTCAGGCGCGCTGGCGATCGGCGACGGTGGCGGCGATGGCTCGGTTCGGATGAGCGCCGAGCGGCCACCCGGCCGGACGCTCCTGGTTGCACAGGTCCATGGCGATGCGAGCGTACGCGATGGACGCGTCGGTGAGGTCCTTGACCTTGAACGACTTGCGCGCCGCGTGACTCGACGAGCGCGGCGCGTAGCTGATGGCCGGGATGCCGAGCTCGTTGAACGCGTTCGTGTCGCGCCACATGCTCGTGACCGGCTCGCCGACGATGGCCGGTGGCGTCTCGAACACCTGGGCGTGGCAGCGCCGAACGGTATCGATCAGCGGCTCTGCCCCCGTCGCCTCGAATCCAGGCCGGTACAGGAACAGCTCGACGGACCCCTCGACGCCGACCTCGCGCAGGATGGCGCGCAGGCCGTCGCGCACGTCGAGCGGGTTCGCGCCGGGCAGGATGCGCGTGTCGACGTAGAACGAGCACAGCTGCGGCGCGCTGGTCAGGTTGAACGGGTAGCCAGATCGGATCGCGTTGATGGACGCCTTCGGGACGATGGTCCCGTTGGCGCTCTCGTAGGTGTTGCCGAGTTGGTAGTCATATGCCCAGCGCTCGAACGCCTCGATGACGGCCGCCGTGCGGACGATCGCGTTGGGAGCATCCGCGACGCCCGTCGGTCGGGGCAGATAGGGCGTGTAGTAGCGCGGTGTGTCGGTGTAGACCGTGACCTTGAAGTGGGCCTTTCCGGGCTCGATCCCGACGATGCCGAATCCGGTGCCTTCGGCCACGAGCGCGTAGTCCGCGACGGCCCCGTGGGTGACCATGAAACGTGCCCCGAGATCCTTGCTCAGGTATGCCGGGCCTTGCCACTCCTCGATGGGCTCGCGCGAGATCTCCCCGGCGACGGCACTCAGGATGAGGTCGCCCTTGAGCGGGTACCCGGACTGGAGGATCGCCTTGCCGGCCACCAGGAACGCGGCCATCGGGCCCTTGTCGTTGACCACGCCGTCGCCGAAGATCTCGTCGCCTTCGACCCAGGCCGAGTGGTACAGCGGGTCGTTGGGATCCCGGGCGGACCATGTGGCGTCCGGCCGCAGGGTCGTGTCCAGGTGCGAGTTGTAGATCAGGCTGTAGCCACCGCCCGTGCCGTCGATCCAGGCCGCGACATTGATGCGGTCCTCGGTGAGGGCGAACGTCCTGGGGCGGAAGCCGTTGTCGGCCAGCCAGTCCCGCACGAAGATCCCCGCCGCACCTTCGCTGCCGGTGGGGCTATCGATATTGCCGAGGGCGAGGGCGAGGTCGATGACCTCCTGCGGGTCGATCGTGGCAACGACGTCATCGGGGGTCATGGCGACTCCTGGCTGCGGGCGACCGATGGACGGCCGTCGGGCGTGGACGTTGCCGGCACGCCGAGTCGAGCGGCGAGCGAGGCGCTGAGCAGGATCGCGGCGGCCACGATGATGGCCATCGGGGCGCCGGCCGCGTCCATCACGGCGGCCAGCAGCACGGGACCGATGAGGGCGCCGAGGTCGGCCGAGAACCGGTACCCCGCGAGTACCTTGGTGCGCTCGCTCGGGGGGACGACCTCGGACAGGAGCGCGGTCTGGGAGCTCGTGAAGAAATCTCCGAGCCCGATCGCGGCCGACACCAGCAGGAACGACAGCAGGTCACCGGTGAGGATGAAGACGAGGTCCCCGACGGCGACTGCGGCCAGTCCGGCGGTGATGACCCGGCGCCGGCCGAGTCGATCGCCGAGGATGCCGCCGGGCGTCGCCACGAGCAGGCCGGTGATCGACATCAGGGCGATGGCCGTGGCGATGGAGACGCCGCCAAGACCGAGCGCCGTGGCCGCATACAAGGGCAGGATCGTGTTCCGGACGCCGTGCCGATGGATCATGTTCGCCACCACGCCGAAGTCGGTGACCGCGATGGCGATGCGCCGCTGACGTCCGTGCAGCACCCGCCGACTGTCGCCACCGCCCTTGCCACCGCCGTTCGATCCCGACAGGTCCAGGCGGAGCAGGAGCGGCAGGAGGATCAGCGCGGCGATCACGGCCAGGACCGCGGTGACAGCGAAGGTCGCCCGCCAGCCGACCGCCAGGCCGATGAGGCCGCCGACCATCGGGTACAGCGCGATACCGGTGTTGTTGGCGACATGGAACAGGCTCATCACCTTGCCGCGGTTCGCCGGCGAGGCCGTCGAGCTGAGCGCCGAGAGCACCACGGTCGCCAGCACGCCCACGGCCAGCCCCGACCCGATCCGCGCCGCGATGAGCGTCTCGACGGTCGGCGACAGAAGCCCCACGAAGGACGCGCCGATCAGCACGATGACCGCGATGACGCTCAGGCGACGCGGTCCGACCGTGTCGGCGAGGAAGCCGGCCGGCAGGTCGACCGCGAGGCGGGCCAGGCCATACGACCCGACGATGAGGCCGGCCGTCGTGATGCTGACGCCGAAGTCATCGCGGACATCGGGCAGGAGCGGGGTGAGGATATTGGTCGCGGCGATCAGCAGGAACATGGAGGCGGCCAGCTGGAGCGACTCACGCGGGATCTTCGTGCCGGCCTCATCCACTCCGGCCGGAGCGCCGGGAGTCGTCGGCGGGCTGGTGCCCGCGCCGTCGGCAGCCGGCCCGGGCCCGATCGGCGGACCGGCGCTGGGGGCGTCCGTGTCGGCCGGGATCGCTGGTCCGGCGACGGCGGTGTCGCGGCTGGACGAGTCCGTCACGTCGCCGCCTGGTCCGCGCTCCCCTCGCCCGCCACCGCCGCGACGTCGTCGAGCGTCAGTCGCTCCGGCGCCAACGCGAGCTCCTGGCGCGAGCAGACCGCGCGCAGGACGAGCTTGCGAACCTGGCGGGCATCGATGCGCTGCGCCGCGAGCCGCTCCGACAGCGCGCTGAGCGCCGCGCCATCCGCCACCTCTGTCCCGGTGACCTCGGCCATCGTGTCGGCGAGGATCGCCTCGATGGCCGCCGCCCCGGGGACGCCGACATGCTCGATGAGATCGGCCCGGGACAGGAACGCGGCGTCCACGCCCGACGCATAGTTCGTGGTGGCGACGAACGTCACGTTCGGCCAGGTGCGTGCGACGCGGTCGATCCCGGACAGGACGGCGTCCGTGGCCCGGTGGACATCGACGGGGTTGGTCTCGAGGGACGCCCGGCTGCGGCTGACAGCCAGCGCCTCGACCTCGTCAAGCAGCACGACCATCGGATGGCCGCGGCGCGCCAGATCGGGCAGCGTCCGCTCGAACAGGCGGGCCACGGCCCGCTGGCTCTCCCCGAGAAGCTGGCTCGGGAAGACGTGGGGATCGATGTCCACGAAGATCAGTGGCTCCCCCTCGAGCGCCCGGGCCGCCTGGTCCGCCAGGCCGCCGGCAAGGGTCGTCTTGCCCGTGCCGGGCGGGCCGGACAGGACCACCAGGCCGTGGATCGGCAGGCCGACCTGGCTGACCCGCCCACGGTGGCGGAGCAGGAACAACAGGTAGTTGAGCAGTCGGTCCTTCTGATCGGACGGGAGGACGATGCGATCCCAGCGGTCGCGCCACGCGTCATCGGGCAACTCGGTGATGCCGGCCAGGCCCTCGACGCCGGGCGGGACGGTGATCGCTGGCACGGGCCTCAGGCCTCCGGTCGCCCGTCGAGGTGATCCGGCCAGACGACGTCGCTGAGATCGGGCGCGTCGAGCGTCGGAAGCTCCTCGAACAGGTTCAGCGGGTCAAGCAGGATCCGCATCATGTCGTACAGCGCATCGAAGTTGTGGACGCGGATCAGCCGCGCGGTCTTGTCGTTCGAGGCGTTGAAGTGCTGGTGCATCTGCCAATGGTCGACCACGACCAGGTCGCCAGCTTCCCAATCGTGGCGCACGTCGTCGACGACGCTGTAGCCCGAGCCGGACACGCCCAGCAGCCACGCCTCGCCGCCGTGGCGATGGCGGGATTGATACTTGCCCGGGGCCAGCTCGTGCATGACCGCGGACAGGCCGGCCGTGTGATAGCCGATGGACTTGTCGACGAGGAACAGGCTGCGAGCGCCCCGCTTGGTGACGAGCCCGCGAACGTCCTCGAAGCGGGTGATGAGGCGGGCGCTCTCGTTGCCTTCCCATTGTCGCGCGAGCCGCTGGGTACGCCGTGCGTAGGGGTCGTCACCGCTGATCGGGGCGACCTGCTGCGGCCGCGGCGGAAGTTCGGCCACGGGCACGTCACCGCCATCCTCAAGGAGCGCGACCCCGAACTGCTCGAGCATCGGCTGCACGCTCCAGGTGTGGAACACAGCCGTCTTGTCGCCCTCGTTGCCGTGGCGGTGCCAGGCCCAGCCGGGCAGGTGGATCGTGTCCCACGGCTTCCACTCGATGCGCTGCCCGTCGATCTCGGTCCAGCCTGACCCGGACTCGACGAACATGATCGCGTCCCAGCTGTGGCGATGGATGGTGGTCGTCACGCCCGGATCGATCTCGTGCAGGGTCGCGTCGAGATTCTTGGTCGGCCGATCGCCGTCCCAACCGGCATACACACCCCGTCGGGTACGCCGGCTCGGCGAGTCGACCATCCTGACGTCGCTTCGCCTGAGGACCTTCTTGTGGTATCCACGCCATTCCTCGAGCAGCGACTCCCGACGCTTCTTCTGGATCTCGTAGTGGGTGACCTGCGTCGAGGTCGTGGTCTTCATGCGATCGTCTCCTGTGCGCTGGGGTCGCGCGAAAGGCCGCGGGCGGGGGTACCCGCGGCCTTCCGCGCCTGGGTAGGCCTCAGACGCCGACGGCGGTCGGCTCACTCACCCGGGGCAAGACGTCACGCGCGAGGATCTCGATCTGCTCGAGCCAGTCCGGGAAGCGCATGCGGAAGTCGAAGATCAGCAGGTCGGCGCCGATCTCCTGGTATCGCTGGATGCCCCGGACGATGTCGTCCGGCGAACCCGCCAGGATCGAGCCGTCGAGCTCCTCGATCGTCGTGAACTCGCCGCCCTCCGGCTTGAGCCAGAACTTCTGAGCGTTGGCGTTCTTGATCAGGCCGGGCACGTTCATCCGGCCGGTCGCCGCCTCGAACGAGGTGTCGATGCTGGTGACCGGCACGGCGCCGGTCATGATCATCGGCTTGCCCTGTTCGGCGGTCAGCTCGCGGATCTTGGCGACCCGCGCCTCGTAGGTCGGGAAGGTGATCCGCCCGGGCAGCCAGCCCTCGCAGAAGTCGACCGCCAGGCGCGCGCTGGCCGGCGTCGCGCCGCCCCACCAGACGGGGACCGGATAGAGCGGCTGCGGCTTGAGGTCGACGTCATCGAAGTCGTAGTTGTCGCTGTGCCACTCGACGCTTTCGCCCGTCCACAGCTTGCGGGCGATGAGCGTCTGCTCCTTCATGAGTTCCGGGCGCTTGAGATCGCCTTGGCTGATCACGTCGAACTCGTGCTGGAAATTGCCGGCGCCGATCCCGAGATCGAACTTGCGACGGGTCATCCACGACATCGAAGCCACGCTGTAGGCCATGTTGATCGGATGGCGGAACGGGATGATCGTCGCGGCGCCGAGCCCGATCCGTTCGGTCACGCCGGCGAGATAAGTCAGGGTCACGAACGGCTCGATGAAGGTGCGGTCGGTCCCCTCCATGCCGTGCGGATGGAAGACAAGGTGGTCGCGCACCCACAGGGAGTCGAAGCCGAGGCGATCCGCCAGCCGGGCACCACCGATGAGCAGGTCCTGGTCGGCCTCGAGCCCGAAGTGCGGGACGAGGAGACCGAAGCGGGTAGCCATGGAACAGGGAACCTCCGTGTCGCGGGTGGTCAGCGGGCGGGACTCGCCTGGCGGCCCCACCCGGGCTCGCCGACGACGGTGCCGTGTTCGTAGACGACGCGGCCGCGGACGAGGGTCGTATCGACCCAGCCGCGGATCTGCCGGCCGGCGTAGGGCGTCCAGCCGATCTTGCTCAGGACGTCCTCATCGCGGATCTCGAAGGTCCGATCGAGGTCGACGATGGCGATATCTGCGTGCGCGCCGGCCGCCAGCCGACCCTTGTCGGCCAGCCCGAACGCGCGCGCCGGTGCGCCCGCGATGAGGTCGACGACGCGCTCGAGGCTGATGACGCCTCGGACGGCCGCATCGAGGAACAACGGGACGTAGACCTGGGCCGACGGGGTGCCCGTATGGGCCTTCCAGCCGTCCGTCCAGCCGGGCTCCTTCTCCTCCCGGGTGTGCGGTCCGTGGTCGGTCGAGATGAGATCGATCGTCCCGTCGCGCAGCCCTGCCCAGAGTGGCTCGACATTGCGCTCGGGGACCCAGTACGACAGCGCGTACGAGCCGAGCCGCTCGATGTTCGACCAGTCGTTGCCGAGGAACAGGGCCCACGGGTTGAGCTCGGCGGTCACCGCCTGGCCCGCCGCCTTTGCTCGTCGCAGCTGGTCGACCACGCCCTCGGTCTGCGTGTGCAGCAGGTGCAGCCGGGTACCGGTCGCGAGTTGGAGGCGCAGCAGCAGGGCCGCCGCGGTATCCCAGATGATCCCGTCGTAGGCCGCGTACGCCTTGGCGTAGGCGCGCGCATCACGCTCGCCGCGGGCCCAGAAGCCCTCCTCGATGTGGGTCATCAGGGCCTGGTCGTGGGGATGGACCATGAGCGGCAGCCCAGTCTGGCCGACGGTCTCGAAGATCTCCAGCAACTTGCCGTGGTCGTGCACGCCGATGCCCGGCATGTGTGGATAGGAACGGCCGGTGTCGACGACCATGAACACCTTGAAGGCGGCGATGCCGCGCGTCGCCAGCCCGGCGATCTCCTCGGGCACCGTTCCCGCGGCGTTGATGTTCCAGTCGATGAGCGCCTTCTGCCGATACGACTCGAGCATCGAATCGAGGTTGGCCACGGTATTCGGCGGGGGGGACACGTTGGGCATCGCGAAGGAGGTCGTCACCCCACCGGCGGCACACGCCGATGTGGCCGAGATGATGTCCTCCTTGTGGGTGAACCCCGGCTCGCGATGGTGCGAGTGGACGTCGACCGCGCCGGGGATCACGTGCCTGCCGGTCGCGTCGATCGTGCGCGCTGTCTCGAAGGGGGTACCCGGCTCGACGATCGCCCGGATCCGCTCGCCAGTGATGACCACGTCTCCCGGGCGGATCCCTTCCGGAGTGACGACCGTGCCGTTGCGGATGACGAGGTCGGCGGGACCGACCGGCTGCTCGGCGAGCTCGCTCATGATCGACGGAGGTAGGTCACGGACGCCTCCGCGGGGGCTTCGTGGACGTGCACGTCGCCATCGACCAGATGGGTGACGAACCACTCGGCGATGAGTGGCGCGACGATGTCCCGGTACTGCTCGTAGGCGGCATAGTGGGTGGTGCCGGTCTGGACGACGAGCCGTTTCGGCGCGCCGGCCGCGTCGTACAGGTCGTAGCTGTGGTCCTCGGGCGTCGTGGCGTCGTGTTCCACGCAGATGAACATGGCGGCGCGCGGCGCGATGTCGCCGACGACGTCGATCGGGCGGTACTCGAAGATCGCCTCGGCACTGGCCAGGGCAACCTGCGACGGGACGCGCTGATCGACGTCCGCCTTGATGGTCGTGGCCTTGCGCTCCGGCGTCGGGACCATGATCCCGTCCCGCGGCGCGACGAGCTCGCCGACGCCGCTCCGTGATCGCTCCAGGCGGTCGACGCGGAGTCGTTCGAGGAATTCGAGCCACTCGTGTTCGCGGCGCATCCGATGGAGCCAGTCCCGGCCGTCGGCGATCGGGACCTGGCTGACCATGGCCTTGAACCGAGCGTCGATCCCCGCCGCCATGATGGCGTTGCCACCGCCCGTGCCGCCCGAGCCGAACGCACCCAGCCGGCGGGCATCCACGTCGTCGCGCGTCTCGAGGTACGTCGCCGCGCTCCGATAGTCCTCCACCTGGCCGCGCGGGTCGAGGTACGTTGCGTCCCCCTCGGAGTCGCCGAACCCGCGATAGTCGAAGACGAGGACGGCGATGCCGGCCGCCGACAGCGCGTCGTGATACGGCTGGTAGAGCTTGGCATCGCGCAGCCCGAGCCAACCGGGACCCTGGACGACGGCTGCCACGGGCGACTCGGCGCTCGCCGTGTCCGGGAGCATCAGCGTCCCCGCGAGGACGGCGCCGTGGCTATGGAAGCGAACCTGTTCGATGCGCATCAGTCCTCGATCACGGCGCTGGAGGACGAAGGGCGACGGCTCAGCCGGCCTCCGACGGATACGGTTCGTACCTGAATGTAGCCAAAGATGTCGATTTTGTCCACATGATTGCGACCGTGCGGCCTCCGCACCGTGGACCCGGTGTGGCGCCGCTTTCGAATGCCGGTCCGTGGCCGGCATTCACCGGGAAGGCCTGCGTCGATCGCCGGCTCGCGGTGCCTCGCAACCAGGGTCGCGGGCCGGTCGTGCGACGGCCGAAACGACCGTGCGCACGACCGCCCCCGGAGCGCGAACTCCGAGGGCGGTCAGTGATGGAGGAGCTACTCGGTGGGAATGCCCTTCGCCTCATAGAAGCCGCTGGTCTTGAGGTTCTCGAGCACGCTCCGATCGAACGCGTCCGAGACTGCGACAGCGGCCATGTCGGGGTTGACCGCTGCGAGCACCGTCTTCGGGTTCTCGAAGGCCGCGTCGTCCCAGGTCATGGGCCGGTTGCCGATCTCCTGGAACTCGAGGATGAGCGCCTTCGCGTCCTCGATCGAGCTCTGGGTGAACTCGGCGTAGTCCTTGGAGGCGGTGTCGGGATCCGTCCACATCATGTTCTGCGCCTCGAGGACGGAGGCGGCCACCACGGTCGCCGTGTTGGGATTGGCCGCCAGCCACTCCTTGGTCACGCCCATGCCGGAGCGACCCCACGGAAGCTGGGCCTCCTTGAGGTTGACCAGGAAGTTGAAGCCGAGGCCGGCCATCTCCTCGTGGCGAGCGGCGTCGACAGGAGCGGCCGCGCAGGCACCACCCTGCAGGGCGGCGATCCGGGCACTCTGGCCGCCGACCTCGGTGATGACCACGTCGTCCGGCGTCAGACCGAGCTCCTTGAGCGACAGGATCACGGCGCCATGCGAGGTGCCGCCGAACGTGCTGACGGCGACGCACTTGCCCTTGAGGCCCGCGGCATCCTTGACGTCCGCCGTGGACACCAATTCGTCGGTCAGGATGACCGCGTTGACCGCCAGCGCAACGACCGGGACGTCCGTCGTCTGCGACGTGATGAACGCGGAGGTACCACCGAAGCCGACGTCGAGCTGGCCGGCCTGCAGCGCCTGCATGACCTTGCCGTCACCCTCGAACACGGTGATCTGGGTCTTCAGGCCGTTCTTCTCATAGATGCCGGCCATCTCCGCCAGCTTGGCCGCGAACTGGCTCGTCTCGGTGACGCTCAGACCGATCTTGATGTCGGTCTTCTCCGGCGTCGGGAGCGCGCCCGGAACGGTCGATTCGACCGGCGCCGCACTCGCGCTGGCGGCGGCAGAGGGGCTGGGGGCGATGCTCGCACCGCCTCCGCTACAAGCGACGGCGAGGAACGCCGTCGATGCGAGCAATGCGAGGATCCGCGTGCGCGTCGCCATAGTCGTGTCGTCCTCCTCCATCGAGCGCCAGCACCGGGTCGCCCGGAGCGCGCCGTCGCCGGAATGTAATCGAAACGTTTGACATTGTCTACATTCCGACCACAAACTGCGCCATCGCCCGGCCGGGCCGCGAGCGTCCGCAGTCGACATGTGGAGATCCGAACGGTGCCAACCCTGACGCCGCCCGAGGCGACGACACCTCTGCGGGGTCGTGCTCGCGGGATGCGCTACGCTCCCAGTCGCCTCGTCGGCGTGACAGGCTCCTGCCCCAACGCGGCCTGTACCGCGTCCCCTCGTGGCCACCATGGAAAGGTCCGGCGGTGAGCGTCGCCATCCAGAGTCAGCCCCTGCGCCGCCCGCCGCGATCGCTGTTCGGTCGCCTGCTCGAGAACGAGCGCCTGCTGTACGGCGCGGCCGGGATCGTCGTGTTCCTGGCTGCCTGGGAGCTGGGCAGTCGGGCCGGGGTGATCGATCGCGCGTACTTCGGTCGGCCGACCGGGATCATCCAGGCCGGTTTGGTCGAGATCCAGACCGAACGGTTCTGGGGCGACCTGTGGGCCAGCTTCTCGGAGTTCGGCATCGGCTATCTGTTCGCCATCGCCCTCGGCATCCCGATCGGCCTCGCTGCCGGGCGGTTTCGGAGGCTGCAGTTCGCGCTCGACCCGTGGCTCAACTTCTTCAACTCACTGCCACGCATCGCGCTGCTGCCCGTCCTCGTCATCATCTTCGGCGTCTTCGGACCCGCATCGAAGATCGCCGTGGTGTTCCTCGGCGCGTTCTTCTCCATCGTCATCCCGACGATGCAGGGCGTGCGCACGACCGATCGGCGCTTCGTCGACGTCGCGCGCAGCTTCGGCGCGAATGACTGGCTGCTGTTCCGCTCCGTCGTCATCCCGTCGACCGTGCCATTCATCATCACGGGCCTGCGCCTCGGCATCGCCCGGGCACTGATCGGGGTCGTCACGGCCGAGCTCTACACCCAGACCGAAGGGATCGGCGTGCTCATCCGACGCGCCACCGAACTCCGCCAGGGCGACCGAGCCCTGTTTGGCGTCCTGCTCTTCACGGTGTCGGGGATCATCGGGGTCGAGGTCATCCGGCGGTTGGAATCGCGCTATCAGAAGTGGCGTCCGGCGACGTCGGTCGAGCGGAGGTAAGTGATGCGGGAGGGTCTGGCACTGCAGGCGGAGGGCGTCCGCATGGAGTACGTGGACCAGGCGACCGGCGAGCGGCTGCTCGCCATCGAACGGGTCGACCTGGACATCACCGAGGGCCAGTTCGTCAGCATCGTCGGACCATCAGGCTGCGGGAAGTCGACGTTCCTCAAGATCGTCAACGGCCTGTTCCCGGCGACCGAGGGCACGATCGAGATCGCGCTGCCGAACAAGGGGGCCGCGGCGCACGCCATGGTCTTCCAGGACTCGTCGCTCTTCCCCTGGTACACGATCATCGACAACGTCGCGTTCGGCCTTGTCTGTCAGGGCGTGCCACGCAAGGAGGCCCAAGCGCGGGCGAAGCCGCTGATCGATCTGGTGAGCTTGTCGGGCTTCGAGAAGAAATTCCCGTACCAGCTGTCGGGCGGCATGCAGCAGCGTGCCAACCTCGCCCGCGCCCTGACCGTCGACCCGGAGATCCTGCTCATGGACGAGCCGTTCGCCGCGCTCGACGCGCAGACCCGCGAGCTCATGCAGGCCGAGCTGCTGCGCATCTGGGCCGAGGCCAACAAGACCGTCCTGTTCATCACCCACCAGATCGACGAGGCCATCTACCTGTCCGACCGGGTGCTGGTCATGAGCGCTCGCCCCGGTCGCTTCCTGGCCGACATCGCGATCGACCTGCCGCGTCCACGCCAGCTGGAGATCAAGCGGACGCCGGAGTTCATCACCTACGCGGACCAGATCTGGGAGCTGATCTCGTCCCAGCTCAAGCCGCACATCCACGCGATCGGCGAGACCGCCCCCGAGGCTGTCGCGTGACGGTGTCCTCCCCCAGCCTCATCCGTTCGGTCGGCCAGCATCCCGACGGATCTCGGCGCCTGCGACTTCCCGCCGTCCCCGATCGGCTCAAATACGGCCTGATCGGCTTCGTGGTCGTCCTGCCGTTGTGGGAGCTGGTCGTCCGGCTCGGCCTGGTCAAGAAGGTCACGCTGAGCTCGCCGTCGCTCATCCTCGAGGCCGCGTTCGAGGACCTTGTGGTCCACGGGACGCTGTGGCCGCACCTCTTCCAATCGTCGCAGCAGTTCTTCCTCGGTCTTGGGCTGGCGCTGCTCACGGGCGTCCCGCTCGGCCTGGCGCTTGGCCTGTTCCGTCGGCTCAACTACTTCCTCGACCCGTGGCTGTCGGCCATCTACGCCACGCCGACGATCGCCCTCGTCCCGCTCATCGTCCTCGTCCTGGGCCTCGGCCTCGAGTCGAAGATCTTCATCGTCTGGCTGGAGGCGATCTTCGTCGTCGTGGTCACGACGATGGTCGGCGTCCGAGCCGCCGAGGCGCGCTACCTCGAGCTCGCCAAGAGTTTCCGGGCGTCGAGCTGGTTGACGTTTCGCTCGGTCATCATGCCGAGCAGCTTCCCGTACATCCTGACCGCCCTGCGTCTGGGAACGACGCGCGCCCTGGTCGGCGTGGTGGTGGCCGAGTTCTTCGCTGCCAACAAGGGCCTCGGCTTCTTCATCAACTTCAGCGGGACGACCCTGCGCACGGACCGGGTCATGCTCGGGGTCATCATCCTGGGCCTGATCGGCGTCGTCCTCGGCGAAGGCGTCCGGCGCATCGAACGCCGGTTCGAGAAGTGGCGGCCCGAGTTCAACTGACGCCCGTGGACGACCCGTTCGCCGTCGGGCTCAGCCCCCGCGCGTGCGTCGGTCGGCCCGCTCGCGGGCCTCGGCTTCCTTGATGTAGCGACGGATGAGGATCGCCACGCGACGGTAGTGCCCGCTCAGATGCGCCACCGCGCGATCGGCGTCGCCGACGCGGACGGCTTCGAAGAAGTGCTCGTGGATGGAGCTCGAGTGCTGGATCGTCGCCCAACGCAGGACGCGGGCGACCTCCTGGCGGAGCCGGACGATCAGCCCGACCAGGCGCGGACGGCCGGTCACCGAGTACAGCCGGAGATAGAAGCGCTCGCGCGAGGCGAGCTGCTGGTCCGGCGATTCGGCCGACTGCATCGCCTGGAACAGCTGCTCGAGGTCCTCCAGATCGTCGTCCGTGAGTAGCGGAAGGGCGAGCCTGACAGCTTCGCTCTCGAGCAGGATGCGCAGGTCGTAGACCTCCTCCACGTCGTCCGCATCGAGGGCCGTGACGGTGAACCCGCGGTGCGGCTCGGACGCGACCAGGCCCTCGTATTCGAGCGCACGGAGCGCCTCGCGGACGGGGATCCGACTGGTGCCGAAGACTTCGGCGAGCTCCTCCTGGCGCAGACGGGCGCCGGGACCCATGACTCCCGACAGGATGGCGTTGCGGACCGATGCCAGGACGAGCTCCTGCGCGGTCACGTTCTGCTGGCGCGCAGCCGCGATGATCTCCGCCAACTTCGCGTTCTGGTCGTCGCGCGACAGACGTTCGACCTCCAAGCCCTTCACCCTCCCCACTCGCGCGGCCGGTGGACGTCCGACATGGTCGCACGGACGAGCCTCATCGCGGAGCCCCGTCTCGCAGCACACGGTTCCTCGTCGACCGCACGGGCTGCACGCGACTGGTCACAGACGGCGCGATCGGAGGGGTCAGGCATCCGTAGAATGTATGCATCATGATGAGGATTGTCCACCACCGGTCTCGCCCGTGAGCCTGCCGCCGCCGACCGCCGCCGGTGCCCCAGGCGGCTGGACGAGCCGTCTCGGCCCATTCCGCCATCGGCCATTCGCGATCTACTGGGCCGGCGGACTGGTCTCCAACCTCGGGTCGTGGCTGCAGGCCGTAGCGGGCTCGATCTTCGTCTATCAGCTGTCCGGCTCGGCGTTGGCCGTCGGCCTGCTGAACTTCGCCGGCTTCCTGCCGATCTTCCTGTTCTCCATCGCCGGTGGGGTCGTGTCCGATCGAGTCGACCGGCGCCGGGTCGTCATCGTGACCCACGTCGTGTCCGGCATCCTCGCAGCTGGCCTGGCGGTCATCACCTTCGCCGGCATCGCGCGCGAGGTCCACCTCATCGCCGTCTTCTTCGCGCTCAACACGACCTATGCGATGGCGAAACCGTCGTTGATCGCGCTCCTACCGGGGCTCGTGCCACGCGATGAGGTGACCGACGCCGTCGGCCTGAACACGCTCCAGTTCATCCTCGGCCAGATCAGCGGTCCGCTCATCGCCGCCCTGGTGATGGCCACGGCCGGCGCCGCCTGGGCGTTCACCATCAATGCCCTGACCTATCTCGGCCCGATCGTGAGCATGCTCTACCTGCAGCGCCACGGTCTCGGGACCCGCTCAGCCGCTCCTGCCATCCGGGACGCGGGACGGCGCATCTCCGCCAGCGGTGGATCGTACGTGCGGGAGCACTCGTGGGTGGTCGCGCTGCTGATCGGGATCGTCTCGGTGAGTGCCCCGCTCGAGGTCGTCCGAACGTTGTCGCCCGCGATCGTGGTCGAGGGCCTCGGGCAGCCCGAGAGCGCGGCCGGCATCGTCGTGGCCGCACAGAGCGTCGGTTCGGCCCTGGCGCTGATCGCGTTCGTGCCGTTGCGACGACGGAACCTGTCGCGGGCGATGGTCGCACTGGGCCTCATCCTCCAGGCGATCGGGCTGGCCGGCACGGCCCTGGCCCCATCGCTGGCGGTCGTGCTGGTCGCCGTGGGCCTGATCGGCTTCGGCTTTTCGCTCTGTTTCCCGGTGCTGACGGGCACGCTCCAGCTGGAGGTGCCGGACGTCGTGCGAGGCCGCGTCATGGCCTTCCATCAGACCGCCCACCTCGGCAACCGACCGATCACCGCCCTCGTCGTCGGCAGTCTGGCAGCGCTGGTGGGCGCACAGCAGGCGGCGATCGCCGGCGCGATCCTGGCACCGATCGGGCTGTTCGCCACGCGTCGCGCCTGGCAGATGCTTGCTGCACGGCCGGACGACGCGGCGGCCGATCTCGAGCCCGTCGCTGAGCAGGGTTCGACCGCGCCCGCTGCGCGCTAGCCTCGGCGCGTCCCCGTGAGCAGGCGATCGGCCGCCGGCTTGACCGCGCCTGCCGTCATTCCGTTGGCGTGGCGGGGCGCAGGCGGACGTTGACGGCCTTGATCCGGGTGAACGACAGGATCTCGGCGAGCCCGTGCTCGACGCCGATGCCGGAGTCGCCCCAGCCCCCGAACGGGACCGCCGGGAACCGGGTCTCGACATCGTTGACCCAGATGTAGCCGGCGTGCAGGCCGTCGACGACGCGGAATGCGCGGTCCAGATCCTGGGTCCAGACCGCGGCCGTCAGCCCGTACGGGCCGTCGTTCGCCAGCGCCAGCGCCTCCGATTCGGTCGTGAACGTCATCGCTGCGAGCACGGGACCGAATACCTCCTCGAGCGCCAGCTCGGAGCCCGGCGCCACGTCGGTCAGGACGGTCGGCTGCAGAAAGGCACCGGCGGCGAGCTCGGCCGCCTTGGGCACCTTCCCGCCCGCGATGATCCGCGCCCCGCCGGCGACGGCGCGGTCGACGACGGCCAGGCATCGGTCCCGCGCGGCGCGGTCGATGAGCGAGCCCATCTCGGTGGCCGGATCGCTGGGCAGGCCGACGCGGATGCGCCCCGCCGCTGCGGCGACGCGTGCCAGCACCGCCTCGGCGATGGAGGCGTGGATCACGAGGCGGCTGGTCGAACCGCAGCTCTGGCCCTGGACGCGGGTGAAGTTCATGCCGCGGACGATGGCCGCCGCGGCCTCGTCGACGTCGACGTCCTCGAACACGACGATGGGATTCTTGCCGCCGAGCTCGAAGCTGAGCGCCTTGATCCGACCGGTCGCCGCGGCCGTCGCCTGGATACGCAATGCGGTGGCGGTGCTTCCGGTGAACGACAGTCGCTCGACGCGGGGCTGACGGACCAGCGCCTCGCCGGTGGCCGGTCCGCCGACCACGACGTTGACGACGCCGTCAGGAAACAGACCGGCGGTCAACTCGGCGATCGCCAACGGTGATAGCGACGCGAGCTCCGATGGCTTGAGGACGACGGTGTTGCCGGCCACCAGTGCCGGGCCCAGTCGGGCGCACGTGAACATGGCCGGGTGATTGAACGTGATCATCCGGCCGACGACGCCCCACGGCTCGCGCCGGGTGTAGTGCAGGCCCGGGAGCGGGAAGACCTCGCCGATCATCTGCATGGCCAGGCCGGCGGAATCGCGCAGGCCGGCCACGCCCTTGGCGATGTCCGCACGCATCGCGGTCAGCGGATTCCCTGTGTCGAGGCTATCGAGCCGGGCGAGCGACTCCGCCGTCTGGGCGATCCGCTCGGCGAACTGCGTCACCCGAGCGGCCCGCTCACGGACCGCCATCGATCGCCACCCGGGGAGGGCCGCCGCGGCCGCGTCGACGGCTCGATCGACACCGTTCGCGCCCGCTTCCGTCAGCGTGGCCAGCCTTCGGCCGGTGGCGGGATCGTCGACCGCGATGTCTGCGGCCACATCCGGGCCCGCCGCCTCGTACGCGCCGCCGACCCACGACGCGAGGCGAGGCGGGTGGGTCGGTTCGGCATCGAGCACCCGGTCGATGAGCATCGGCGGTCGGCCTCGCATCCACGGTCGGCGCCGGCGGCGCCAAGGCTCCCGGATTGTATCCTCTGTCACCAGTCCTGCGTACAATCCGGTCCTGGCAAGCACCGGCCGAAGCGAGGTCAAGTCGACGAGGAGGAACGCGTGACCATCGAGAGCAGGGTGGACCCCGAGTTGTGCATCGGGTCGGGCGACTGCACGCGCCTCGCACCGGCCGCCTTCCAGTTGGACGAGGACCAGGGTGTCTCGGTCGCCCTCGCGAACGGCGTCGCCGGCACCGCTTTCGAGGTGCTCGTCCAGGCGGCGCGCGGCTGCCCGACCCAGGCGATCGACATCGTCCGCGACGGTGAGGTCGTGTATCGATCGAATGGACGCTGAGGCGTCCAGGGAGGATGGTCCGTGGGAGCACTGCTGACGACGTTCACGACGACGATCGTGCTCGATCGATACGAGGACATCCGTGAAGCGCTGTTCCACCCGGAACTGTCGCGAACGTTTGATCGCCGGACGTACGACGAGGGCAACATCCGCGACGGCGTCGTGTCGACCAGCCACGGGCCGGTGCATCGGATGCGGCGGCGGATCGAGAACTCGCAGTTCCGTCCCGACGTCCTGCGCCTCTACGAGCGCGATCTGTTCCCCAGGGTCCTCAACGATCTCCTCGACCGGGTGGTCGACGGGCCGTCAGTGGACCTGTTCGCCGTCGCAGAGGTGCTGTCCGTCGTGCTGGCCGCGCTCCGAGCCGGCATCGATGTCGACGAGCAGGACCTCGCGCAGCTGCGCGAGCTCGTCCGCTACGTCGACGTCTTCTCGCAAGGCAGCGCCATCCTGGACGCCAGGGATCCCGAAGCCGTGCGACGACTCGTCGTCGAGACATACGCCACGTTCGAGCGCGACTGGCTGCGCCCGTCGTGGGAACGTCGGGCCGCACTGATCGAGCGCGATCGGCGCGATTCGCTCGGCGACGAGGTGCTGCCCCACGACATCCTGTCGGTGCTCCTGCAACATCGCGACGACGCGAGACTCGAGCTGGCGGACGCGGGACGGGTCGTCCGCGAGGTGGCGACCTACCTGCAGGGTGGCACGCACACGAGCGCCCAGACGATGGCCAACGCGTTCGACCTGCTGTTCGAGGCCGACGCGGGGCCCGACCAGCCTGCGCTCGTCGCGCGCTGCGCCGACGACCTGGGATTCTGCCAGCGGGTCGTCCACGAGACCCTCCGGCTCCGGCCGACGACGCCCCGCATCCGACGTCGCGTCGAAACCGACACGGTGGTCGCCGGCCGTGTGGCACCACGGGACAGCCTGATCGTGCTCGATGCCGCGGCGGGCAACCGCGATCGCGAGCTGTTCGGCGATGACGCGGACCGCTTCGACCCCGACCGGGTCATCGACTCGGGCGCACCGCGATGGGGCCTGTCCTTCGGCGCGGGTGCCCACCAGTGCCCGGGGCGCTCGGTCGCCGGCGGCTTCCCCGTCCCCGCCCACGCCGACCTGGATCCGGAGCACATCTTCGGGCTCGTCGCGCTCGAGATCCGCGAGGTGGCGCGGCGCGGCATCCACCCGGATCCCGAACGAGCGCCGCGACGCGACACCCGAACGGAACGGTTCACCCGCTGGGCCAGCTATCCCGTGCGCTTCGACCGTTGGGCTGCGCCGACCTGATCCGTCGCTCGGCCGGACCTGAGTGTGACCCCGCCTGACCCGGCGTCGGCGTGTCCTGCGG
This sequence comes from Candidatus Limnocylindrales bacterium, assembly GCA_035692005.1. Taxonomy (GTDB): domain Bacteria; phylum Chloroflexota; class Limnocylindria; order Limnocylindrales; family CSP1-4; genus SPCO01. The sequence goes on along the minus strand of DASSII010000101.1, from coordinate 78,725 downwards.
GCGCATCGACGTCGCCCGACTCGGCGAGGTACGCCGCGTGCAGGGCCGCGATCGCCTGCCGTGGTGTGGCCAGCCGTTGATCGTCGCGATCGAATGCCCGGCCGGCCGACGCGAGCCGACGCTCGACGCCTGCTTCGAGGGTGGCGCGGATCGCCGGATCGAGCCGTCGATGGTCCTGGACGAGGTCGTCGAGCACGCCGTCGTCGAGGACTGCCGGCGCTTTCGACACGCCAGCTTCGATCGCGGCCAAGGCCAGCACCGCCGCGGCCACCTCGCGGTGCGAACCGCGTTCGTCCCGAAACGGCAACAGCTCGGCCAGGTCGGGACGGGCAGCGAGCTCCCGGACCAGCGCGGCAAGGTCTCCGCCGCTGGCATTGCGGCGTTCGGCGGCCGTCAGCGGAACGCCGGAGTTGAGACGCGCGAACAACTCGTCGATGGCGGCCTCGTCGGCGTCGCGAATGAGGACGACCGACAGGTAGGTCTCGAGCAGCCGCCGGCGCCAGGCCGGCTGCAATTCGGAGAAGCGCCTGGGTCCGTCGGAGGCCTCGACGCCTTGTCGCTCGAACTCGGGCGGCGGTGCCTCGAGCCGAACACCATCCGCCAGTGGGAAACCGTCCGCCAGGTACGACCAGATCGCGGTCAGACGCTGCTTGCCGTCGACGATGGCATAGACCTTGGTGGGGTGCCGACCTCGCAGGTCATGGAGGTAGATCTTGGGGACGTCATAGCCGTTCAGCAGGGAATCGATGAACCGCTGCCGCTGCTGGAGCGTCCACGCGTCGCCACCACGCTGGTAGACCGGGTCCTCGTCGATCGCCGCGCGCCACGACACCGCCTTCGCGACGGTGAAGTGGTGGGCAGGCAGGCACCGCATCGGTCGACTGGGCGGATGCGGGCGCGCTAGGGCCGCTCGATCGAGGTCTCGCGGTGCTCCACCTTGAAGTACCCCGGCCAGAGCTGCTCATAGAAATACCGGATCCCGTACTCGATGCGGAGGGTCCGCGTCTGCCGGTCGGACGGATTGAAATGTTCGTGCCGGGTCATCTTGGGTGGGATCTGCACGGCATCGCCGGCCTCCCAGTCGTAGTGCTCGTCGTCGATCTCGGAGAAGCCGACTCCCTCGAGCACGTACAGGACGGCCTCGGTGTGCGTGTGGCAGTGGCTGGAGGTGTGAGGGACCTCCTCGAAGATCTGGGTCATGGCCACCGTCGTCGCGGTGAAGCCGTTGCGGAGCTCGCTATGGCTCTCGCCGCCACCCATCAGGTTGAAGATCGCCCCGTGGCGATGGGGATGGGTGCTCTTGATCAGGCGCTTGCCCGGCCCGGCAGCGTCGTCGGACCCATGGCCGCCACCCTGGTGGCGGTCGTGGTCGTGGCGCCGGGACCCGCTCTCGTCGGCGTGGGGAGGCTCGTCGACTTCGGCGGCGGCCTGCTTCCGGCGTTGGCGGTCGGCCTCGTTGGGAGCGTCCTCCAGATGCAGGGCGATCCGCCGATCGAGCGAGTCGAACTGACCGGCCTCGGCCGGGAACGCGGCTTCGACGCCCGGCTCGTTCGGGCCCTTCTCGTCGAGTTGCTCGAGCCGGCCGAGCTTGACGAAGAGGTCCAGGTCGATCGTCGACGCGGACACGTATTCGAGGTCCGACGCCCCGGTGTTGAACAACTGATGGTCGTCCATGTAGGGGACGTGGATGGTCGTGCCCGGACGGATGTCGTAGCGCCGACCGGCCACCACGACGAAGCCCGAGCCACGGAGGATGTGGATCGCCTCCTCGCCGTGGCGGTGGCGTCCCGTATGGTGACCGGCGGGGATGGCCACCGTGCACAGGTTGGTGCCGTTCGTGGGGAAGCCGACATGGTTGCCGATGAGCATCGCGATCCGGTATTCGTTCGGGGTCTCGATCCAGGTCAGGTCGCGGCCGCGCGCGACGATCGGTGAGCGCTCGACGTCCATGGCGTTGCGCTGGCTCGCAGCCAGCCAGTCAGCGTAGAAGTCGGCCCGCTCGAGCCGGGTGACCGGGCGCCAGGTCTCGCTCATGGGTGAGCTTCCTCGTAATCGGGGCCGGGACGAACAGGGCGGCCGACGGACCGGGTCGTCTGTCGCGGCCCGCGCCATGTCGTCGACGATCGCAGCACGTAGGATACAAAGTCCAACGCTTTGTGTTCAATCCGACGGTCCTCGGCGGTGTCACGCCCGTAGCCGCCGGTCCGATGAGGGAGGCCCATCCATGGTCGAGCGCGTCTGGGACCCATATCTGTCCGAGCGAGACCGCGTCCGCTCCGGCCTCGAGCCGGCGGCTCGCAAGGGCGCCGGTTCGAAACCGGCCCTGTTGATGGTGGATCTGTACCGCGGAGCCTTCGGCGATGCGCCCGAGCCGCTCCTGGACGCGATCAAGACGTGGCCAGGCAGCTGCGGGCTGGCCGGCTGGGAAGCGCTGCCGCACATCGAACGACTCCTCGGACACGCTCGGGCCCTGGAGATCCCGGTCGTCCATATCACCGGCATGGCCGGGATGCCGGGCTGGCGCGAGGCGACGCCGCGCGGCGGCCGTCGGGAGGACGAGGCGGGCCTCGAACGACAACGGCGGCGCTACGACATCATGGACGGCCTGACCCCGATCGACGGGGAGGTCGTCCTGCGCAAGAACTCCCCCAGCGCCTTCTGGGGCACCTCGCTCATCGGCCACCTGGTGAGCCTCGGCATCGACACGCTGGTGATCGCCGGGGAGTCCACCAGCGGCTGTGTCCGCGCGACGGTCGTCGATGGGAAGAGCTACCGCTACCGGGTCCTCGTGCCGGAACCGTGCGTGTTCGATCGCGACGAGGCGTCGCACGCCATCAACCTGTACGACATGGACCAGAAGTACGCCGATGTCGTCCCGCTCGATACGGTGCTCGACTACCTGCGTTCCGTCGCGCCCGAGCGCCCCGCCGTCGCTGGCTGACGGGGCCGAACCGTCCCGGTCCCGGGCGACGACCTACTCGTCGCCCTCCGGGCTGTCGGGATGGCGCTCGATCTGGTGCAATCCCATGGACTTCACCGTGAAGGTGTCCTGGATGGCCAGGTAGCGCGCGGTCTCGGTGTCCGAGTCGTTGAAGTGCTGGTGCCAGGCCCACAGCGGGATGCCGATGAGGTCGCCTTCCTCCCAGTCGACCCGCTCGAGCTCCTCGCCGTCGTAGCCCATCGTGGTATGGCCCTTGCCCTTGACGATGTAGAGCACCGCCTCCGTCGTGTGGCGGTGGTTGACCGACGCGTGGCCAGGCGGCAGCTCGGACAGGTGCGGCTGGAGTCGGATGGCCCCCGACAGCCGGTAGAACCGGGCCTTGGTCCCACGATACTCACGGGCCACGAGCTCGGTCGTCTTGAGGTCCTTGACGATCGTGGCCTCGACCGGCGGGTGCTTCTTGTTCCACTGCTCCCGCTGGGTCATCTCGGTGATGGCGGTGCCGCTGAGCGGCTGCTCGTCGCGGGTGACCAGCTTGTTGGCGTCGGACACAGGTTCCTCCGGATCGGTGCAAGCACTGGTACCAGTCGGGTACGTAGCGTAGACAATATCAGAAGGTTTGTACCCACGATCCGGGACTAGCCTGCTACGATTGGATCCGCCCCGCGCCGGCACGGGGACCCAACTGCGATCGAGGTCGCCCGTGATCCCGCGCTTCTCGCTGACCCGCCCCGCGACGCTCCTGGACGCCTTCGCGGCTCATGCCGACCACGATGGCGACGCTGCCTACCTGGCCGGCGGGACCGAGCTCCTGCAGGTCATGAAGATGGGCTTCGCCCAGTTCGGCACCCTGATCGACCTCAAGGGCATCGACGATCTGCGAGGGATCGACATCGCGCCAGACGGGCGGCTGCGCATCGGCGCGGCGACCACCCACCGCGCCATCGAACGTTCGCCGATCGTCCGGCAGCACCTGCCCTCTCTGGCCGCCCTCGCGGCGCGCGTGGCCAATGTCCGGGTCCGCAATACCGGCACGCTCGGTGGCAACCTCGCGTTCGCCGAGCCGCATTCGGATCCCGCCACGTTCCTTCTTGCCTGCGGGGCGACGGTGGAGCTCGCCGGTCCGAACGGCCGTCGCGAGCTGGCCATCGGCGAGTTCGTCCTGGGGCCGCTGTCAACCGCACGCGAGCCGGACGAGGTCATCGTCGCCATCCACGTGCCGCCGGCCGATCCGGCGACGGGGCGCGCCTACGACAAGATCGCCTTCTTCGAGCGACCGGCGGCGTCCGTGGCGGTGTCGCTCAGCGTGATGGACGGGCGTATCCGTCGCGCGATCGTCGCCGTCGGATCGCTGACCGAGGCGCCGACGCTCGTCCCGGGCGCCGGCGCGGCTCTCGAGGGTGTCGACACCTCCGGGGACGGGCTGGGCGTGGCGCACCGATCGGCCGTCGAGGCGTTCAGCGGCCTGGACATCGCCGCCGACCTGAACGGGTCTCCCGAGTACAAACGACACCTTGCCGGCGTCCTGCTCGGTCGAGCGGTCCGCGGCGCCGTCCGGGAGGCCAGCGCACATGCGTGACACGATCGAGCTGGAGCTGTCAGTCAACGCTCGGGCGCACGCCCTGCAGATCGAGCCGCGAACGACCCTCGGCGAGGTGCTGCGCGAGCGGCTCTCCCTGACGGGGACCAAGATCTCGTGCGACGCGCAGGTGTGTGGCGCGTGCACGGTCCTCGTAGACGACCTGGCGGTCAGCGCCTGCACCTACCTGGCGGCCGATGCCGACGGGCGTGAGGTCCGGACCGTGGAGGGCCTCTCGACCGACGGGTCGTTGAGCCCCCTCCAGCAGTCGTTCATCGACCACGCCGGATTCCAGTGCGGCTTCTGCACGCCGGGCATGCTCATGGCGGCGACGGCGCTGCTCGAGGAGGACCCGCACCCGACGCGCGAAGCGGTGATCCACGGCCTCGAGGGCAACCTCTGTCGATGCACCGGCTACGCCCAGATCGTGGATGCCGTCCTGGCCGCGGCGGCCAGCGTCCCGGGGCCGGACCGATGAGGCGCGTCACGACGCGACCTGCGCCACCCTCGCCCATCGGTGAGCCGGTGCCGCGCCGCGACGGCGTCGCCAAGGTCACCGGCGCCGGTCGCTTCACGGTCGACCTCGGGATGCCCGGTCTGGCCCACGCCAAGCTCCTGCGCAGCCCGTACCCGCACGCTAGGATCCGGGCCATCCATGCCGACGACGCCCGATACCACCCGGGCGTCATCGCCGTGGTCACCGCGGACGACCTGCCGGATGTGAACCTCATCTACGGCCACTCGGTGGCCGACCATCCCCTGATCGCGACCGGCAAGGTCCGCTTCGCGGGTGAACCCGTGGTCGGTGTCGTCGCCGAGGATCCGGTCACGGCCGAGGAGGCGTTGCGCCTCATCGTCGTCGACTACGAGCCGCTGCCGTTCAGCACGAGCGCCGCGGCCTCGCTCGCCGAGGACGCTGCGATCATCCACGACAAACCGGGCGAGCAACGCGCGCATCGCGGCTTCGAGGAGGACATCGAGCGCACCCACCCGAATGTCTGCTCGCACTCTCGCCAGGCCTGGGGCGACATCGACGACGCGTTCGCCCGGGCCGACCTGGTCCTCGAGGGTGAGTACCGCTATCCGCGCTCGTATGCCTACGCGATGGAACCGTACAACGCGATCGCCAGGTGGGGCGAAGGGGAGCTGACCGTCTGGACGTCGGGCCAGCACCCATACATGGTCCGCGAGGACCTGGCCCATTGTTTCGACCTGCCGCTCTCGGCCGTGCGCGTGATCGTCCCCTACGTCGGGGGCGGGTACGGGAGCAAGTCGTACACGAAGATCGAGCCACTCACCGCCGCGTTGGCGCTGCGTGCCGGGCGACCGGTCCGACTCGCGCTGTCCATCGAGGAATCGATCCTCACCACCCGCGGCGACGCCGCCACGATCCGCCTGCGCAGCGCCTTCGACCGCGACGGGCACCTCCTTGGGCGCCAGGCCACGATCCTGCTCGATACCGGCGGCTATGCCGAGAACTCGCCGTTGGTCGGCCGCAAGGCGGCCAACCGCCTCGGAGGTCCGTACCGCATCCCGGCGCTCGAGGTCACCTGTTCGACGGTCTATACGAACACGGCACCGGCCAGCTCGTTCCGCGGCTTCGGGGCACCGCAGGTCACCCTCGCCGGCGAGTCCCAGATGGATGAAGCCGCCGAGCGGCTCGGCATCGACGGGCTCGAGATCCGGCGCCGGAATGTCCTGCGGCCCGGGGAGCGACCCTGGCCCGGTGTTCGGGGGATCGACGCGGACCTGCCCGCGGACCTTGACCTCGCCGCGGAGGAACTCGGCTGGGACACTCCGCTGCCGCCCGGACGCGGCCGGGCGATCTGCCTGTCCGCATCGGATGCGGGCTCCGAGCCGATGACGACGTCGGTCCTGCGGGTGCACTCGGACGGCTCGGTCACCGTGACCTGCGGCAGCACCGAGATCGGTCAGGGCTCGTCGACCGTTCTCGCCCAGATGGCGGCCGGCGAGATCGGGGTGGACCTCGAGCGCGTCCACCTGCTCCAGAGCGACACGGCCGCCGTGAGCTACGACCGTTCGACCGGCGCCAGCCGGACGACGACCCTGATGGGCCTCGCCATCGGGGCTGCCGCTCGTGACGCGCGGTCGCAGCTCGTCCAGTGGGCGCAGGAGAGCCTCGCCCCGGACGGACCCACGGTCATCGAGGCGCCGGGCGGGGTCCGGATCGGTGACGCCTTCCACGATTGGGGCGCTGTCGTCCGGTCGTGGTTCGGTGGATCGGCCGGCGAGGTGATCGGGCGCGGCTATATCCGGCGTTCCGGAGACACGGCGGAGATGCCGCCGTTCTGGGAGATCGGCTGCGTCGGGGTCGAGGTCTCGGTCGACGAATCGACCGGCGAGATCCGAGTCGAGCGGCTGGTGACGGTGGGCGACGTGGGTTGCGCGATCAACCCGCAGCTCGTCGAGGGCCAGGACATCGGTGCCGCGATGATGGGTCTCGGGATGGCCACCCGGGAGGAGCTCGTCTACGAGGACGGCAACCTCATGAATGGGAACCTGTTCGACTATCGCGTGCCGCGCACGACCGACCTGCCAGAGCTGCGCACGGTCATCGCCGAGCGCGGCGACGGTGTCGGCCTGTACGGGGCGAAGGGCGGCGGGGAAGGCTCGCTGAACCCGGTGGCCGCGGCCATCGCCAACGCCGTCTACCGCGCTGCCGGGATCAGGTTGCGAGAGGCCCCGTTCACCCCCGAGCGCGTGTGGACCGCGCTCCAGCAGCGGGACGCGTCCACCCGGGACTGACGCGCGCCGGGCCGGGCCGCCGGGCACTCATCGCCAGCGGACCCCCGCCGCGTCCCATTCGCCGACCGGCACGACCGCATCGGGCGATTCGGTGGCGGCCACAGCGCGCCGTCGCGTCTCGATGGTCTCGCTCCAGCCCGGCGGGACGAGGCGCGCCGCAAGGTCGGCCAGCGGAGCCAGCACGAAGAGCCGCTCCGCGAGGTCGCGATGCGGGACCTCGAGCAACCGCGCCGCCTTGGCCGGGTCGGAGCCGGCGTCGTTCGAGCGAGCATCGGGCGGCCGCTCGACGGCGATCCGGTGGCGTCCGAACAGGAGCAGGTCCAGGTCGAGGGCGCGGGGCCCCCAGCGGGGCCCGGCGTGACGTCCTGCTGCACGCTCGAGTGTCTTGAGCCGCGCCAGCAACTCCAGCGCCGCGGCCGCCGGTTCGCCACGAGCGCGGACGTCGACGGCCACGACCGCGTTGTGGAACGGCGGCTGGTCGGGCACGCCCCACGGTGCCGTCACGAACAGGCGCGACACATCACGGACCGCGATCCCTTCGAGGCCATCGATCGCGCCGACCGCGTCGGCCAGCGTCCCCGCCGCATCGCCGACGTTGGCTCCAAGACCCAGGTAGGTGCGCACGCGGCCCGCTCCGCGCGAGTGCGCGGACGCCGCCGTGGGGTCCGACATCGCGCCACCTTACTATCGCCCCGATGGATCCGAAGGACTCGAAGGACTCGATGGAGGTCGCACAGGTTCCGCCCGTCGGCCGACCGATCATGGCCGTCGGTGGCGGCGCCTTCTCGCTCGATGCGGGCCTCGGGCCGCTCGAGGAATACTGGCTCGCCCTAGCGCGGAGGGTGCGTGGGCGAGGGCGCCCGCGGGTGTGCTACGTCGGCACTGCCAGCGGCGACGACGCGACGAGGCTGGCCCGCTTCCGGGCCGTCTTCGGCGACGCCGCCGAGGTCGTCGATCTCGCCCTGTTCGAACGCACCGTCGAGGACATCGAGGCGTTCCTCCTGGGGCTGGACGCGGTGTTCGTCGGGGGCGGCAACACGGCCAGTCTGCTCGCCGTCTGGCGCGCCCACGGGGTCGACCGCGCGATGCGACGGGCCCACGAATCCGGCGTCGTCCTGGCTGGTCGGTCGGCCGGATCGATCTGCTGGTTCGACGGCGGGACGACCGATTCGTTCGGTCCGAGCATCGAGCCACTGATGGGCGCGCTCGGGCTCATCCCGGGCAGCCACTGCCCGCACTACGATGGCGAACCGCAACGCCGTCCGCGCTACCACGACCTGGTGCAGCGCCGGGTGCTTCCTGCTGGCTTGGCGGTCGACGATCACGCCGCGGCACTGTTCGATGGCTCCGAGCTCGTCAGGGTGGTCGCCGCGCATCCCGGCCCGGCCGCCTACCGGGTCGAGCCCGGCGTCGACGGCGCGGTCGAGACTCGCCTGCCGGTCGATGTCCTGGCGCCCGCGGTCGAGTCGTGACCGACGTCGACGTCGTGGTCCTGCACCCCGAGGCGCCGCTGGACGCCGGCCCCCTGACGCGGGCGCTGGCAACCTCCCGTCGAGCCCTCGCGGATCGGCATGTGGCGGGGTTCCTCGCTGCCGGGGTGACGCGTGCCAGGGTCGTTGTCGGTCCCGCCGACGAGCGACCCTTCGGCGATCGGTTGCGCGACATCGTCGAGGGCCTGGGTCGGGGCGGTCTCATCGTGCTCGGCTCCGGGGCGATCCCGTTGGCCACGGCCTCGGATCGCCGCGCGTTCGTGGCGGCGGCCGCGGCGGACGTGCCCGGGGCCCTCGCCAACAACCGCTATTCCGCCGACATCGTGGCGATCGCCTGCGCGCGTGCGGTGCTGGCAGGGGTCCCACGGGATCTGGCCAGCGACAACGCGTTGCCTCGCTGGCTGGCCGACGCGGCCGGCATCCACGTCGCGGATCGGCGAGGCAACACTCGCCTGGCGGTCGACATCGACGGCCCCCTCGACCTCGTTCTCCTCGGCGGACGCTGGCCCATGGCACTCCCCGCCGCGGTGCCCGCGCGCGTCCAGACCGTCCTCACCCGCCTGCGCAGGGTGGCCGCCGATCCCCACGCCGAGCTGCTGGTGGCCGGTCGCCTGTCCAGCCGTGAGCTGGCCTGGCTCGAGCGCGGGACAGCGTCGCGCACGCGGGCGCTGGTCGAGGAGCGCGGGCTGCGCACGGCTGCCGCCGGCCAGCGCGCTGCGCGCTCCGTGCTGGGCCTGCTGCTCGACCGGACCGGCGCGCGAGCGCTGGGCGGGATCGTCGCCGAGTTGGCGGGAGGGGCACTGGTCGACAGCCGGGTCCTGCTGGCGCACCGCGTCGGCACGGACGAACGCCGTTGGCCGACACCGGAGGACCGCTACGCCTCGGACCTGCTGGTCCACGAGACGATCGTCGACCCGTGGCTCCGAGACCTCACCCGATCCGCGGCCGAGGCGCCCGTGCCCGTGGTGCTCGGCGGCCACACGCTCGTCGGCCCGGGCCTGCGGCTGGCACTGCGCCCGCGGGCGGGGGGCGGCGCGACCGATGCGCGGCGGCAGCGGCCATGAGCCGCCGGTTGCGCGCCGACCTCGACCATCGCCCGTCGGTCGAGCAACCCGACGTCGGCCAGGACGACGCCCTCCTCGAGCGGATCCGGACCGAGATCCGTCGGGACGGCCCGATGCCGTTCGCCCGCTTCATGGATCTCGCGCTGTACGACCCGGCAGGTGGCTACTACCGCTCCCCGGAAGCGCGCCCGGGACGTGGCGGGGACTTCCTGACCGCCCCCGAGCTCGACCCGATCTTCGGCGCCTCGCTGGCCGTCGCCGTCGCCGACGTCTGGGATCGCCTCGGGCGACCGGATCGGTTCGTCGTGCGCGAGCACGGCTCGGGCGACGGCGCGCTGGCGGAAGCGATCCTCTCCGCGGCGGGCTCGATGCCGCTTGGCGTCGCGCTGCGCTACCAGGCGGTCGAGGTCGATCCGCGTCGGGTCGAGCGCCTGCGCGAGCGGCTGGCTGCCGCCGGCCTGGCGGATCACCTGGAGTCGCCCGATGCGGGACCATTCGACGGCGTCGTCCTGGGCAACGAGATCCTCGATGCGCTCCCCGTCCACCGGGTCCGCCAGCGTGCCGGTCGGTTGCGCGAGGTCGCGGTCGCCGTGGCCGCCGACGGCTCGCTCGTCGAGACGGAGATCGAACCCAGTTCCCCGGCACTCGCCGCCCGTCTCGTCGCGGAGGGCATCACCCTGGTCGACGGCCAGACGGCGGACATCTGCCTCGCGCTCGACGACTGGATCGAGGCGGCGAGCGCGCCACTCCGCCGCGGCCTGCTGCTGCTCATCGACTACGGCGCGCCCGCATCCGAGCTGTACGACCCGATCCGCCGTCGAGACGGAACCCTGCGGGCGTATGTCCGGCATCGCGTCCACGACGATCCCTACCGGCACGTCGGTCGGCAGGACCTCACGGCCCACGTCGACGTGACCGCCGTCGAGCGGGCGGCTGCGTCGGTCGGCCTGACGTCGCTCGGCAGCACGACCCAGGCCGAGGCGCTGATGGGCCTCGGCATCGAGCAGCGGCTCCGGGCCATCCAGGCCGATCCGACGACGACCATCGAGCGGTACACCGTTCTGCGGTCCGCCCTGATGCGACTGCTCGACCCGGCGGCGATGGGCCGCTTCGTCGTCATGGCATTCGCGCGCGATTGGCCCGACGATGCCGAAGCCCCGCCGCTGGGCCTGTTCGCGTATCGGCTCCCCGAACGTCCTCGACGACGACCCTGACGCTGCCGCCCGACTAGGGCGAATGCCGTATTGCTCCGGGCCCCTCCGTCCGGTCACGCTTGACCCGGTCGTCGCACGACCGCACCGCACCCGGGGAGTGGGACGTGATCCTGCACGCGCGCTCGGCGCGTCGCGCCCCCCGGGTCGGTGGTTTCCCGCACGGACATCGACGGCGGGACGCCCCCGGACCGACGCCCTCCTCTGTCGATCCGGGCGTGCTGCGCCCGCCGTGCTCCCCGTCGGCCGGCCGTGCCCGCCGGTTGCCGCTGCTAGAATGGCGCCCGCGTGGACGTCCACCCTGACGCCCTGCCCGCCACCTCCAACGTCCCCCCGAAGGGAGTCCGCTTGGAACAGCTCTGGTACGTCGTGGGCTTCGCCTTCGCGGGCGTGTCGTTCGTGTTCCTGACGATCGGCGCCGCGTGGCTCGTCTCGCATCGCAACCGCGGTGACGTGCACAAGGGCCTGCCGTACGAATCCGGTATCGACACGTACGGCGATACGCACGGCCGATTCGGTCTGTCCTTCTACATCTACGCCCTGCTGTTCGTGGCGTTCGACATCGAGGTGATCTTCATCTATCTCTGGGCGATCGCGTTCAACGACCTGCTGCTCGGCGGCTTGATCAGCATGGTCGTGTTCGTCGCGATCCTGCTGTTCGGGCTGGCGTACGCCTGGCGCAAGGGCGCGCTGACATGGCACTGAGCGGCGACGATCGCCTCGGGGTGGGACCCGAGGGCGAGACTCCGGTGTCGTCCGACGTGCCGAATCATCCGGCCCTGCCGGCGACCCGACCGCAGGACGAGCTGACGACGCCGATCGTCGTGGCGAATTCGCTCTGGCAGGCGGTCGACCCGGCGGCATACGACGGCGGTCGCCCGACCGACATCACCCACCTCGCCCAGTTCGAGGCGAGCGGGGCGGGTCGGCGTGACGATGGCCGCTGGGGCGGCATGCTCGAGGTGATCCCGACGAAGGCCGACTACGTGCTCGACCTGATCCGGATGAACAGCCTGTGGCCCCTGCTGTCCGGCCTGGCGTGCTGCGCGATCGAGATGATGTCGGCCGCCACCTCCAAGAACGACATGGATCGGTGGGGCATGTTCCCGTTCCGGGCCAGCCCCCGCCAGGCCGACGTCCTGATCGTCGCCGGCACGCTGACGACCAAGATGGCCGGGCCACTCGTCCGCTTGTGGGAGCAGATGCCCGAGCCGAAGTGGTCCGTGGCGATGGGCGATTGCACCTGCTCCGGCGGTCGCTACAAGCGGAGCTACTCGACGGTCGAAGGGATCGACCGGGTCATGCCGGTCGACGTCTACGTGCCGGGTTGTCCGCCCCGCCCGGAGGGCCTCATCTTCGGGATGATGAAGCTCCAGCAACTGGTGAAGGATCGGCGCGGGCATTGGCCGGAGCGGGCGATCGGCCCGACCGTCCCCGCCGAGGTCTAGCGGCATGGATCGCGCGTTCAAGGCTCGCCTCGCCGACCGCTTCGGAGCGCAGCTGGTCGGCCCCATCCGCCAGCGCCACGACGAGACCGAGATCCGCATCGGCCCGGGCGACGTGACCCAGGTGCTGACCGCGCTCCACGACGAGCCGGCGTTCGGGTTCCAGTTCCTGGCCGACCTGGCCGGCGTCGACACGGGTGAGGTCATGCAGGTCGTGTACCACTTGTGGAGCACGACGACGCCCGATTGGCTGCGGGTCATCGCCGGCGGCCTGTCGCGCGACGACCCGCGGGTGCCGTCAGCGACCTTCCTGTGGAAGGGCGCCGAGTGGATGGAGCGCGAGGCCTACGACATGTTCGGCATCACGTTCGAGGGGAACCGTGACCTGCGGCGCATCTATATGCCGCCCGACTACCGCAGCTTCCCGTTGCGCAAGGACTTCTACCTGCCCGACGACGCTGCCCGCTCGCCCGGTGCGGGTGTCCGGCCCATGGAGCGCACCCACGATCCCCGCAACTCGCCGGCTGCAGCGACCGTGCGACGCAGCGGCGCCTGACCGACAGACCGAACGGACGACCGATGACCGCCACCACGCCTCGCCCCGACACCCACGCCGACGACCAAGGCTCGTCCGGCGCCGCGTCGACCGATGACCCGCGCGTCCGGCTCGACCGCGACCTCGGGGTCTTCGAGCCGGTGCCGCCGTACCCGCCGCGGACGGAGCGCGAGGCCGAGTTCTACACGCTCGGCGACGGCGAGATGTTCATCAACATGGGTCCACAGCATCCATCCACCCACGGCGTGCTGCGGATCGTGCTCAAGCTCGACGGCGAGAAGGTCGTCGATCTCGACCCTGTCCTCGGTTACCTGCATCGGGGCGTCGAGAAGCTGTGCGAGAACGCCGACTACCACCATGTCATCAGCCAGGTCGATCCGCTCGAGTACGTCAGCTCGCTGTTCAACGAGTGGTCGCCGGTCATGGCCTTCGAGAAGCTGCTCGACGTCGAGGTCCCGCGCCGCGCGCAGTACATCCGGGTCCTGACCGCCGAGCTGAACCGGATCGCCAGCCACGCGCTGTTCCTCGGCTGGATGGCGCTCGATCTCGGTGGGCTGACGCCGATCCTGTGGTCGTTCATCGAGCGAGACGAGATCGTCGACATGCTGGCCGCGGTGACCGGCCAGCGGATGCTGTTCAACTACTTCCGCATCGGTGGCGTCAACGGCGATCTCAACCACGACTTCATGAGCCGCCTCGGCGACTGGATGAGCCACGCGACCGAGCAGATCGAGGCGGGCAATACGCTGCTCAATGAGAACGAAATCTTCGTGCGCCGGATGCGCGGCCTGGGCACCATCGACACCGAGACGGCGCTGCGGATGTGCTTCAGTGGGCCGAACCTGCGGGCGACCGGCGTGCCCTTCGACGTCCGCCGGGCGCATCCATACAGCGTGTATCCGGAGCTCGATTTCGACATCCCGACGCGGAGCGAAGGCGACTGCCTCGCCCGCTACCTGTTGCGCATGGACGAGGTCAGGCAGAGCCTGCGGATCATCGACCAATGCCTCCACGAGATGCCGGACGGGCCGGTGATGGCCAAACTGCCGCGGCTCATCCGACCACGACCGGGACGGGCATACGCGGCCGTCGAGGGTCCGCGCGGACAGTACGCGACCTATGCCATCAGCGACGGGACACACCAGCCGTTCCGGATGCGCATCCACGACCCCTCGTTCATCCACCTCCAGGCGGTCGGGGTCATGACGCCCGGCAACCTCATCGCCGACACGATGGCGGTCATGGCCTCGCTCGACCCGATCATGGGCGGGGTGGACAAGTGACGGTCATCGGACGCGGCTGGGATCGGCTGACACTGCCGGGCAAGGTCGTGTTCACGATCGTGCCGCTGTTGATCGCGCTGACCGTCGGCCTGGTCGTGGCCATCGTCGCGTTCGGGGGCCCGCTCTTGGACATCCTCGGCGCCAACCTGCCGATCGTCCGCTTCGTCGTCGCCGTCACGCTCGTGCTGCTGATGACGGTGCCCACGGCGTTTCTGATCATCTACATGGAGATGAAGGGCATCGCCCTGATGAACCTGCGCATCGGCCCCGATCGGGTAGGCCCGTTCGGGTCGCTGCTGTCGGTCGTGCACGGGCTCAAGGTCCTCATGAAGGAGGACTTCACCCCGACCGGCGCCGACCCGGTCGTGTTCACCTGGGCACCGGTGGTCGTCTACCTGGCGAGCGTGATGACCCTGCTCGTCATCCCGTTCGCGCCCGGCCTGTACGGGGCGGACCTGAACATCGGCCTGCTCTACTTCTTCGCCATCGGCGGCCTGTCGGTCGTGGGCCTGCTGATGGCCGGCTGGGCGAGCTACAACAAGTACTCGCTGCTGGGCGGGCTGCGCTCGGCCGCCCAGGTCGTCAGCTACGAGATCCCGCTGACACTGTCGGTCGTCGGCCTGCTCCTGCTGGCCGGGACGATGAGCCTCAACACGCTCGTCGAGAACCAGGGTGGCTGGTTCACGAACTGGTACATCTTCCAGCAACCGCTCGGGGCGCTGATCTTCTTCATCGCCGCGACCGCCGAGGCCAACCGCACCCCGTTCGACCTGACCGAGGCCGATTCCGAGATCGTGGCGGGCTTCGCCACGGAGTACTCGGGCATGCGCTTCGGGTTCTTCTTCTTCGCCGAGTACGTGAACGTGTTCATCATGTCGGCGCTCACGGTCACGCTCTTCTTCGGCGGCTGGAACGCGCCATTCCCGTGGCCCTGGCCCATCGCCCTCAGCCTCGACCCAGCGTCGTTCGGGATCGGCCTGCTGTTCATCGCCGGGCTCGCTCCGGTCGTGCTGACGCTGCTGTTCGCGACGCCGTTCTTCGTCCTCAGCTCGCGCATCCGCTGGTGGCAGGCGCTCATCGCCGGGTTCGTGCTCGCCAACCTGTTCATCATCGCCATGCTGGGCGCGTGGGCATACATCGGCCTCGACTGGGTCGCCGGTATCCTCTGGTTCATGCTCAAGACGTACGTCTTCGTGTTCATCTTCGTGTGGATGCGGGGGACGCTGCCTCGCGTCCGCATCGACCAGCTCATGGACTTCGCCTGGAAGTGGCTGCTGCCGGCATCGCTGCTCAACCTGTTCGTGACCGCCGCGGCCATCGTCGTGATCCGGAGCTGACCTGATGACCTTCATCCCGGGTCTTGGCATCGCCAAGGGCATGGCCCTGACCCTGCGCCGCGTCTTCGAGCCCAAGGTCACCATCAAGTACCCCGAAGTCCGGCTCGACGTGCCGCCGCGGTTCCGCGGTCGGCTGCAGCTGCTGTACGACGAGTGGGGCACGCTCAAATGCGAGACCTGCTTCCAGTGCGCCCAGGCATGCCCGATCGAATGCATCGACATGGGCGGCATCGACACGCGCGGCCGCTACCACGTCCACTGGGGCGCACCCGAGCAGTACGACGAACGTCGCGAGGAATCGGCCTTGCGGCGCTCGGGCCGACCCGTGCCCGATCCCGCCTTCCGTCCATTCGCGCCGATCGACCTGGCCGCCGTCGACGCGGTCCTCGACGAGTACGACCACGATCCGGCCCGGATGCTGGCGATCCTCGAGGCGACCCAGTCCGCGTACGGCTACCTGCCGGTCGCCGCGCTCAAGCGGATCAGCCACCGGACGGGTGCCTGGTACGCGATGATCTACGGCACGGCCAGCTTCTACGCCCACCTGCGCTTCGAGCCGGCCGCTGCCGCCGAGCAGGCGGACGCGGTCGCGCGCCACCGGCCCGCGGAGACGACGTACCTCGCGACGCTCGGCGCGGCGCTCGACGGGAGCGGGCGGCCCGGCGCCGCGGCGCGGACCTGACCATGGCGACCCTCCTGCGGACCCCGGCCGGCTGGCCGCGGATCCTTCTCGCCCGCGCCGCTGCCAAGGACCCGACCGACCTCGATGCTGCCGTCGCCGACGGAGCCTTCGCGGGCCTGCGCCGCGCGATCCGCGACCTCGGACCGGCCGGCACCATCGCAGCCATCAGCGGGTCCGGTCTGCGCGGCCGCGGCGGGGCGGGTTTCCCGACCGGGGAGAAGTGGCGGATGGCCGCCGACACCGACGCTGACCAGCGCTACGTCGTGGCCAACGGCTACGGGGCAGACCCGGCCTCGCACACGGACCGCACGCTGATGCTCCTCGACCCATATGCCGTGGTCGAAGGGGTGGCCATCGCCGCCTTCGCGATCGGGGCCAGCGAGGCCTTCATCGCGGTTCGCGCCGAACACGGCGACGTCGTCGCCCGGCTGTCGGCGGCGATCGGGGCCGCCAGCGAGGCGGGCTATCTCGGCACGGACGTGCTCGGCTCCGGGCGGGACATCGACGTCTCCGTGCGGACCGTCCAGGGCGCCTACATGCTCGGCGAGGAGACGGTCCTGCTCAAGGCGCTCGAGGGCAAGCGCGGCCAGCCCGAGCAGCGGCCGCCGCATCCTGCGCGGCGCGGCCTGTTCGGTCGGCCGACCGTGGTCAACAACGTGCAGACGTTGGCGGCCGTGCCGTGGATCGTCCGCGAGGGCGAGGACGCGTTCAGCTCGACCGGCTCCACCCATGCTCCCGGCACCGTTCTCGTCCAGCTGCGGACCCCCTCGGGAGACGGCATCGCCGAGGTCCCGCTCGGCACGCCGCTCAGGGATGTGCTCAAGCTTGGCGGTCGGCTGCCAGCCGACCGTTCGCTCAAGGCCGTGCTGGTCGGCGGTCCATCGGGTGGTCTGCTGCCGCCCGACGCGCTGGACACGCCCTACGACTTCGCCTCGTTGCGCGACGCCGGAGCCCACCTGGGGTCGGGGTCCGTGGTGGCCGTGGACGATCGGACCGACCTGCTCGAGCTGGTCGGCGTACTGACCCGGTTCTGCGCCAACGAGGCGTGTGGCAAGTCCATCCCGTGTCGCATCGGGACGAAGCGACTGGCCGAGATCGTCGACCGGCGCGAGGCGGGCCTGTTGCGTCCGGTCGATGCGCAGCTGGCGACCGACCTGGCCCACGACATCGCCGCGTCCGCCCTGTGCGACCACGAGCGGCTCGCCACGCTCCCGCTGACCAGCGGGATGCGATACTTCGGGTCCGAGTTCGACCCCGAGCGCCGACCCCGACCGGCCGCGACCGAGGCTTCCCGATGACCGACACGATCGCCCGCCCCGAGGGCCGCCCCGTTCCCGCGACGTCCGCGCGGACCAACGCCGACTCGCTGGCCGAGCGCCTGCTCGAGACCCAGTCGCCGCAGCGTCCCCAGTCGACGCCGCGCATCCGGATCGAGGTCGACGGGCGGGTGGTCGAGGGCTTCGAGGGCCAGACCATCCTCGAGGTCTGTCGCGACAACGGGATCGAGATCCCGACGCTGTGCTACGAGCCGAAGCTGCCGGGCTTCGGTGCCTGCCGGATGTGCGTCGTCGAGGTCGAGGGCGAGGAGCATCCACCCATCTCCTGCTCGCGCACGTGCGAGCCGGACATGAAGGTCCAGACCCAGACCGAGGAAGTCCGCCGCCTGCGCCGCACGAACCTCGAACTGATCTTCAGCGATCACAACGCCTACTGCCTGCCACCGTGCCAGAACAAGTGCCCGAGCCACATCGACATCCCGGGCTTCCTCAAGGCCAACGCCGAGGCGGACTGGCGCGAGAGCACGCGCATCTTCAAGCGGACGATCCCGTTCCCCTCGGTCCTGGGCCGGGTATGCCCCGCGCCGTGCGAGGAGCACTGCCGGCGGGACGAGGTCGATGAGGCCATCGCCATCCGCGATTCGCATCGCTACGCCGGCGACCAGGTGCTCAAGGCGCAGCTCGACGACGACGTCGATCCGCCCGTGCCGTTCGAGCGACAGGTCCGTTCAGGCCGCCGCGCCGCGGTCATCGGGTCGGGGCCGGCCGGCATGAGCGCGGCGTACTACCTGCTCATCGCCGGCCACGATGTCACGGTCTTCGAGCGCGATCCCGCGCCGGGCGGCATGCTCCGCTACGGGATCCCGCAGTACCGCCTGCCCAAGGTAGAGGTCCTCGAGGCCGAATACGAGTCGGTCATGCGTCTCGGCGCCAGGATGGTCACCAATGCCGGCCTCGGGCGCGACTTCACCCTCGACGACCTGACCAACCAGGGCTTCGACTCGGTGCTCGTCGCGATCGGCTGCTACGACACGAACAAGCTGGGCATCCCCGGTGAGGACGCCGACGGCGTCATCGACGGTCTCGAATACCTGCGCACGGCCACGCTCGGCCTGCCCTACCCCGATCACGCCGGCAAGCGCGTGGTGGTCATCGGCGGTGGCTTCACCTCGATGGACTGCTCGCGCACCTCCGTCCGGCAGGGCGCCAGCGACGTCACCCTCGTGTACCGCCGCGACATGAAGGACATGCCGGCGGCCGATGAAGTCCACGAGGCCATCGAAGAGGGCGTCACCGCCATCTTCCAGGCCGGACCCGTGCGGGTCATCACCGACGAGGCGAGCGGCAAGGTCACCGGCGTGGAGTTCATCCGGATGGCTCTTGGCGCCCCGGATGCCTCCGGCCGCCGTCGCCCGGAACCGGCGCCCGGCACCGAGTTCACGATCCCGTGCGACCGGGTGCTGCTCGCGATCGGCCAGGGTCCCGAGCTCGACTGGCTTGCTGCGCCCGGCAACGAGGGGCCGGCGGCGACCAAGCAACGACGCCTCAAGGCCGACGCGGTCACGTTCGAGACGGATCGCCCGGGCGTGTTCGGGACGGGCGATGTCCGCATCGGCGCGGCGACCGTGGTCCAGGCCGTCGCCGAGGGTCGCCGTGCCGCATACGCCGTCGACGCGTTCATGAAGGGCCTGGACCTGGGCGCGATCCGCACCCGCCAGACGCTCGCCGAGCCGCAGCCGGAGTTCCTGTCGATCGTACCGTTCACGGCCGAGATCAAGGAGCCGCGCTATCGGATGCAGGCGATGCCGGCCGAGGAGCGCAACCACGACTACGTCGAGTACGAGCTGCCGTACACACCGGCGGCAGCCGTCGCCGAATCGACGCGCTGCCTGCAGTGCACCTGCGAGGCGATCGGTTTCTGCGACCTGCGACGTCTGGGCATCGAGTACGGCACCACGCTCAAGACGCTCGAGCCGCAGTTCCACCAAGGGGCGGGCTATCGGAGCATCACCGAGAACCGGTTCACCGGCATCAACCACGACTACATCCGCGACGATTCGCACGCGTTCATCCTGCGTGAGCCATCGCGCTGCATCGATTGCGGACGGTGCGCCAACGTGTGCGCCGAGGTCGTCGGCGCGGCGTGCTACGACTTCATGCGCATCGGCTTCGACACGCTGGTCACGACGCCGCTCGACATGAGCCTCAACGACACGCCGTGCGTGTCGTGCGGTCGCTGTGCCGAGACCTGCCCGACCGGCGCGCTGATGCCCAAGCCGCGCGTCCTGCAGAAGTACGAGGTCGACGAGAGCCGCTGCATCCTGTGCGGCATCTGTGTCGATGCGTGTCCCTACGACGCCCTGCGCGACGGTGCCGACATCGAGCTCGCCCACACGAGCCGGACCGACCCCGTCATCGACCTGATCGCGCTGGCGGCGATCGACCGCGAGACCGAGGTGACCTACATCCGGCGCGAGCGCGACTGGGCGGCCCGCGCGGCCGCCGACGGGCGTGGCATCGACACCAGCCGTCTCCTGCCGATGCTCCCACCAGCCATCGGTGGCGTCCCGTCGCACGGCGGCCACGGCGCGGGCAACGGCCACGGGCACGACCATGGCGACGGCCACGCTGCCGTGGCGGCGCTCGGCCCCGGCGGCCACGAGTAGGGTCCGACCGTGCTCGCCCGGCTCGTCCCCATCCTGCTCGGCCTCATCGTCATGGGGGCGGTGCTCGGCATCGCCGCGCTCATGCTCCTGGCCCTCGGTCAGGACTGGGAGGACGCCCTCCTGTGGATCCTCGCCGCGGTCATGCTCGGGTCCGGGCTGCTGGTCGTCACGATGCGCGACATCATCCGCTGCGGCCTGGCGATGATCGTCTGCTTCCTCGCGCTCGCCGGGATCTACACGCTGATGGGCGTGCCGCTGCTCGGCGCGGCGCAGGTCATCGTGTACATCGGCGCGATCAGCGTCCTGATCCTGTTCGCGATCATGCTCACCCAGACCAAGGATGCGCCGAGCCGGCTGGTGTTCCAGACCCAGGCAGGCGTCGCGGCCATCGCCGCGGTCGTGTTCGCCGTGCTCATCGCCCTGGCGGTGACCGCCACCGACTGGGGCGCCGCGGCCAAGCGGGTCGGGATCTCGACGAACGCGATGTCCAAGGTCCTGTTCCGCGACTTCGTGTTCCCGTTCGAGATCGTCAGCGTGCTCCTGCTCGCCGCCGTGATCGGCGGTGTCTTCCTGGCGAAGCGCGAGCCCGGCGGTCCGTCGTGAGCGACAGCCTCGACACGTATCTGATCCTGTCCGGCATCCTGTTCGCCATCGGCTCGTTCGGCTTCCTCGCCCGGCGCAACGCGATCAGCATGCTCATGTCGATCGAGCTGATGCTCAACGCAGTCAACCTTGCCATCGTCGCCTTCGGCGTGTTCGGTGCCGGTCCCGACGCATCCGCCCAGGGTGCCGTGTTCGCGCTCATGGTCATGGCTGTCGCGGCGGCCGAGGCGACCGTCGGCCTCGCCATCGTGATCGCCATCTATCGCAACAAGAAGACGCCGCTCGTCGACGAGTACGACGCGATGCGCCAGTGACGATCGAGGCGTTGCTGCCGCTGCTGCTCCTCCTGCCGCTGGGCGGGTTCCTGGTGACGGCGTTCATCGGCCGACGCTTCGGCAAGTCAGCCCACTGGATCCCGGTCCTGGCGATCCTCGTGGTCTGGATCATCGCGATGGTCGCCGTCGCCAACGTGCTGACCGGGGCGGCGCCGCTGCTGCCGGGCTCGGAGGACACGCACGGCTACGTCGCCGGGCCGTGGGCGTGGATCCCCGCCGGCGATCTCCACATCGACTTCGGACTGGTCGTCGACCCGCTGACGGCATGTCTGCTGATCGTCGTGACCACGATCGGCCTGCTGGTCCACGTCTACTCGATCGGCTACATGAGCCACGACCCGGGGTACTGGCGGTTCTTCGCCTACCTGAACCTGTTCATGTTCTCGATGCTGCTGCTGGTCCTGGCCGACAACTGGCTCGTCGTGTTCGTGGCCTGGGAGCTGGTCGGGCTGTCGAGCTACTTGCTCATCGGCTTCTGGTACCGCAAGCGTTCCGCCCAGCTGGCGGCCAAGAAGGCGTTCATCGTCAACCGCGTCGGCGACCTGGGCTTCGTCCTTGGCATCGCCGCGATCGTCGTGAATACCGCGGCCGCCGGCCACCCGACGCTCAACGTCCGCGAGTCGATCGAGCTGCTGCTCGCCCAGGGGGAGGCCAATCCCATCCCGCTCGTCGTCGTCGCGCTGCTTGTGTTCGCCGGCGCGATGGGCAAGAGTGCCCAGTTCCCGCTGCATGTCTGGCTGCCCGATGCGATGGAGGGCCCCACCCCGGTCTCCGCGCTCATCCATGCCGCGACGATGGTCAACGCCGGGGTCTATCTCATCGCGCGGGCCAACCCGCTGTTCGCGTCGACCCCGTCGGCCATGGTCGTGGTGGCGGCGATCGGCATCTTCACCGCCATCCTCGCGGCGTCGATCGCGATGACCCAGACCGACATCAAACGGGTGCTGGCCTATTCGACGCTGTCGCAGCTCGGGTACATGTTCGCCGCCCTCGGGGTCGGCGCGTTCACCGCGGCCATCTTCCACCTGATGACCCACGGCTTCTTCAAGGGCCTCCTCTTCCTCGGCTCGGGCTCCGTCATCCATGCGGTCCACGAGGAGCAGGACATGCGCCGGATGGGCGGCCTGAGCCGGAAGATCCCGATCACCTACGCCACGATGTTCGTCGGCTCCATCGCCATCGCGGGCATCCCGCCTTTCGCCGGATTCTTCTCCAAGGACGAGATCCTCGGTGAGGCGTTCAAGGCCAGCTTCTACTGGGTGTGGGGGGTCGGGCTGTTCGTCGCCCTGCTGACCGCGTTCTACATGTTCCGGCTCATGGGCCTGACCTTTTGGGGCTCGTTCCGTGGCCCGGCGGCCATCTGGGACAAGATCCACGAGTCGCCCCGGGTCATGACCGTCCCGCTCATCCTGCTGGCCATCCCCTCGGCCCTGCTCGGGCTGGCGATCGGCCTGCCGCTGGGCTCCAGTGTCCTGCACGGCTGGCTCGAGCCGGTGTTCCACCACGCCACCGAGCTCCTGGCCCTGCCCCATGAGTCGTACGAGCTGTTCGGCGTCGATGGTGCCCTGATCCTCGCCAGCGTGACCGTGGCGGTCGCCGGGCTGGTCGCCGCCTGGCGGCTGTTCGGTGTCGACCTCGGGCGGTTCCGCGCGCCGGCGCGGCCCGAGGACGTGCGTGAGCTGAGCGCCCGTCCCGGCCTGTCGTTCCTCTATCGCGCGTCACTCAACAAGTGGTGGTTCGACGACCTGAACCATCTCCTGTTCATCGTCATCGGCGGGCGGATCGCCGCGGCGATGTGGTGGTTCGACCGCGAGGTCGTCGACGGCACGGTCAACGCCATCGGCCGCCAGACGGTCGTCGCCGGCCGTGGGCTCGGCCGGGTGCAGACCGGACACGTCCAGAACTACGCCCTCGGCATCGCCCTGGGCCTGATCGTCATCGCCGGGTCGTACCTGATCCTGACCGGTGGCCCGCGGTGAACCTCAACGACCTGCCGATCCTGACCGTCGTCACGTTCCTGCCGCTGGTCGGGGCGATCGTCGTGGCCATCCTGCCCTCGTCGCTCACGCGACAGGTGGCGGTCGGGTTCGCCCTGGCGACCTGGGTCGTCTCGCTGCTGCTGCTCATCGGCTACCTGCCGGGGCGCCCGGGCCAGCAGTTCCAGTACGTCGAGCAGGCCGACTGGATCGGCGTGTTCGGGATCCAGTACAAGCTCGGCGTGGACGGGCTGTCCGCTGCCCTGGTCGTCCTGACCACGACCATCACCTGGGTCTCGCTGCTCGCGAGCTGGCGGCCGATCCAGACGCGGATCAAGGAATACATGATCTCGTTCCTGATCCTCGAGGTCGGCCTGATCGGCGTGTTCCTCGCGCTCGACCTGTTCCTGTTCTACATCTTCTGGGAGGTCGTGCTCGTCCCGATGTACCTGATCATCGGGATCTGGGGCGGGGCGAACCGGATCTACGCGACGATCAAGTTCGTCCTCTACACGCTCGCCGGTTCGCTGCTCATGCTCGTGGCGATCCTGGCGACCGGCTTCTCGTACCAGGCCGCCAACGGTGGATCGTGGGTCGGGGCGTTCGATTTCGTGACGCTCCGGGACTTCGCCGCGACGACCGGCTTCGCACCGGCCCTGCAGGTGGGTGCCTTCCTGGCGTTCTTCCTGGCCTTCGCGATCAAGGTGCCGATGTTCCCGTTCCACACCTGGCTGCCGGACGCGCATACCGAGGCGCCGACCGCGGGCTCGGTCATCCTCGCCTCGATCATGCTCAAGCTCGGGGCGTACGGGCTCATGCGCTTCGCCGTCCCGCTGTTCCCCGACGCCGCCCACACGTTCGCGCCGGTGGTCATCGTCCTGTCGCTCATCGCCATCATCTACGGCGCCATCGTGGCGCTCGTCCAGCCGGACCTCAAGCGGCTCGTGGCGTACTCGTCGGTCAGCCACATGGGCTTCGTCACGCTCGGCCTGTTCGTGTTCACCCAGCAGGGCATCGAGGGCTCGATCCTGCAGATGGTCAACCACGGACTCATCACCGGCGGTCTGTTCCTGCTCGTCGGCGTGCTCTACGAGCGGACCCACGATCGGACCATCGCCAAGATGACCGGACTGGCCGCCCGGATGCCGCTGTGGGCGGCGGTATTCGGGTTCTTCGTGTTCGCGTCCGGCGGGTTGCCCGGCCTGTCCGGCTTCGTCGGGGAGTTCCTGACCATCGTCGGCACGTTCGCCATCAGTCCGGCCGCGGCCGCCATCGCCGCGTTCGTGATGATCCTGGCCGCCGGCTACCTGCTGTACATGTACGGCCGGCTCGTGTTCGAGGAGGTCTCCGACTTCCTGACCGGGCTGGGCGGCCACCTGACCGACATGGATCCCATCGAGATCCTGACGCTCGTACCGCTGGCCACCCTCATCGTCGTGTTCGGCCTCCAGCCCGGACTCGTGCTCGACCTCGTCCGTGGCTCGGTCGACGACACGCTGCGCGCTGCCGGATCCGGGGCTGCCCTCGCCATCGCTCCGGAGCTCGTCATCGTCGCCGTCGCGCTGTTGGTGGTCGGTGTCGCGGCCCGCATCGGCTGGGTCCTGGCCGCGGGCCGCGGCGGTCCGCCGGACGCTGCCCTGGTCGGCCGTGAGGCAGCCCGGTGAGCTTCCAGGACATCGTCCCGATCCTGCCACTCATCGCGGCCGTCCTGACGGCGGCGGCGATCCTCGTGGTCGACCTGGTGCGGCCGGGGCGGAGTGCGCCAGCCATCGCGACCGCGCTGATCGGGCTGGCGATCACGGCCGCGATCACCCTGGCCGTCGGCCAGACGGACGCGTCGGCGTTCGGGGGGTCGTACAAGGTCGACGCGCTCACCACCTTCCTCGACGTGCTGTTCATCGCGGTCGTGGCGATGACCGTCGTGTTCGCCCCGGATTACCTGTTGCCACGTGGCCTGCCGATCGCCGAGTTCGCCGTCGTCCTGGTGTTCGCGATGACCGGCGCGATGCTCATCGCCGGGTCCGCCGATCTGCTGCTGCTGTTCCTCGGTCTGGAGCTGATGGTCCTGCCGGGCTACCTCCTGGCGGGCTACCACAAGACCGACGGTTACTCGACCGAGGGGGCGATCAAGTACTTCCTGCTCGGCTCGTTCAGTTCCGCGATCTTCCTGTTCGGCCTCGCCTTCGTGTGGGGACTGACCGGCACGACCCGGATCGAAGGCATCAAGGACGCCCTCGCCGCGGTCGTCGCCGGGACCGAGCCGCTGTCGGCGGGCCTGGCGATGGGCCTCGCGTTCCTGACCACGGGGGTGGCGTTCAAGATCGCCGCGGTGCCATTCCACTACTGGACTCCGGACGCCTACCAGGGCTCGCCGACGCCGATCACCGGGTACCTGTCGGTCGGCCCCAAGGTCGGGGCATTCGCCCTGATCCTGCGCCTGTTCGTCGAGGCGCTCGGCCCGCTGGCCGAATGGTGGTTGCCGGTGATGATCGTCCTCGCGACGCTGACGATGACACTGGGCAACCTGGTGGCCCTCACCCAGGACAACGTCAAGCGGATGCTCGGGTACAGCTCGATCGCGCACACCGGCTACATGCTCGTCGGTCTGGCCGCCTACGCGGCCGGCCAGTTGCGCGGCCTCGAAGGGCTGCTGTTCTACGGGGCGGCGTACGCCTTCATGAACCTCGGCGCGTTCGCCGTCATCGCGGCGCTGCAGAAGCGGGCCGGCGTCACCTCGGCGCTCGACACGTTCGCCGGGCTCGGCCGCCGGGAACCGCTGCTGGGCGTGCTCATGACCCTGTTCCTGCTGTCCCTCACCGGCATCCCGCCGACGGCCGGCTTCTTCGCCAAGGCGTACGTCATCCTGGCGGCCGTCCAGGCCGGTGGCTGGCTGACGGTGCTGGCCGTCATCGCCATGCTCAACGCCGCGGTCGCCGCGTTCTACTACCTGCGGGTCGTGGTCTACATGTTCATGCGTGATCCGGCGTCGGACGCGCCGGCACTCCGCCACGGGGCGCTGATGTGGGGTGGCCTGGCGGCTGCCACGGCGCTGACGATCCTGCTCGGCCTGTTCCCGACCACCCTGCTCGGCGTCGTCAACCAGGCGGCCTGCGCCATCAGCGCCAGCCCGTGCGTGGCGGCTGCCGCCCAGGCGCTGCCCTAACCCGTTCGGCCGGTCGCCTCGGCCGGCCGGCTCGGCCGGAGCCGGACGGCGAGGGTCGCCAGCAGCCGGCCGACGTCCGGTGGGCCCGCCAGCGCCACGTCCGCCACGGCGAGCAATTCGCGTGGCGCCGGTCGCGTCGCGCCGTGGACCGCGACCGTCACGCCGACCGTCACCCCGTCGGTCGGTCGGCCAGCAGCCCGTGCCGCGATGACCGCCTCGAAGGCATCGACATCGCTCAGCTCGTCGCCCAGGACGACGACCGCCCCTGGTCGGTGGCGCGCGATGAGCCGTTCGACCGCCTCGCGTTTCCCGCCGGCGGTCGCGGGTCGCAGGTCGACGACCGAGCGACCGCGATAGTGGACGAGACCGTGGTCGCCGAGGCCGCCCTCCGTCTCGACCGTCCGGATGGCCTCCACGACCGCCGCGCGCGCGGAGGCGACGTCGTCGGCCTGGCGCACGTGGAAGGCGACCGATGGCCCCTTGCGTTCGACGAATAGCCAGTCCGGCCGGCCGAGCACGCGCGGGACGCCCACGGCGAAGGCCTCGGCCGGGTCGCGTTGGCCATCGAACGCACCGTCGGTCGCGACCGCCATCCGCTCGACCCGACCGCCACGCGGGAGCAGCCCATGCTCGAGACCGTGATCGCCGAGGTACTCGACGCCGCCGACCCGCACGCGGGCCGCCACATCGGCGACCACGCGACCGGTCAGGATCGCGACGCGGACGCGATCGGGTCGCTCGACACCCCGGCGGGCCAGCGCCCGGAGCGCGCGCTGGGCGCTGGGCAGGATGACGGCGGCAGCGGGGTCCCGGGTCCCGACCGCCAGCGTGCCGTCGAAATCGGCCACGACCAGGAGCGGGGCCGGGGCGCTGGCGAGCCGCTCGATGGCCGCGGCGATGTCGGTCGGGCTCGAGGCGATCGCCGGGAGCCCGGCGTCGATCACGGCGTGACGTCGACTCCGGGCATGATGGTGCGCAGGCCGCGGGCCATGATGTCGGGCCCGATGCCGCCGAGCGCGCCGTCCCGGATGATGCCCTCCTTGTCGATCCAGAAATGGACCGGCAGCGCGATGGCATCCCAGCGCAGCTGGGCGGAGCCGTCGCTGTCGAGTCCCAGCGGGAACGTGGAGCCAAGGCTCTCGGCGAAGGCCGCCACCTTGCCCTCGTCCTCCTTGACGTCGATCGCGAGGACGACGAGCCCGTTCGCCGCGTAGCGCGCGGCGAAGCCGTTCATGAGCGGGAACTCGTCGATGCACGGCGGGCAGTAGGTGCCCATGAAGTTGACCCACACCGGCTGACCCTTGAGGTTCGCCAGGTCGATCGTCCCGCCGCCGACCTGCGGGACCACGAGCGCGGGTGCCGGCTCGCCGACATGGAACAGTGCATCGGGCGATCCGGAGGCGCTCGCCGACGGGCCGCCGGACGCGGAACCCGGCGGTCCCGAAGACGGGCTCGACGACGCCGACGGACCCTCCGACGCACCCCCCGACGGATCTGCCGACGCGAGCCCGAACGAGCCCGATGGGGCCGGCAGCGGGGTTGCGGTCGCGCCCGGTTCCGGCGCGAACGCGACGATGGCCCCGAGGACGAGGATCGCCGCGACGACGCCGGTCAGCAACCCGGCCAGGATCGAGAGTCGGGACCACATGCGGGGGCGAGGGTACCAGTACGGACCGGTCAGCGGCGGAGTGGGCGCGGCGGCGCTAGGATTCGGCCCCCATGACCGGACCCGTCGAACCGTTCCGCACGCGCCTCCTGCCCGCCCTCCTGAGCGCCTTCGGCGTGACGCTCCTCGCGGCCGGACTGATGACCTACACCGTCCCCGTCGCGGCGGAGCCGGCCCCGAGCCGGATGCCGAGCCCGACGACCGGCGTCGTGGCGACCCCATCGCCGCTGACCACCATCCCGCCGATCGGCACGGCCACGCCCGCCCCGCCGACCGCCACGCCCCCGCCGCCGGCCGATCGGGTCGCGACCCGCATCCGCATCCGCGATCTCGGGATCGACCTCCCGATCATCAAGGGCAGCAACGGCTACCCCGCCTGCGATGTCGCGATGTACCTCGTCAACCCGGGGCTGCTGCAGCCAGGCTTCGGCAAGGCGACGTACATCTATGCGCACGCTCGCAAGGGCATGTTCCTGCCCCTGCTCGAGACGAAGGGCAGCCAGCAGCGCGGGGCGATCGTGGAAGTCTGGACGAGCGACGACTTCGTGTTCTCCTACCGGATCACCGAGGTCCGGCGCAACCAGTCGACGCTCAACGGCCCGCTGTCGGCCACGTCCGAGGAGCTCTGGCTGCAGACCTCGGAAGGGCCGAAGGGCACGGTGGGCAAGACGCAGGTCGTTGCCGAGCCGGTCGGGGTGAAGGCCTCCAGCCATGCTGCCGCGCATCCGACACCGCGCCCGGTCGACTGCGGCTGACGGGCGACTGACGGCGGCCGGCGGCGGTCCGGTCTAGATCCAGCCGATCCGCCGGAGGACGACCGTGGCGATCGCGGCGGCGACGACCGTCAGGGCGGTCACCAGCCAGAAGCCGCCGCCCTCGGCACCGGCGAACGCGGTCGCGGCCTCGCTCATGCCGAAGATGCCCGCGACCGCCCCGACGCCGGCGACCACCACCGTCACCCCGGTCAGCCGCTTCATCACCACTGACAGGTTGTTGTTCACCTGGGTGAGGTACACGTCCAGCGTCGATGACGCGAGTTCGCGGTAGTTGTCGAGCTCGTCGGTGAGCCGGATGACGTGGTCGTACACGTCGCGGAAGTAGATCAGCTCCTCCGGGTCGATCAGCGTGAGGTCGCGGTTCGTCAGCTGGTTGAACACCTCGCGGGTCGGACTCGCCGCCCGACGCACCTCGATGAGCTCGCGCTTGAGGGAGAACAGTCGTTCCAGCGTGTCGGGCGTGGCTCGGACGATGACGGCGTCCTGGACCTCGTCGATGGCGTCGCCGAGC
This sequence comes from Candidatus Limnocylindrales bacterium, assembly GCA_035692005.1. Lineage (GTDB taxonomy): Bacteria > Chloroflexota > Limnocylindria > Limnocylindrales > CSP1-4 > SPCO01. The sequence continues at coordinate 49,398 of DASSII010000101.1, read as the reverse complement.
CGATCGGCATACGGGAAGTAGCCGTCGACGATGTCGTCGCAGATCGCCCAGAGCAGGTGGTCCGGGCCATGGGCCAGCATCGGGCCGACGCCCGAAGCAAGGTGGTGCGAGGCGTGGGGTTCCCACGACGGGTCGTGGACGGTGAGCAGGAATCCCGCTCCCAGGACCAGGTCGATCTCATTGACCGCGATCCTGGCGGCCCGGTCGAGGGCGAACAGGACGATGTGGATCACCCCGTCGGTGGTCTCGATCTTGGCCCGCTGGTTGCCCTCGAGCACGTCCTCGATGATCAACGGGTGCAGGCCGAGGGCGGCGCCCACCGGCGCCAGCTGTTCCGGCAAGGGGCCGGCCAGGTCCACCCAGACCGCGGCGCTCGCCTGGGCCAGCAGCTCCGGCAGCCGCTGCAGGGCGGGGTCGCCCTCCAGCTCGCGCAGCGCCCCATCGACCATCGCCGCGATGCGGACCCGGCCCGGCGCACCGCTCGATGCGGGCGTCCGGCGGCTGGCTACCGGTTCACCGCTGCGGCCGCCAGAGGGATCGGAGGGGACCGGCGTCGGCGGAGGCATCGGCCGCAGCATACTCGTGCGGCTGACGTCAGAGGATGAGGCCCGGGTCGGCGGCCCCTTCGACGGTCGGGCTGCGAGTCGCGCCGGATCGACGCCCCGCCCCGCCGCCCAGCACGAGCGCCGGCGGCACGGCAGACACGGTGACCAGCCCCGCGACGAGGAACAGACCGACCATGATCGAGGCGGCTTCGCGCGACGCCCAGGTCTCGAGGGCCTCCACGACCAGTGCGTCGCGCAGGGGACGGTCACGGAGGGACTCCGGGATGTAGGCGCGATAGGCGTCGGGTGTGGCGTAGATCTCGGTCGACAGGCGATCGATCGTCGTCGACCCATAGGCGGTCAGGACCGCCAGGCCGACCGCCATGCCGAGCATCCGAGCGACCGTCACGACCGACGACGCCGCCCCGAACGAGGCGCGGCCCGCCGCCTCGACCGCCGCTGTCGAGCGGGGCGTCACGCTCAGCCCGAAGCCCAGCCCGAAGATGGCGAGCTCGGCCGCCGCCTCGCCGATGCTCGTGGCCGGGGTCCAGCGAGCCATCGCGAGCAGCCCGATGACGCTGGCGCCCAGCCCGACGAGCGTCACGATGCGAAAGGTGAACACGCGGACCGCGAACCCGGACACCAGCGCGCCGACCGCCGTCGCGCCGGCCAGGGCCCCGAGGGCCAGCTGTTGTTCGTCGGGACCGCCGTACAGGACACGATCGACGAACACGGCACCGCCGATGATCGCCGTCGCGAACGCATACCCGGTCAGCAGCGAGACGAGGACCGCGGCGCTGAAGGCGAGGTTGCGGAACAGCCGGGCGTCCAGGAACGGCTCCGGCGTCCGCAGGGCACGGACGACGGCCAGCAGCGTGGCCACGACGGCAAGCCCACCGAGGACGGCCGAACCGGCCGGTGCCGCGGTCCCGCCGCCTTGGGTGGCCCCATCCCCGGCACCGATCAGGGTGAGACCGAGCAGGCCGGCCCCGAGCGCCACGCCGAACAGGACTGCCCCCCCGACGTCCACCCGGGTCGCATGACGCGGGGTCTCCCAGCCGGGCGATGCCGCCCAGGCGAGCACCAGCGCGGCCAGCGCCACGGGGACGTTCGCGAAGAACACCCATCGCCACGCGGGCGCGACGCCATCGGCGAGCATCGATCCGCCCAGGCCGGCGGCCGCCAGGATCTCGTCGGGGTGGATGGTCGACAGGATGGCTGCCCCGAGGAACGGTCCGGCGGCCATGCCCAGGAACGTCAACGCTCCGATGAAGCCGAGGGCACGGGGTCGCTCGTGGCCATCGAACAGGTGCGCGGCCGCGGCGGTGCCGACGGGCACGAGGACACCGCCGCCGACGGCCTGGACCAAGCGTGCCGCGATGAGCTGGTCGAGGTTCTGGGCGATCCCCGCCAACGCCGAACCGAGGGTGAACACCACGAGCGCGGCGAGGAACAGCCGGCGGGTCCCGAACACGTCGGCCAGCCGTCCCGCCAGCGGCATGGCGACGATGTACACCAGCAGGTAGCCGTTGATGATCCAGCTCGCCTTGCGCAGCTCCACCCAGGCCGACGTTCCGTTGGCATCGACCAGGTCGGCCAGGATCGACGGCAAGGCGACCGCCGTGATCATCAGCTCGAGTCCGGCCAGGAACACGCCGATGCCGAACACGACGAGCAACACCAGCGTCGAGCGGCGGTCCATGGGGCGGAGTGTATCGGGGCGGCCCCGGACGACCGTGCACGTGCCGCGGGCTGGCTGCTTGACACGCTCGACCCCCGCCCGTAGCATCAACATCCGTTGATATCAACCGCCGTTGATACGACATCCCCCGGAGTCCATCCCCACCTGTGCCATCCCCAGCCCGGTTCCGGTCCACGCTCGCGTCGATCGTCCTCCAGCCCGAGGACCTGCGCGAACTGCGGGCGTTCCACAAGGCCCTCGCGGACGTCAATCGACTGCGCATCGTCCGTCGGCTGGCCGATGGCGAGGCCAGCGTCGCGGCGCTGATCGCGCATGTCGGGCTCTCGCAACCGCTCGTCAGCCATCACCTCAAGCGACTCCGGGTCGCCGGGCTCATCGAGACGCGGCGCGTCGGCCGCGAGACGATCTGCACGCTGCGACCCGAGGCGTTCGGCGAGGTCGCCGAACGCGAGCGGGCCATCCTCGGCCTCGGTATCGCCAGCTGATGACCCTGTCCAACGACGCGCGTGACCGCGTCAAGCATGCCTTCGAGCCCATCGCGGTCGGCATGGGCCGGCTCGGGCTGACCCCCGATGCGCTCACGCTGATCGGTTTCGCCATCACCGTCGGCGGCGCCGGATTGCTCGCCCTCCAGCACTGGGCGCTGGGCGGCATCATCGTCCTGGCCGGCGGCATCTTCGACATGTTCGACGGGACGCTCGCGCGAGCGACGGGCAAGGTCAGTCGGCTCGGCGCGTTCATGGACTCGGTCTTCGATCGGTGGGGTGAAGCGGCCGTCTACATCGCCATCGTCGTCGGCGCATCCGTCGGCGGCCACACGCGCGTGCCGGTCCTGGCGGCCACGGCCATGGGCGCCGCCTTCATGGTCAGCTACATCCGGGCCAAGGCCGAGGGCCTCGGATTCAGCAGCGGGACGGGGATGGCGGCAGTCGGGCTCATGCCCCGCGAGGTCCGCCTCGTGATCCTCACCGTCGGCCTCATCCTCGCCGCCGAGCCGGAGATCAAGGCGCTCGAGTTCGCGCTCGGGATCATCGCCGTCGGCGCGACCATCACCGTCATCCAGCGGATCGTCCACGTCCGCCGTCAAGCCAGGCAACAGTCAGCCATCACCAGCCCAACGGATCAGGAGCAACGGAGACCACAGTGAGCAAGAACGGAAGCAACGGCAGCGGCAACGACGGCGCGACGCCGACCAACACCTGGGCCGGCGCCGGTCGTCGCGGCGATGGCAAGATCCGCGTCGCCATCGTCGGCGTGGGGAACTGCGCCAGCAGCCTCGTGCAGGGCCGCTATTACTACGAGAACGCCAACGATGACGACTTCGTCCCCGGGCTGATGCACGTCAACCTCGGTGGCTATCACATCCGCGACATCGACTTCGTGGCCGCCTTCGACATCGACAAGAACAAGGTCGGCAAGGACTTGTCCGAGGCGATCTACACCAAGCCGAACAACACGTACGTCTTCCAGCAGGTCCAGAAGACCGGCGTGACGGTCGAGCGTGGCATGGTCCACGACGGTCTCGGCAAGTACCTCAGCCAGATCATCGAGAAGGCCCCGGGCGAGACGGCCGACATCGTCGGCATCCTCAAGGAGCGCGAGGTCGACGTCATGGTCTCCTACCTGCCGGTCGGCAGCGAGGAGGCGACCAAGTGGTACGCCGAGCAGGCGCTGGCCGCCGGTGTGGCGTTCGTCAATGCCATCCCGGTGTTCATCGGTCGCGAGCCGTACTGGCAACGCCGCTTCGCGGACGCCGGGCTGCCGGTCATCGGCGACGACATCAAGAGCCAGGTCGGCGCGACCATCAGCCACCGGGTGCTGACCCGCCTGTTCATGGATCGCGGAGTCCGGCTGGACCGCACGTACCAGCTCAACTTCGGTGGCAACACCGACTTCCTCAACATGCTCGAGCGGGAGCGCCTCGAGTCCAAGAAGATCAGCAAGACGAACGCGGTGACCTCGATGCTCGACTACGAGCTCGATCCCGACGACGTCCACGTCGGTCCGAGCGATCACGTGCCGTGGCTGCTCGATCGCAAGTGGTGCTACATCCGGATGGAGGGCACGACCTACGGCGACGTCCCGCTCAACGCCGAGCTCAAGCTCGAGGTCTGGGACAGCCCCAACAGCGCCGGCGTCATCACCGACGCGATCCGCTGCCTGAAGCTCGGCCTCGATCGCGGCCTGAAGGGCACGCTCGTGGCTCCGTCGGCCTACTTCATGAAGTCGCCGCCGCAGCAGATCCACGACGACATCGCGTTCAACCGCGTCGAGGCGTTCATCCGGGGTGACGACTCCGAGACGCTCGTCGGAACGGAGAAGCCCGTCGCCCGAAAGCTGCGCAAGCTTGCCGGTTCCAGGGCGAAGGTCGCCACCGCCGCGGCGCAGTGACCGCAGGCGACAAGCCACGGACCGGTCCGAGCGCCGGCGAACGACGGCTCGAGGCACCGCATCGACGCGGGGGCGATAGCCCTCGCGTCGTCGAGCGCCTGGCGGTAGCCGGCTTCCGGGCGACGTCGTGGTTGCTGGCCAGCCTGCCGCCGAAACCGGCCGCTGCGGTCATCGGCAGGGCTTCCCAGCTGTCGTACCTCGCCTGGCCGACCAAGCGCCGCTGGTCGAACCGCAACTTCGCCAACGTGCTCGGCCTGCATCCGGATCATCCGAAGGTGCGCCAGGAGGCGCTGCGGGCGTACCGCGGCTATGGCCGCTACCTCGTCGAGCTGATGCGCCTGCCGTCGCTGCCTCCGGCCGAGGTGGCCGAGATGGTCCCCGACATCGACGCCGACGAGATCAAGCGACTGTGGCGTGCCGCGCCCGGGGGCGGCGGGCTCATCTTCACCGTCGGACATGTCGGCAACAACGAGGCGGTGGCCGCGGCGATCGCGCGCCACGACATGCCGATCAGCGTGGTCGCCGACGATTCGTCATTCCCCGAGATCTTCGAGATCCTGCGCCGCCAACGCGAATCGTGGGGCGTCCGGATCATCGCCTGGCGAAATCTGCGCGAGATCTTCGGGGTGCTCCGACGCAAGGAGATGCTGGCCCTCCTCGTCGATTGGGGCTACCGCTCGGACGGCATCCCGGTGCGCCTGTTCGGCTCGTGGACGACGCTGCCCGCCGGCCCGGCCACCCTCGCGGCCAAGACCGGCTCGCGGATCCTGCCGATCACCATCCGGCGTCGCCCCGATGACACGTTCCTGGTCACGTTCCCCGAGCCGATCGATCTCGCTTCATCCGACCCGGCCGAGCTCCAGCGCGCGACGCAGGCGATGGCCGACGCGCTGGCCTCGACGATCGCTGCGGCGCCCGACCAGTGGTACAGCTTCAAGCCGCTGTGGCCGGCGACCGAGGATGAGGCGGCCGACCTGGAGCGGCGCGCGACGATGATGCAGGCGGGTCAGCCGGATCCGGGGCCGGCGCCGGAGTTCGCCTGACCGTGGCCCGCGTGGCGGGGCTCGTTCGCGGTCGACTCCTGGTGGCGCTGTCGTGGCTGGCCTGTCGGCTGCCCGAGCGTCCGCTCGTGACCCTGGCCGAGTCGGCCGGGGACGTCTGGTATCGCGCCACGCCCGACCGCGCCGCCCGGGCTCGTCAGAACCTCGAGCGCGTCGTCGGCTGGCTGGCCGCCCATGATCGCGGGACGCCGCTGGCTCGCGCTGCGGCGGCCGACCCACGGGCGCTCGAACGGATGGTCCGGCTCGCCTACCGGCACGCGGCGCGCTATTACCTCGAGGTCGCGCGCACGCCGGCGCTGGGCGTCGCGGATCTCGATCGGCTCGTCTCCATCGAGACGCCCGACGTGGTCGAGGGCGCGTTCGCGCCCGGTCGGGCGTCGATCTTCGTCGGTCTCCACTTCGGCGCCATCGAGTTACCGGCGCTGTACCTTGCGGCGCGTGCCGGCGGAGCCGTGGCACCGATGGAGACCATCGCCGATCCGACCGTGCAGGACTGGATGGTGCGCACCCGTGGCGCGGCCGGTGTGCGCATCGTCGGACTGCGCGAGGCCCGCCGCGAACTGACCGGCGCGCTCCGGTCGGGCAGTGCCGTCGGCCTGGTCGGTGACCGCGACCTGACCGGCGGCGGCGTCCTGACCGAGCTGTTCGGGGCGCCAGCCAGGCTGCCCCTCGGTCCGGCCCTGCTCGCCATCGAAACAGGCGCGCCGCTGTACGTCGTCGGCGTGCGACGCGTCGCGGGCCGGCACTACATCGGACGCGCAGAGCCGATCGCGGACGCCGGCGCAGGATCCAGGCGCGAGCGCGCGACCGTGCTGACGAGCGCGATCGCCCGCGCCTTCGAGCGGATCGTCGAGGACGCGCCGGAGCAGTGGTGGGCGGTGTTCTTCCCGATCTGGCCGGACCTCGAGCCAGCGACGTGAGCGGCCCGACGGTCAGCGGCGTGCGCTCCGGCCGGGCGGACCTGCATATCCACACGGTCGCTTCGGACGGCACCGCCGACGTCGTGTCGATCATCGAGCGTGCGGCGGCGGACCCGACGCTCGATGTCATCGCCATCACCGACCACGAGCGCGTCGACGCGGCGCTGGCGGGCCGGGCGCTGGCGCTCGACCGGGGATTGGCGGTCGAGGTGGTCGTCGGCGAGGAGGTCACCACGCTCGGCGGTCACCTGCTGGCGCTGTACATCGACCGGCCGATCCGCCCCTATCGGACGCTGCGGACCACGATCGCCGACGTCCATGCCGCGGGGGGCATCGCCATCCCGGCGCATCCGCTGGTGCCCTACCCGTTGTGCGCGCAGGGATGGGTCCTGCGACGGCTCCTCGACGACCCGGATCCGGCTGTCCACCCGGATGCGCTCGAGACGTTCAACCCGACGGCGCTCGGACGGCCGTGGCACGATCGTGTCGTGCGGTTCGCCGATCGCCACGGACTCGCCCACGTCGGGAACAGCGACGCCCACGCGCTCGCCGCGATCGGGTCGGGCTGGACCACGTTCGAGGGGCGGACCGCGGCGGACCTGCGGGTGGCGATCGCGGCCGGCCGGACCGACCACGGTGGCTCGTTCCACGGCACGACCGGGCAGGTCGGGGTGTTCGGTCGGCAGCTTCGCAAGCGGGCCATCGATGCGCGCGACGAGGTGGTCGGGCGGGTCCGTCGATCCGGCACCGGTCGCGATCACGGCTATCCCGGCGGTCGCGCCCGGCCGCCGCGCTTCGACCGAGACGAGGATGGGCGATGAAGATCGGTCTCGTCTGTCCCTACATCTACCCCGACAACGGCGGCGTCGCGCAACACGTGCGCTACCTCTACGAGAACCTCCGCCTGCGCGGGCACGACGTCCGCATCCTGACCGCCAGCCACGGCCCGCAGCGGGCCTCGGAGGGCGACATCATCCGCCTCGGGGTCGGCTTCTCGGTACCGATCAACGCGTCGGTCGGCACGCTGACGTTCTCGCCCCGCTACCTGAGCCAGATCGGCCGGATGCTCGAGCGCGAGCAGTTCGACCTGCTGCATTTCCACGAGCCGTTCGTGCCGTTCCTGTCGTTGTTCCTGCTGCGTGAGTCGAACAGCGTCAACATCGCCACGTTCCACGCCTACGCCGGCTTTTCGCCGTCGTACGAGTTCGGCAGTCGGGCGTTGCGAGGCTACGCCGGCCGGCTGCACGGCCGCATCGCGGTCAGCGCCGCCGCCCGCCACTTCATCGACCGGTTCTTCCCCGGCGACTACAAGGTCATCCCCAATGGCGTCGACGTGCCCCGCTTCGCCAACGCGGTACCGATCGCGCGCTGGCAGGACGGCACGCCCAATGTCCTGTTCGTCGGCCGCCACGAGCCGCGCAAGGGCCTGCTCGACCTGCTCAAGGCCCACCGTATCCTGCGCAAGACCGGCTCCCAGCAGCGGCTTCTCGTCGTGGGCTCCGGGCCCCAGGAGCGCGAGGCACGGCGCTACGTCGCCACCCGCGGGCTGCAGGGGGTGGAGTTCCTCGGCCGCGTGTCCGACACGGAGAAGGCCCAGTTGTTCCGGACCGCCGACGTGTACGCCTCCCCGGCCACCGGCGGCGAGTCGTTCGGGATCGTCCTGCTCGAGGCGATGGCCGCCGGCACGCCGATCGTCTGTTCGGACATCCACGGCTACAAGGGGGTGGTCCGGCGCGGGCGCGAGGGTCTGCTCGTGCCGCCTCGCTCGCCGCGGGAGCTGGCGGTCGCCATCGACCGCGTCCTGAGCGACCCCGACATGCGCGAGCGGATGGGTGCCGCCGGGCGTGCCCGGGCCGAGGAATTCAGCTGGCCGCGGGTCACGGCCAAGGTAGACGACTACTACGGCTTCGTCATCCGGCGACTGGCCGCCGCCGAGGCGCTCCCCGACGGCTTCCACGCGGCCGTGCCTCAGGCGCCGCCCCCGCCGGTCCGGGCCAGGCCGTCCGAGCCGCTGGCCGAGCCATCGCTCGAGCCGGCCGCGGCACCGGCATCGGCCGGCGACTCGGCCAGCGCCGAGCGCCAGACCGACGCCGAGTAGGCGACCACGAGACAGGTCACCGCGATGGCGATGCCCAGCAGGACGAGTGTCGGGCCGAACAGGCTCGTGCTTGGTCGCGCCACGTTGTTGACCGGGAACTGGAACGCGTAGAGGTAGGTCGGCAACAGACCCTGGTAGGCATTCACCATGGTCGACGGCAACGGCACCGCGGCGATGTTCGGATACCACACCACGAACCAGGCCGCGACGGCGACGAGCAGGCCGACCACGAACCGCCGCGCGTCGCGGGCCGCGAAGACCTGGCCCGCCAGATAGAGCAGGGGCAAGGCCACGATGAGGGCGATCGGTTCGACCGGGATGCCCGTCCAGGTCACGATCGCACTGTCGGGCAACAGCGCGGCCACGACGATGCCGATGGCCACGGCACTCGCCGCGATGACCTCGCGGCCCATCGCCCGCGTCTCCGACGGCGCGTCGTCCGCGTTGCGCCCCAGGGCGAGAAGGCCGCGAGCGAGTACGACGGCCCCGACCGCCATGACACCGAGCAGTGCCAGCGAGCGGACGCTCACGACGAAGTCAGGGATGACCGCCGGGCAGGCTGCCGAGCCCGGGTTCACGATCGTGACCCCGACGAGCCCGCACAGCGGCCGCGCGAACAGCCACAACGCGGCCGGGGCGACGATGGCGAGCGCGGCCGCGGCACGGGCCACCAGCCATGTCCGCCGCGCGGCACCGTGCCACAACTCGGCGACCAGGTAGGCCAGGGCGAGCACGAGGAACGGCAGAGCGGTGTAGTAGTGGTATTGGAACGCCGCCCGGTCGATCCGCGCCCACGACACCCACTGGGCAGCGAAACCGATGGTGATCAGCGCCAGCGCCAGGCTTCGCCGACGGAAGGCCATGACCGCCGCGAACCCGAGCCCGATGATGCCGAACCACCAGATGACGAGGTTGCCCGCATCGTAGATCGCTGCGCTCGTGCCGGCCGCGAACCCCTCCTGGTAGAACCACACCGGCTTGAGATCGAACGGCCACGCCCACCACGGCGACGACGCCGGATGGGGCGAATCGAGGCCGTTGTGGTAGGCGTACATCTGGCCGGTCAGCTGGACCAGGGTCTGACCGGTGTGGCCCGCCGGGACGCCCGCCCAGAGCTGGTGATTCTCGATCGCCGCCCACGGCAGGTAGCTCGCGACGTACACCACCACGGGGATGGCAACCAGGCTCAGGGCCGCCCAGATCATCGGTACGCCGACGAACCAGCCGGGCCGCAACCAGCCGGTCGGTGCGGCCGCCGGCGGCTCCACCGACGGCAGGCCGGTCATCGAGTCGGCCGGCCGCGACCGGTCGGCGAACGGCCCGTAGCCGAGCCAGCCGCCGATCCGGAACGCTGCGTACGCCAGGACGGACCCGAGCGCGAGCACGAGTGCGACGACGAGGGGTGTGATGGTGACCGGTCCCACGGCCACGGCGGTCCGGAGATGGCCGGTCGCGAGCGCCCCGACGATGACGGCCGCGGCGGCCACGATCGGGGCGAATACAGCCAACCGGGTCTCGTCGTCGGTCCAGGCGATCGGATGGAACACGGCGGTCACGACCGCGACCAGGGTCAGGCCGACCATGATCGTGATGAACGGGATGTTGCCGATGCCCACCCCGGCCGGCGTGATGGCCAGATAGCCCAGCACGGTGGTGATCCCGATCAGACCGAGGATGGCCAGGACGCGCCCGAGCGCGCTGCGCACGAGGAGCAGCAGGGCCAGCGCGCCGATCGCGTAGGCGGCCACCCACTTGGAGGCGAGTGCCAGCCCGAGCAGCAGGCCGACGACGGGCATGGCCACCCAGAACGCACCACGCCATCGCCACCAGCCCGTCCAGACCGCCGCGAACAGGGCGTAGGCGGCGACGATGAACAGGCCGACGTAGACGTCGTTCATGCCGATCCTCGACTGGACGAAGAACATGCCGTCGAGCACCACGAAGGCGGCCGTCAAGCCGGCAACGAGCCGACGACGGAACAGGATGCGAGCCAGCAGGTAGAGGCAGACGGCCATCAACACGCCGGCGATGACCCCCGGCAGGCGCCACGCGAAGGCATGCGAGCCGACGTCGATGGAGGCGCTCTGGCCGTCCTCGCCAAGGACGAGCAGCTGCTCGGGGTCGTCGGTCATGTACTGCGACTCGACGTCCATCGCCCAGCCCGCCGGGACCATCCCGGCCGGTAGCGCTGCATCCGCGTAGACCGCATTGGCGTGTGGCTCGATGACGTACACCGTCCACCCGGCGTCGGGACCGCGCGAGGCCGGCGCCCGGCCGAGGACATGGACCTGCTGGCTGGCATCGTCGTAGGCGATCCGGGTGCCGGGCCCAGGCAGCGGGTGGCGACCCCGATCGACCGGGCCGTTCGCTGCGGCGTCGCCGCCGACGGTGATGACCGCGTACCCGGGCTCGTCCACGCTGCCGGTCGTGACGTACAGCTTCGGATCGTCGATGCCGGTCACCAGGGCCAGGCCGTGCGCCCCACCCTCCATGGCGATCGAGCCGGACACGCCGGCCGTCGTCGGATCGATGAACGACACGCCGTCCGCCGTCGCCACCGCGACCCGCGGCAGGTCCACGATCTCGACGCCGGCCAGGCGGCCGTCGGCGATGGCCGCCTCGACCGCCTTGCGCTTGTCGCCACTCCCCGGTGAGCCGAGGATGACGGTGGCGTCGGGCGACGCCGCCGCCAGCCTGGCCTCGTAGTCCGCGGCGTCCCCGTCGAGGAGGTCGGCCAGGGTCGAGGCGACGGCCGCCGGCCCATCGATGGCGCCCGGAGTCGTCGTCAGGGCGGGGCCGGTGCCAGCGTCCGACAGGTCGGCGATGCCCGGCAACTCGACGGACCCGACGATCGTCCCTTCGACGGCGTCGACGGCGTCGAGTTCGCTGTCGGATGCCGCCAGGATGGTCGCCCCGTCGTCGGTGACCAGCAGGTGGGTCACGGGATGCGCAAGCGCGGCCAGCTCCACCGGTGCGCCGCCCGGCGCGATGCCGTCGGTCCCGATGGAGGCCAGATCGACCGTCCCGACCCGTCCATCCGTCGAGCCGACCACGAGTCGATCCGCCGTGGCATCGACGGTCAGGGTGATCGCCCCGGGGGCCGGCGTCACCCCGACGAGCGCCCGGGTCCGCAGGTCGAACGTGCGGATCTCGTCGCCCGTCGCGACGTGCAGCCGTTCGCCGGCCCGCTGGCCGGTGAGCGCGTCGACGCGACGGTGCTCGATCGCCACCGACCGGACCGGGATGGCCAGGTCGCTCGTCGCCTCGACACGGTCGGCGCCCCACAGGGCGATGCCGCCGGCCATGATGTACTTGGCCAGGTGGGGGTGGGTCCACTCGTAGATGTCGTGCGACTGGCCGTACCGCCAGTCCTGCAGGAACTCGGTCGCTGTCCGCGCGTGATAGACCTCGTCGAAGTGCATCTGGTAGGGCTCAGCGAGTCGGAACGTGCGCAGCCCGAGCGTGACCAGGATGAGCACCACCAGGAACCACGCGTCGACTCGGTCCAGGCGACCACCGCCTTCGCCGATCAGCGATCGACTGCGGTCGGCCCGGATCGGGCGCTCCGTCAGGCGGTCGCGCAGCCAGCCGGTCCAGCCCGCCTCCATGAACGATCGGGGCGCGGACCAGCTGGGCATCGATCTGGCGGCCGGGCGGGCGCGGGACGGCGGCGCGGACATCCGCGCGGACATCGGCGCTGACGCTGGCGCACGGGCTGGCGTCGACACCGGTGACGGCCGCGAAGCAGGAAGTGGTGGCGACGACGGCAGGGCGAAGGCCGTCGACGCGACCGGGACGGCGACGGCCGCGGCCGCGGTGGAGGCCGCGAACCCGGCGACCGACGACCGGGGCGGGAGTGCGACGGGCGGCCTCGTCCCCGGCGGATCGAGCCCCGCGACCGGACCGGCGGCGTCGGTCGCGGCCGCGACGACCTCGGCCGCAAGGCGCCGGGCAGCGGATCCCCGCAGCTGCAGCCACGCCCACAGGAACGCGCCGGTATGCAGCAGCGCGACGATAGCGACGCCCGCTGGCGAACGCAGGAGCTCCCCGATGCCCAGCCAGTCCCGCACCGGACTGATCGCCGGGTCCGTCGGCGGATACAGGGTCGTGAGCACGACGTACATGTTGGCGAAGGTGGCGATCGACAGGACGACGTAGGCCACCCGCCAGCGCGGCGAGACGGCGAACAGGATCGCCCCGAGCGCGAAGAACGGGAAGCCATACCGCTCATGGACGCGGGTCGGCAAGGCGAAGAACGCCAGGGCGAGCACTGCCAACGCGACGAGCAGCGTCAACCGGTCCGGCCGCCGCGCGGCGACCCACAGCACGCTGACCATGCCGGCCACCAGCAGCCCGGCGCCGACGGCGACCGCCGGGATGGGCCCGAACTGGGCGACGCCCGCCGTGCATCGATCGAGGCCGATCCCGGCGGCATCGCACACCCATTGGCCGGAGGTGGCGAGGCTGAGCCCGAGATCGCTCGGCACGACGGCCCAGGCGTTGTAGGCATTGACGGTCAGGAAGGGGTAGCCGCCGCCGGCGATGACGATCTGGTCGATCAGGCCGGATGTGAAGAATGGCGCGCTGCCGGTCGGCTCGAGCACCGACAGTCCGAACGGCCAGCACAGGACGACGGCGGTCAGGAAGCCGGCCAGGCCGGTACTGACGATGCGCAGCGGACGACCGGTCCGCCGCTCCCAGGCGCGCAGTCGATCGAGCGGACCTGCGGCTCGATCGCCGCTCGCGGTGGTGCCCCCGTCGATCGGCCACAGGGCGCGCCGGATCGTCACGACCGCGACCAGCGGCACCAGGATGCCGAGCTGTGGCTTCACGATGGCCGCGATCACGGTGTAGATGGCCGCCCGCTCCGGCTGGTCGCGCCACAGCCCGCGGAGGCCCAGCAGCAGGAACACCACGCCGACCGAATCGACCTGACCCCAGACCACGTTGTCGAACCAGAAGATCGGATTGACCATGACGACCAGGGCTCCGAGCAGCGCCAGCCGGGGCCGCCCGCCGAGCTCGCGGACCATCGACCAGACGACGTAGCCAAGCGCGACGTCCGCGAGGATGGGCGGGATCTTGATGAGATCGCCGACGCCGCCGAAGGCGTTGCCGACGGCACCGACGACCCACAGGACGTACAGGTACCCGGGCGTGTAGTCGTGGAAGAACTCCTGCGCGTAGAAACCGCCCGGGCCATGGGCTCCCAGCCAGGCGGCCCAGAACCGGAAGGACGTCAGGTCCGCCTCGAATCCGGAGCCGGGGAGCAGGTATGCCAGAATGAGACGGAGGGCGAGCCCGAGCGCGAGGACGATCAGGATCGCGCCGACGGTCCCCTGGGTCCCGGTCGACCGAGACGGCGCTCCCGTGCCTCGCTCGTACCCACCGGAATCGGGGCCAGTCACCGGGAACAACGGCTCCTGCACGAGCGTGGAAGGTGGATCGGAGCGTAGCACAGGGTCGCCCCGCACCCCCTCGCGCGACGAGTCGAACGACCGCGGCCGACGACCGGCGCCGCGCGATGATCGGCGGCCTCGTCCTGGCCCTGGTCGCCTTCGCCATCTACCTTGCGACCCGGGTCGATCGCTTCTACGACCACTTCGTGTGGCAGGCCGCGGCGTTCCTCGAGGGCACGGCGGCGATCCGCTACCCCGTCGCCGATACGCCGGCGCGTCTGGGCAACTGGTTCTTCCAGGACGTCCTGCCGATCGTCTCGTCCGATGGCATCGCGCGCGGCCTGATCCCGTTCCCGCCGCTGCCCGCCGTCGTGCTCGTTCCGTTCGTGGCGGCGTTCGGCCTGACCGTCGACGACCAGGCGATCTTCACGACCCTTGCCGCGGTCGACGTGGCGCTCTGCTGGTGGATGCTCGACCGCCTCGAGGTCCGACCTGTCGTCCGCTACGCCACGACCATGTTCTTCGCGTTCGGGACGGCGTTCTGGTACACGGCACAGGTGGCGACCACCTGGTACCAGGCCCACATCGTCGCCGTCGGCCTGCTGCTGATCGCGGTCGGGCGGGCGTTGGGCGGTGCCATGAACGCCTCCGGCGCTGACGCCGACCGCCGCTCGATGGGGACGCCCGCGCCGGACGACGGCCGGCGTCGCGGCCGGGCCGTCGACGCCCGGGCGCTGCTGATCGGCGTACTGGTCGGGCTGGCCACCACTGCCCGTTTGCCGGTCGTCTTCGGCCTGCCGTTCTTCGTCCTGGTCGGGCCTGGCGAGCCGGGGCGGCGCGCGCGGTCCGTCCTCATCGGCGCCGGCATCCCGATCGCCGTCCTCCTGGGCTGGAATATCGTATCCAGCGGCCAACCCTTCCATCCCGCGTACGACCACCTCTACCAGCTCGAGGCGCGCGCCTATCCCGGCCTCGGGTACCACGCCGAGTGGGCGGCCGAGGACCCGCGCTACCTGGTCCAGAACCTGGGGATCATGTTCCTGACCGGCCCCGACGTCCTGCCCGACCATCTGCGCGACACGCTGGGGACGATGGATCGCCGGCTGTGCAGCGACCCGGCCGCAACGCGCGGCGTGTTCGACGTCCGATGTCCCATCGCACTCCCGCGCGACATCGGCATGAGCGTGCTCCTCGCGAGCCCGGCGTTCCTGCTCATCGCCGCGACACCGTCGGGCGGCCGGCGACGTCGTGTCGTCATCGGCGCGGCGCTCGCCGTGCTGCTCATCTCGGTGGTCAACCTCATGCACTTCAGCCAGGGTTGGGTCCAGTTCGGCTATCGGTTCAGCAACGACGTCCTGCCGTTCGCGCTGGTCCTCGTCGCCGTCGGCTTCGACCGGTTGCTCGACGGCGCCCGCCGCTGGGCGATGCCGCTGTCCGTCGGCCTCATCGTGGCGTCGATCGTCGTCAACTTCTGGGGCGTCGCCTGGTCAAGGATCCTCGGCTGGTGAGCGGGCGCGCCCGGGTTCGACTCGTCCGCTGGATCCCGCCAGCGGCTGTGGCCGCCGTGGCGTTCGGCGCCGTTCGCGCCGCGATGCTGCCGGGGCTCGGGTTCTGGGACACCGGCGAGCTCCAGACGGTCGCACCGATCATGGGCACCGCCCACCCGACCGGGTACCCGACCTACGTCGTGCTCGGCTGGATCGCGAACCTGCTGCTGAGCCCGTTCGGGGAACCGGCCTTCCGGATGAACCTGTTCGCCGGGCTGTGCGTCGCGCTCGCCGCGGGGATCAGCGTCGATCTCGTCCGCGCGCTGACCCGGTCGACCGCGCTCGGCGTGATGGCCGGCCTCGGTCTCGCCCTGACAGAGGTCGTGTGGGCCATCGGGACCCAGGCCGAGGCGCATGCCCTCCATCTCGCCTTCCTCGCCATCCTCGTCCGGATGCTGATCGCCTGGGAGGACCGGGTCTCGGCCTCGCGCGGCGCCCCGACCGAACGAGAACGTGACGACCATTCCGCCTCGGCCGATCGCCTCCTCGTTGCGACCGCCGCGGTCTTCGGCCTGTCGATGGGCAACCACTCGCTGACCCTGCTGCTGGCACCCGCCATCGGGATGTTCGTCCTGGCGGTCGACCCGCGCATCGTGCGCCGACCCCGCCTCGTGGGCGCCTGCGCGACCGCGTTGGCGGTCACCGTGGTCGCGATCTTCCTCGAGCTGCCGCTGCGCGGTGGGCCGTTCCGGGCGCCTCTGGTCTACGGCCGCCCGGAGACCTGGGATGGCTTCTGGTACGTTGTCCTCGGGGAGCAGTTCCAGGACAAGGTGTCCGGTCCGCTGAGCGACATCGGCCCCAAGCTCGCCGAGCTCGTCGCGCGGGCGGTGTCGGGCTTCGGCCCGCTGGCCATCCTGCTGCCGCTCGGGTTCATCGTCGCGGCGTTCCGACGACCGACCTACGCGATCCTGAGTGGTCTGGCGATGTTCATCACCTGCGCGTTCGCCACGTCGTACACCAACGGCGACATCGATCGCTACTACCTCGGGCCGACGTTCATCGCCTGGACCTGGGTCGCGCTGCTCGCCGGAGAGGTCGCTTCGGTGTTCCGCCCAAGCCGCCCTGGCAACGACGCCCGTGGCGGCCGGCCCGCCGCCGACCCGATCGTCGCCGCCGTGCTGGCGGTGGCGCTGCTGGCCCCGACGGCGCTGGCCATCCCGGACCGACTGGCAACGGTCGACCGAAGTACCGACGTCACCGCCCGCGCCTGGGTAGAACGAGCGCTGGCACGGATGGACCGCGATGCCGTCGTGGTGAGCTGGTGGAGTTATTCCACGCCGCTATGGTACGCACAGCACGTCGAGGGTCGGCGGCCGGACATCGCGATCATCGACGATCGCACCCGACTCGACGAGGGACTTGGAGAGCTGACGGACGTGATCGATGCCTTGCTACCTTCGCGCCCGGTCTACGTGATCCGGATCGAGCCGGATGAGATCGCCCAGCTCGAGCGCGACTACGTCCTGGAGCCGGTCGACGGCCCCAGTGCCGCCTTCCTGACCCGCGTCGTTCGCCGGGTCCCCGGCGCATGACCGACCTCGCTCCTGCTCGGCTGGCGCGGCTGACCTACTTCTTCCCCGCCCACAACGAGGAGGCCAACCTGCAGGGTCTGATCGAGGAGGCGCTCGACACCTTGCCGACGCTGGCGGACACGTTCGAGATCATCGCCGTCGACGATGGCTCCCGAGACCGGACGGCCGCCATCGCCGATGAGCTCACGGCCCGCCATCCGGGCGTCGTGCGGGCGGTCCATCACCGGACCAACCTCGGCTACGGCGCGGCCCTGCGCTCCGGCTTCGGTGCGGCGCGCTACGAGTACGTCGCCTTCACCGACGGTGACCGGCAGTTCCGGGTGGAGGACATCGGACGCCTGACCGAGCGGATGGCCGCCGATGACCGGCCCGACGCAGTGGTGGGCTACCGGATCCGGCGGGCTGATCCGTTCATCCGGACGGTCTACGCCCGGGCCTTCCGGCTCGCCAACCGGATCTTCTTCGGCTTACGCGTCACCGACGTGGACTGCGCCTGCAAGCTGTTCCGGCGCGACGTGCTCGAGGACGTGCGGGTCGGCTCGGAGGGCGCGTTCTTCTCGGCCGAGCTGCTCATCAAGCTGCGGGCAGCCGGTCGTTCGGTCGTCGAGGTCGGCGTCCCGCATTACCCGCGGACGGCCGGTTCGCCGACCGGCGCCAGACCGCAGGTCATCTTCCGCGCGATGCGGGACTTCTGGCGATTGCGCCTGACGATGTGGGTCGATCGCGACCGTGCGTTGCGTCGCGGCGCTCCACTCGCGGTCCCGGCCGAACGGCCGGACGCCGCAGCGCAGACCTAGGAGGTCGACCGGCCCTCGCTGTCGGGATCGACATCGAGCGAGTTCACGAAGTCACGAAAGACGTCGAGTCGCGGGTCGACGATGTTCTCGCCCGTCGACTCGAGGTAACCCCCGCCCTCTCCCTCGTCGCCGATCCCGCCGTCCGCGCCGAGGGCCGCCTGATCGAGGACCGATGGGACCGCGAAGATCGGCGCGCCGACCCGGACGGCGAGGGCCAGGGCGTCGGATGGACGGGCATCGACCTCGCCGACCTTGCCGTCGTGCTCGAGGAACAGGCGGGCGTGGAACGTCTCGTCGGCCAGGTCCGAGATGATCACCCGGTCCACCCGTGCGTCGATCGCCTCGAGGGCGCTCGCGAACAGGTCGTGGGTCAGGGGGCGCTCGGGGGTCAGGCCCTGCAGGCGCATCGCGATGGCGCTGGCTTCCCACGGCCCGATCCAAATCGGCAGGTAGCGCTCGCGGCCGCTCTCCTTGAGGATGACCACGTGTCGGCTGGACAGCATGTGCACGCGCACACTTTCGACGACCATCTCCACCAGCGCGTCGTCCATCGGCGGATTATCCCACGGGCCGTCGGGTCGGACCGACCAGGCCGGACCGACTGCGCACCAGGGCGGCGACCGCCGCGCCGAACAGGAAGCCGCCGATGTGGGCGAAGAACGCGATCCCGCCACCCGACCCCATCCCCGGCCCGCCGAGCGACGCCAGGCCGTCGACGAGCTGGAGCACGAACCAGAGCGCCAGCACGATGATCGCCGGGACGTCGATCAGCTGGTAGAAGAACACGAGGAACACGAGCGATGTGACCCGAGCGGCCGGGTACAGCACGAGGTAGGCCCCCAGGGTCGCGGCGATGGCGCCCGAGGCCCCGATCGTCGGGACCGTGGAGTCGGGCGCGATGGCGACCTGGGCGAGGCCGGCGACGATGCCGCCGACGAGGTAGAAGACGAGGAAGCCGAACCGCCCGAAGCGATCCTCGACATTGTTGCCGAAGATCCACAGGAACAGCAGGTTGCCGCCGATGTGCAGCCAGTCCGCATGGAGGAACTGGCTGGTGACGAGCGTGGCGATCTCGGGCGAGGTGACCTGGCCCGAGCCGAGCGCGTCGACCAGCTCGGCGGGCACGATGCCCCAGGTCGTCACGAGCTGGGCCAAGGCGCGGTCGCCGCCGGTCCACTGACGGCTGAGCTCGAGAGCGAAGACTGCCACGCAGGCCGCGATCAGGCCGTACGTGACGAGCGGCCTCGAGCGCGTCGGGTTGGCGTCGCGCAGCGGGATCACCGGCGACCCCGGTCGGCTACGGGGCGGCCGTCGCGGCGCCCGAGGCGCCGGCACTGGGGCTGGCCGAACCCGACGGGCCCGGCGATCCGGTCGGCGTCTCGGGCACGGCCTCCAGGACGGCCCGATGGACCGCCCCCTTGGACAGCCAGACCAGCGTCGACGGAGCGTCCTCGACGCCCGGGATGACGTAGAAGCCGCGCAGGTCCTGCCAGCCGGCATCCGCCCCGGCAGCCAGACGATACTGGGCCACGTAGGTCCCCTTCGCCTTGTCATAGGCGATGATCCGGGCGTTGGGCTTGTCGTAGGCGTAGACCCGCCCGGAGCCCCGATCGCCGGCGCCGGTCACGAGGTTGATGACGGGCGCCTCGCGCAACACGTCGTCGCCGATCCGGGCGGGGTCCCAACCGCCGGTCTTGCCCGAGGTGAAGCGCTCAAGGACGCCGTTCTCGACGACGAAGATGTCGCCGTCGATGTACATCGAGCTCATCTTGTCGACCGCCCGGGCGGTGGCCAGCCAGCCGGAGTTGCGGTTGGGGAATCCGCTGCCGTCCTGGGCCGGCGGGTAGGCGCGGATCTGCTGCTCGGACGGGTCGACGACGTACAGGTTGTACAGGCCGGCCTCGCGGTTGCGGACGTACGTCCCGATGGCCGTGATGTCGTCGCCCCATTGGGTCGCGCCGTTGACGTTGATCTTGTTGATCGTCCCCTTGCCAGCGTCGTTCGACGGGCGCCAGCGCCACAGGACGTTCTTGGAATCGAGGATCAGGACGTCGCGGACGCCGACCGCCAGGAACTTGGGGACGGCGACTCGGGTATTCCCGACGCGCGCGCCCTGGCGGGTGACGACCGTGGCGCGCTTCCGCTTGAGGTCCACCCGGTAGACCGCCTTCGTGGCCCGGTCGATCACGTAGGGAACGTCATCCGGGCCACGGACCATCGATGCCAGGTCGAAGGCGGGGGCTCCCTTGGCCGGTTTGAGCACCACGAGGTCGGTGCTCGCCACCGCGACGACACCGTACAGACGGTCCAGCCCGGCGACGACCTCGCTGCGCAGCGGGGCGATGACGCGGTCGCTGATCCGCGCGTTCTTCGCGGCGTCCAGTTGCTGGTAGGCCTCCGTGAGCAGCCGCTGCGCCTCCTCGCGGTCGCTCTCGACCAGATCGATCCCCGGGCCGGACACCAGGGCGAGATTCGCCTTGACCCGGTCGAGCGCGTCCTGGCCGGCGTTGATCGAGCCGATCGCCTGTTGCGGCCGCTGGCCGCCGAACGCCCAGACGGACAGGGCCAGTCCACCGACCACGACCAGCAGCGCGATGAACGCCATCGCTGCGCGACGCTGGACCTCGCGCCGCGAGGCGAGTGGCGTCACCCGTCGATAGGCCGGCTTTCGGCGGGGCAGCACGTCCTGGACGCGCGCCACGATGCGCTCGAAGGCGTTGCCCGCCACCTCCCGGGCACTGCCGGCGGCGGCAGACATGGCTGCCCCGGCGGCCTGGACGTTGTCGGCCAGCGGGATCGGCGAGCGATCGGGTGCGCCGGCGAGGGGCTCGGCGGGTCGGACCGGGACGAGCGTGCGGGAACGGGACGTCTGGGCGACCTCGGTCGCCTCGAAGGCGATCGCGCCGTCACTGCCGTTGCCGTCGGCTGCTCGGAACCGACCGTGCAGGTGCTCCATCGCCGACTGCGGATGCAGCGTCAGCATCGCGTCCTTGAGCTCGTCCGCCCCGAGGCGGGCGACGATGTTGGGCGAGATGAGGACCAGTGAGTCGCCGACGGTGACCTCGCCACGCCAGACGTCCGGTTCCAGACCGCTCGAGGGCAGGCCGCGCTCGCGGTGCGGGTCGGGCAGGGTCGACAGGCGGGCCTGGCGGATGAGATAGGCCTCGGCCGGTCCCACCGTCGCGACGTACATCTCATTGCCGCGCACGACCGCCACGCCGACCCCGATCGGTCCGTTGCCCTCCGGCGACTTGAGTCCGAGCCGGTCGGCCTGGTGGAGGAGGCGCTTGTTCGCCGTCGCGATCGCCTTCTGGAGGCAGACGCGGATCCCGGCCGACTCGTCGTAGTAGTACTCGTTGCGGATGGTCTCGGCCGCCAGCCGGGTCGCCTCCAGGGCGTGCCGCGAGCTCGTGCGCGATGTCACGAGGAGGTACAGGTGGCCCTTCGAGCGCGCGACCGAGCCGACGCTCGGCTCGACGACGACGAGGGTGTCGGGCGAATCGTCGAGGCGGTCGTGTTCCGCGACGATCCCGAGTTTCAGTTGGAGTCGGGCGGCCATGCGGGCCTCTCGTTGAGGGTTGGACGGGCGGCGGGGACGATCCTGGCCCGGATCGGCCGTCGTTCGCCCCGAGATGGCTGGCAGGTCCGCTGGATTATACGCGGCGACCTTCGCGACGGACGTGGACCCGCAGGTTGCCGATGCCGATGCCGCCGGGCGCGGCCGCGAACGCCCGGACCAATTCCCCGCTTCGCAGCCGCAACTCCTGGGCCACGATCGGCGCATCGGCCTCGACGTCGATCGTGAAGCCCTCGATCCGGATGACGCGACAGGCTCCGGCCGCGGCCGGGACCCGTTCGGCGACGAGCGCCTCGAACGTCGCGATCGCCCGGGCCAGGCGCAGCTCATCCTCGAGCCCGAGCGCTCGCGCGGCCTCCGGGATGAGGTCGCCGATGCGACGCATCGGACGGCGTCGGGGACCGCTCACGGGAGCGACTCCGTCGCGACCTCGGCCGCGTCTTCCGCCGCGCTCGTGTGGTTCGCGGCGGTCGCCTGGGCCAGCTCGGCGCCCGCCGGCTCGGGATGCACCACCCAGCCATGCGCGATCGCCCGCAGCGCCGGATCGAGGTCGTCGGGCGTCGTCGTGGTGACGAACGCCTGGGGCAGGGCCGCGATGCGACGCACGAGGTGACCGCGCCGGTCGGGGTCGAGCTCGCTGAATACGTCATCGAGGAGCAGCAGCGGAGGCCGTCCATCAAGCGCTGTCAGCAGGTCGAGTTCGGCCAGCTTGAAGGCGAGGATCGCCGTGCGCTGCTGGCCGCGCGAGGCGAAGCCGGCAAGATCGCGCGCGGCCAGATCGAAGGCCACGTCGTCGCGGTGCGGGCCGATGACGGTCGATCCGTTCCAGATCTCCTTGTCCGCGGTGTCCACCAGTCGTCGGGCGAGCGCATCGCGGGGGGTCTCGCCGCTGAGCGTTGGGCTGTTGGTCGCGTAGCGCAACGTGAGGCCGCCGGCGGCTTCCTCGGGCGCGATCTCGCGGTGCGCCGCGGCGATGGGCTCGGCCAGATCGTCGAGCAGCCCCAGCCGGGCCGTGACGACGCGACCGCCGCTATCGATGAAGGCGTCGTCCCAGAAGCGCAGTTCCTCGCGGCTCGCCTGTTCCTCGCGGATCGACCGCAGCAGACTGTTGCGCTGCTGGAGCGTTCGGCCGTACGTCGCGAGGTCATCGGCGTAGGCCGGGAAGCGGGCGGCTGCCAGGGCGTCGATGGCCGCCCGTCGCAACGACGGGGAGCCGACGACGAGGAGCATGTCCTCCGGCGCGAAGGACACGGCACGCAGGATGCGCCCGAGCGAGGCCGCGCGCCGGCCGACCCCATTGATCCGGATCCGCTTGCGACCGCTGCTGCCGTCCGCCCCGGACCGGGCGATGGCGACCTCGAGTACTTCGCCGCCGACCCGCCCTTCGATCCGGGCGAGGTCTCGGCCCCAGCGGATCAGCTCACCGTCGGCGTTAGTCCGGTGTGACCGGCCCCAGGCCAGCAGGGCGATGGCCTCGAGCAGGCTTGTCTTGCCCGCGGCGTTCGGCCCCCAGATGAGGTGGGTGCCTGGCCCGAACGCCACCTCGAGCGCGGCGTACCCGCGCAGGTCGAGGACCGAGAGCGCGTCGAGCGGAGCGATGCTAAGAGGTCGTCCTGACCGGCATGACGACGTGGACGTACTGGTCATCGCCGATCGGCTTGAACACGCCGGGCGACAGCGGGCCGTTGAGCTCGAGCGCGAACTGGTCGGCCGACACGTTGGTGAGCACGTCGGCGAGGTAGCGGGCATTGAACGCGATGGTCGTCTCGTCGCCCTCGACCGCGGCTTCCACCTGGCCGACGTGATCGCCGACCTCCGCGTTGGCGCTGACCGTGATGCCCGCGTCCCCGTCGCCACCGATCTGCAGCTTGACGATATTGGCCGACTCATGGGCGATGAGGGCGGCCGGACGAACGGCACGCAGCAACTCCTCGCGGTCGAGCACGGCGCGCGTCGCGTGCGACTGGGGCATGACCTGCTGGTAGTTGGGGAACTGGCCGTCGATCAGGCGGCTGACCAGATCGATCCCGTCGAGGTGGAAGAGGACCTGGTTGCGACCAGCCGCCAGGACGAGCTCGACCGCGTCGTCCGTGTCGGCCAGGACGCGAGACAGCTCGTTGAGGGCGCGCGCCGGGATGACGACGCTCGTCTCCGGGACCGGGTCGAGGATCGGCACGGTCTTGACCGCGATCCGGTAGTTGTCGGCGGCGGCCAGCGTCAGCTGATCCCCTTCGAAGCGGGCGAGCACGCCGGTCAGGATCGGTCGCGCCTCGTCGCTGGCGGCCGCGAACGCGGTCTCGGCCAGGGCTCGGCGCAGGACGTTCTGGGCGATCCGGGTCGTCGGCCGGTCTCCGGCCGTCTGGATGGCCGGGAACTCATCGGCGGCGATGCCCTTGATGTGGGTCTGGAAGCGTCCGGCTTTGACGTGCAGGGTGTCGCCGGCGCTCACGTCCAGCTCGACCTTCTCGCCCGGCGGCAGGGAGTTGACCAGATCGGTCAGCAGCTTGGCCGGGACGGTCGTGGCGCCGTCCTCGTCGACCTTGCCCGGTACCCAATAGGTGATGCCGATCTCGAGGTTCGTGGCGGTCAGCTTGAGGCCCGCATCCTCGGTCTTGAGCAGGACGTTGGCGAGCACCGGCAGCGTGCTGCGACTGGACACGGCGCGGCTCACGACCGACAGGCCTCGCGCCAGGTTCTCCTGCATGACCGAAAGTCTCACGTCGAGGGCACTCCAGTACGTTCGAGGGGTCGTGGCACCGCGTCGGGCGGCGGCGGATCGGACGGACGGCAGGTGTCCGGAGTTCGGGACCCGACCGGATCGCTGGATGGTAGGTGGGTATCTTCTCTCTATCTTCTCACTCCGTCATCACCGTAGTAAGCCTGTGGAGACGGGGGACGACCACGCTCCGTCGTGCGGGCCGAACGAGTGGACGATGGCGTCCCGACGGTGGACAGCCGCGGTCGCTCCGGGGACGCGGTCGTCGATGCGCGGTGGACGACCGCGGACCTGCGCTGGTTCGGCATCGGTCCGGACCCCCGCCGTCCACAGGACAAGGGGCGGTGGTCCACCGTCTGCGGGCCAGACACCCACCGACATCCACTGCCGCCTTGAAGGAACGTGCGGCGTCGGGGTCCGGGTCGGCCACGTGGCCAACGCGCGCCTATTCGGCGTAGATGAGCTCGCGGACCGCGGCGATCTCGCGTCGCAGCTCATCGTTGACCGCCACTTCTCGCGTGATCTTGTCGCAGGCATGGAGGACCGTGGAGTGGTCGCGGCCGCCCAGCTCGGCGCCGATGCGCAACAGCGAGACGTCGGTCTCCTCGCGCATCAGGAACATCGCGATCTGGCGGGGCATGACGATGGCCTTGTCGCGCTTCTGGCCCTGCAGCGCGTCCATCGGCACGCTGTAGTAGTCCGACACGGCGCGGGCGATCCGCTCGGGCGTGACCTGGCGCTTCTTGGGGTTGTACAGGACGTTCGACAGGACCGCCTGGGCGAGCTCGATGCTGATCGGCGTCGCACCCATGCTCGAGAACGCCACGATCCGGTTGAGCGCGCCCTCGAGCTCGCGGATGTTCGAGACGACCTTGCGCGCGATGAACTCGACGACGTCGGACGTGATCGGGACGGCGCCCTCCTCGGCCTTCGCCCGAAGGATGGCGATCCGCGTCTCGAGATCGGGCGCCGTCAGGTCGGCGATCAGGCCCCACTCGAACCGGCTGCGCAGCCGCTCCTCGAGGGTCAGGATGGCCTTGGGCGGTCGGTCGCTCGAGAGCACGATCTGCTTGCCGTCCTCGTGGATGGCGTTGAACGTATGGAAGAACTCTTCCTGCGTCCGTTCCTTATCCGCGATGAACTGGATGTCGTCGATGAGCAGCAGGTCGATCCGCCGGTAGCGGCCGCGGAACTCGTCGATCTTGCCCTGCTGGATGCTCGTGATGAACTCGTTGGTGAACTTCTCGGACGTCGCGTACACGACCCGCTTGCGCGGGAACCGGGCGATCACCTGGTTGCCGATGGCGTGCATCAGGTGGGTCTTGCCGAGCCCCACCCCGCCGTACAGGAAGAGCGGGTTGTAGGCGTGGCCGGGGCGCTCCGCGACCGACAGGCTGGCGGCATGGCCGAGACGGTTGGCTGATCCGACGATGAAGTTCGAGAACGTGTAGCGCGGGTTGAGGTTGGTCGCCCCGCCCTCGCCGCCGACCCGGCCGGGTTCGACCCGCACATGCTGGCTGACGGGCGCCGGTTCGCTCGGTGCCGGCTCGGCTTCCCCGGTCGACAGGCCCCCGGGCGCGGCGCCGACCACGAACTCGACCTGGACGCCGTAGCCAACGATGCGGGCGAGGGTCTGGCTGATCAGCGACCGATAGCGGGTGTCGAGCCAGTCCTTGGCGAAGCCGTTGGGAACGGCGACCCGGAATCGTTGCTCGTCGACGTCGACCAGCTGCGTGTCGCGCAACCACGTCTCGTAGTTCGCGGGAGAGAGCGACACCTGGAGTTCACCCAGGGCGGCTCGCCAGACCTGCTTCGCGTCCATTCGTTCGATGAAGACCTTGGCTGCTGGGGGGCTCGGATGGGTCCATGGTCTGGCCACGAGCGGGGGTGGGAAAACGGGGAAGCGAAGCGTTCGACGCCCATCCGTGTGCGACCGGATGACTCGCTCTCCATGCCACGTCCGAGGCCTGCTGAGGGTCTCCCGCGAACGTCTCCGGCGCCGAGGGCCCGGTGAGGATAGCACCGGCCCCGAGACCCTCGCAAGGCGATCCGCACATACCCCTGGGGAGTATCCGTGCGCAGAACGTCTGGAGCGCGATCCCGACCTGGACCCGTGCGCCTGGAGGGATCCAACCGAAGCCAGGCGGGCGGCAACCTCGAGGCGACGTGCCGACTGCCCCGCGAGCGTTTGACACCCCTTCGCGCGAGGTCCTATCATCCGCCGGACGACGACGCGCCATGTGCCCGATCGGGCGCCGGCGCGTCTGCGTGCCTCCAGGGGAAGACGGATCGACCGTCCCCGAGGTCGGATGGAGAGGATCTCAGGACCGTCCCGATGAAGCAGACCTACCAGCCCAAGAAGCGCCATCGCGCCAAGGAACACGGCTTCCGCGCCCGCATGAAGACGACAGCGGGTCGCCGTATCCTCGCCGCGCGGCGGGCTCGCGGTCGGAAGCGGCTGACGGCCTGACCACCGGGCGCGGCACTGACACGCCGCGACTCGTGATGCTCTCTCGCCCGAAGGACTTCGCGGCCATCCAGGGTGCCGGGACGACACGGTCCCACCCCCTGTTCACCGCGAGATTCCTGAGGACCGATCTCGAGACGACGCGGTTCGGCCTGTCGACCGGTCGGCGCCTCGGCGGCGCCGTCGCCAGGAACCGGGTCCGCCGGCGACTCCGAGAGGCGCTCAGGGTGATGGCGCCCTCGTTCCAGCCCGGCTGGGACGTCCTCATCATCGCCCGGCCCGCGATCGTCGAGACCGACCACGACGCGCTGGTCGGAGCGTTGCACCGGACGCTCGTCCGGGGCGGCGTGCTCGGAGGAACCACGCGATGAAGCGAATCGGGATCGGGGCGATCAAGCTCTACCGCATCGTGTTCGCCTGGCTGCCACCGTCGTGCCGGTTCGAACCGACCTGCTCGCACTACACGGAGCAGGCGATCGAGCGATACGGACTATTGAAGGGAAGCTGGATGGGCGCGAAGCGCATCGCCCGATGTCACCCCTGGAATCCGGGCGGGTATGACCCGGTCCGCTGACGAGGCGCCGCGCCCGTGACCCTGCCCCCGACCGCCCGCCGGCTGCTGCCGGGGTTGCTGATCGCGCTGCTCATCCTCCTGGTCGCGGCGTGCGTGCCCGGTGGCCCGACCGGCAGTCCGGGCGCGCCGACCCCGACCCCGACGCCCCATCCGCCGCTGACGCCTGCCCCACTCGGCGCCGACCCGTTCAGTCTGTTCGCCTGGCTGTTCACGCCGCTGTTCCAGGCGATGCTGATCATCCTGATCGCGGTCTACCAGTTCCTCGAGAACATCGGGATCCCCGGCGCGATCGCCTGGGCGATCGTGGTGCTGACCCTCATCGTGCGCGCGGTGCTCATCCCGCTCTACCGCAAGCAGCTCGTCTCGCAGCGGCGGATGCAGCTCCTGCAGCCGGAGCTCAACGAGATCAAGAAGCGCTTCAAGGGCGACTCGATGAAGGTCCGGGTCGCCCAGCAGGAGCTGATGAAGGAACGCGGCGTCAACGCCCTGGCGGGCTGTCTGCCGCTGCTCCTGCAGATGCCGCTCCTATTCATCATGTACTCCGTCATCCAGAACGGGCTCACGAACCAGGACCCGAGCGCCATGCTCAGCGTGTTCGGGTTGCAGCTCGTCGACGTCCAGTGCACGAACATCGTCAACGGCGTGATCGATGCGACGCGCCCGTGCATCGACTCGGTGGTCCCGATCCTCGGCGACATCGCCCATCCCCAGACGTTCCTGTCGGTCCTCGGGTTCGGCATCAGCGCCCTGGCCATCATCTCGGCGGTCCTGCAACTCGTGCAGTCGCGGATGATGCTGCCGACCGCCGATCCCGCGAACGACGACCCGAACGCCAAGATCCAGCGCCAGACGATGCTGTTCCTGCCGCTCATCTCCGTCGTCTACGGCGGGTTCCTGCCGGCCGGCCTGTTCATCTACTGGATCGTGGCGACGGTCTTCTCGATCATCCAGCAGTACCTCATCGTGGGCTGGGGATCGATGTTCCCGCTGTTCGGGTGGACCCCCGCGTTCGCCCGCGACCACACCCCCCGCTTCCCGGTGGCCATGCCACCACCACCTGAGCCAAGCAAGCGCGCCGCCATCCTGACGGACGCGCAGAAGAAGACGACGGCCGACAAGACGATCCGCCACCGCGAGCGTGGCCGTCAAGGCCGACGAGGGAGACGACGCTGACCATGAGTGCGTACAAGGAATTCACCGGCAAGTCGGTCGAGGAGGCCCTCAAGGCCGCCCGTGACGAGTTCGGCGCGGAGCTCAATGACCTCGACTTCGAGATCCTGACCCCCGGCAGCCGCGGCGTCCTCGGCATGGGCGCAGAGCCCGCCCGGATCGTGGCGGCTCCCCGTCAGGCCCTTGGCGGTGCCGCGCCCAAGCGGGACGCCGCCGCGTCGGTCCCGCTGCCGCCACCGCCCGCGCGTGACTTCGGTGACCGAGGCGATCGGGGCCCGCGCCGCGAGTACGGCGACCGAGGCGACCGCGGCGATCGCGGCCCGCGCCGGGACTTCGGCGACCGACCCGATCGAGGCGACCGTGGCCCACGCCGCGACGACCGACCGCGCGACGACCGACCGCGCGACGACCGACCGCGCGAGGATCGCGGCGATCGCGGCCCGCGCCGGGATGACCGTGCCGACCGTGCGCCCCGACGGGACGACCGCGCCGCAGAGCGTGGAGCCGATCGGGCGGCACGTGCTCCCCGGACCGCCCCCAGCGGCGACCTGTCCGCGTCCGAGGCCGCCGAGGTCGCCGCAGCCCGTGGCTCGCTCGCGGCAGAACGCGCCGAGCTCGAGGCCGCCGAGGCATCGCCCGAGGCCCTCGCCGCCGGACAGCGGATCCTCGAAACCCTGATGGGACACCTCGGATTCGCCGCCACGGTCGAAGTCGCCGGCGGCGAGACCAGCCGGCTCAATGTCACGGCCCAGGGCGACGACCGCGACGCCCTCGGCGCGCTCATCGGGCGTAAGGGTGAGCGCCTCTCGGCCCTCCAGCACCTGGTCAACCTCATGCTGTCCAAGGAGATGGGGGCATGGACCCGTGTCCTGGTCGACGTCGAGGACTATCGAGGCCGGCGCGAGCGCCAGCTGCGGGAACTGGCAGATCGGGCCGCGGCACGCGTCGTGGAGACGGGCAAGATGCTCCAACTGGAGCCGATGCCGGCCCTCGAGCGTCGCTGGATCCACCTCACCCTGCGGGACCATCAGGGCGTCGCCACGCAGTCGATCGGCGAGGAACCGAACCGACGCGTCGTCCTCGTACCGCGCGGCGGCTGACCCACCGACCGCGGCCGCCGACTGGGGGGACCGTCACCGATGCCGCACCGTCGACGTCTAGTCGAGGCTGCATCCCGTTCAGGGTGCCTTGTCTCGGCTGCTAGGATGTCGCTTCCATGACCACGACCACCCCCGATACGGTCGCCATCTCGCCGCCTGCCGCGCGCCGTCCATCGACGCGCGTCCGGTTCGCCGTGGCGTTCCTCATCGGACTGCTCGTCGCGCTCGGCGTGGGTGCGGGCGCCATCTACGCCTACGACCAGCAGTACCTCGGGCGCGTCCTGCCGGGCGTCCGGGTCGGCACAGTCGACCTGTCGGGACTCGATGCGACGACGGCTGCCGAGCGATTGCGCACCGCGTACGCGGACCTCGGCAAGGGCCAGATCACCATCACCGGACCCGCCGGCGGGCGGACCATCCTGTATTCCGACATCGGCCGCGGCCCGGATGTCGAGGCCATGCTGGCCGAGGCGATGGCCGTCGGGCGAGACGGTAATGCCATCGATCGCGCCGTCGCCGACGCCCGGACAGCACTCCGTGGCGTCGTCCTGGCGCCACGTCTCACGTACGACCCGGATGCCCTCGCGGAGCGCGTCGTGGCCTACGCGGACTCGCTCGCTCGGGACCCCGTCGAGGCGGCAGTGAAGGTGGTCGACCAGAAGTCCTTCGTCGTGTCCCCGGGCGCCGACGGCCGGGTGGCCGATCCGAGCGTGCCCGTACAGACACTGCTCGCATCCGTCGGTGAGCTCGATGCGCCGTCGCGCTTGATGGTCGAGATGCCGGTCACCGTGCTGCCGCCCTCGGTGACGACGGCGGAGGCGACCCAGGCCAAGGCCGATGCCGAACGGATCGCCCGGCCGATCGAGCTGCGTGTCGGTGACACGATCGAGAAGATCACGAGCAGCCGCCTGCGGACGTGGCTCACCCTGGCACCGACTGCCGACGGCGGGTACGGCGTGTCGATCGACACGACCGAGCTGCCGGCCACGCTCAAGGCGCTGGCCAAGCGGATCGACCGGGCACCGGTCAACGCATCGTTCAAGACGAGCGGCGGCCGGATCACCGGGGTCACAGCGAGCCAGACCGGTCAGAAGCTCGATCTCGGGGCCACCCTGGCGCAGGTCCAGGGCGTCATCGACGCCCGCCTGGCGGGCGCGACCACGGCCTCGCTCGAGCCGACGCTGAAGGTCACCCAGCCCGTCCTCACGACCGCCGAGGCCAAGGCCGCGCAACCGAAGATGCGCCGCATCTCGCGCTGGACGACGTACTTCCCGATCAGCGAGAAGAACGGCTTCGGGGCCAACATCTGGATCCCGGCCAAGCTGATCGATGGCTACGTGGTGGCCCCGGGCGCGACATTCGATTTCTGGGACGCCATCGGACCGGTCACGAGGGCCAAGGGCTACAAGACGGGCGGGGCGATCATCAACGGTCGGACCGAGCCACAGGGCGCGCTCGCCGGTGGTATCTGCTCATGCTCGACCACGTTGTTCAACGCCGCGCTGCGCGCCGGCTACGACATGGGCGCCCGGCGCAACCACTTCTACTACATCGACCGCTACCCACTCGGGCTCGACGCCACGGTGTTCATCAGTGCATCGGGCTCCAAGCAGACGATGTCGTTCACCAACGACACCGAGTATCCGATCCTCATCCGCGGCTACCAGATCCGCGACGGCAGTGCCGGCTACGTTCGGTTCGAGCTCTTCAGCGTCCCCAATGGCCGTCGGACGACGTTCAGCAAGCCGATCGTCCGCAACGTCCGCTACGCGAGCGACACCGTCCAGTACACCTCGAGCCTGCGGCCGGGGGTCCGTCAGCGCGTGGAGTACCCCGTCGACGGGAAGCAGGTGACCGTCACCCGGACCGTACGCGATCGGCACGGCAAGGTCATCCACACCGACACGTACTTCTCGAATTACGCGCGCATCACCGGGATCACCCTGGTCGGACGCTAGGTCCGGCGGATCTCCGCCGCGGGCCCATCCCCGAGCGTCGCCGACAGGTCGCCCGACGGTCGCTCCCCCTCCGACTCGGGTGTCGGGGCAGACCGCCGCGTCAGCCAGTCGCGCAAGCCCGACAGCGGTCCGCCACCCCCACGACGGCCGCCGCCGTCACCGCCTTGCACCGCCCGGCCACGCAGGCCCTGGGCGATGGCCTCCGCCTCGGTGGCGCTGACCCCGAACCGCCGGAGCGAGTAGCGCGCCATCTGGACCGCGAGTTCGCGCTCGCCGTGGATCGCCTGGACCTTGCCGAGGGCGCGCAGGTGGACCGCCTCGCCATCGCTGTGCGTGCGTGCCACGAAATCGACGTTCGGGTTCGCCGCGCGCGCCCGCTCGACGATGAGCCGGGTCTCGTTCGGTTCGGAGGTCGCCACGATGACGAGCCGCGCTTCTGCGATGTTCGCGACGTCGAGCACGTCGCGGACCGAGGCATCGCCGTAGATGGCCGGAACACCGCGCGCTCGCAGGCGGTCGACCTCATCACGCTGCTGGGTGATGACGACGTAGCGGAAGCCGCGTCGCTCGAGCGCCGGTCCGATCAACTGGCCGACGCGACCGTAGCCACAGATGATGGCGTGTTGTCGTAGGGACGCTCGTTCGCCGGCCTTGAGCGACTCGCGTCCGGCGGCCCGATCACGAGCGAACCGGACAAGCAGCGGCAGGGTCCGGAGTCGGCGCTCGAGCGGCTCGATGGCCCGGAACAGGAACGGGTTGAGCGCGATCGACAGCAGCGCGCCGGCGACGATCAACTGGAAGCCGGCCGTGTCGATGAGTCCGAGCGACAGCCCGATGGTCCCCAGGATGAACGAGAACTCCCCGATCTGGCCGAGGGCCGCCGCGACGGTGAGCGCGATCCGGGGGGCGTAGCCGAACAACGTGACGATGACGAACGCCACGCTGGGCTGGGCGACCACGATCACGGACAGGATGGCGAGGATCTCGAGCGGGTGGGTCACCAGGAACATCGGGTCCAGCAGCATGCCGACCGACACGAAGAACAGCACGGCGAACGCGTCCCGCAGTGGGAGCGCATCGGCGGCCGCCTGGTGGCTCATGTCCGATTCGCTCACGACCAGGCCTGCCAGGAAGGCCCCGAGCGCGAACGAGACCCCGAACACCACGGACGAGACGTAGGCGATCCCCAGGGCGATGGCAAGGACGCCGAGGGTGAACAGCTCGCGGGATCCGAGGCGGGCCACGACCAGCAGCAGCCGCGGTACCACCCGGGCTCCCGCGAAGATCATCAGGATCGCGAACACGAGCGCCTTGCCGAGCGCCAGCACCAGCCCGCCGATCGGCCCGAGGGCAGCCGACGTGGCATCGACCGGATCGCCGCCGATGAGCGGCGCGATCGTCGGCAGCAGGACGAGGACCACGACGGTGAACAGGTCCTCGACGATGAGCCAGCCCACCGCGATCCGGCCCTGTTGTGAGTCGAGCTCGCCGCGGTCCATGAGCGAGCGCAGCAGGACGACCGTGCTGGCGACGGAGACGGCCAACCCGAGCACCAGTCCGCCACCGATGCCCCAGCCGAGCAGGAGACCGAGCCCGATGCCGAGCAGCGTCGCGACGGTGATCTGCACCGCGGCGCCCGGGACGGCGATCGAACGCACCGCCAGCAGGTCGCGTACCGAGAACTCGATGCCGACGCCGAACATCAGCAGGATGACACCGACCTCGGCGAGCTCGGTCGCCACGTTCGCGTCGGCGATGAGGCCCGGCGTGAACGGCCCGATGAGCATGCCGGCGACGATGTAGCCGACGATCACCGGGAGGCGGAGCCGGCGCGCGATCAGCCCGCCGACGAACGCGGCAGTAAGGCCGACGGCGATGGTGGCGATGAGTACGGGCTCGTGGTCCACGGCTCTTCCCCGGGTGTGACGGGTGGGCCCAGGACTGGCGCGGGTCCGTGCCAGAACGACGGGGTGGTGCCTAGAAGATACCCGACGACCCACCACCGGCGTCGCCGGCGGAGCGCGGCACGACGCGGGGGCGCCGACGGGCAATGATGGGATCTGCCGTCCGCGACATGATCGGCTGGCCGATGTCGGGCGCCAGGCGGCTCACGCGACCGCGAGCCGAATGCCTGCGGCCGGTGTCAGGCCCGCTCCCGGTAACGCCAGGCTCCTGGATCGGGCTCGGGGTCCGCACGGTAGATGCGGACCATCCAGATGAAGCCGGCGAGGATGCCACCGGCCCCGACACTCAACGTCGCCAGCGTCGCCCATTGGGGTGGTGGCGGGCCCATGGGGCCGGGTGCGGCCACGAACAGAAGCGGCGCCAGCACAAACCCGATCACTCCGGCGAAGACGAGTTCCGACCTGGCCCACCTGCGTCTCCGCTGCCCGTTTGTCATACGGGCAAGATAGATCGGCCGTCAACCAGTCCTGGTCTCGAACCAGCACTGCTGCCACCGTGTACGTGGGCGTCGGCGATCCTCGGCATAGGACGGCTGGTGAGTCGGGGAGTCAGTCGGCCAGCGCCTCGAGCCAGTCGGGGATCATGGGTCGCATGACGAAGAGCGCTTTCGGCTCGATGGCATGCAGGTGTTGGTGGAGATGGGGGAGAGTCGAACTCCCCGTCCAGAGCCCTTCGCCGGAGACCACTACGAGCGTGTCCGATGATTTGTCGTCGACCGCCCGGACGGGCATCGGCACTCTGCCGGACGGTCCAGTCACGTGTCCCTAGATCGGGCTTGACTCCGGACTACGCGACGCTCGTCCGGATCGCAGCTCCGCTGCATGACGCTTCCACTACCCGCGAAGCGGAGGTAGCTTCCACGCTCACTCTACCGCCTAAGCGGCGAGAGCGAGAGTCGACTGGCGGTTGCCAGGTACTTCGTTTTGCTGCCTGATTAACGAGGCCTGAGCAGCATCCTCGGCTCGCGCTCCCCGGTAGCCAAGCCCTGTCGAAACCACGCATCCCCACAGGACCGAACACCGGTTCGGTTTGCCATGGTACCACGAGGTCGACACACCCCTGACGACCGCTGCATCGTCGGAGCCTCCCCGCCTGCTATCGTTGACGGTGGCCGAACCTCCCACAACCGGGGACGGGGGAACCACTTCCTGGGGCGAATCGCACCACGCGACGGCGAACCCACGCCGAGCCCGTCAGCTCACCTCGCAGGCCAGCAGGGCCGCTCGAGGTATCCCGTGTTCCGGCCGCCGACGCTCCATCCATCCGCTGCCCAACGCGCGATCGGGCGTAACCTCGCCCTCGACCTGGTGGCCGCGATCGGGGTCGGTGTATCGATGGCGCTCGTCAGCGCGCTCCTTCCGACGATCGCACGTCGCGGTGGTCTGGACCCGATCGGCCTGTCCGCGCTCGCCGCGGCACCGTTCGTGGCGAACCTGCTCGGGGCGTTCGCCGGACGGTTCGGGCCACGCTCACCGGCCCAGCTCGCCGTCATCCGCGGAGCGGGTGCGGCGTCGCTTGTCGCCCTCTTCGTCGTCCCGCTTCCCCCGGTCATGATCCTCGTGTCACTGACGTTCTGGATCAGCCTCGCCTTCGGGTCACCGTTCCACCTTCGGCTGTGGGGGGTCATGTACCCGGCTCGCCTCGTCGGGCGCGTGGTCGGGGTCATCGGCATGGGCCGCGCCGCGTCCGGTGCGCTCGCCGCGTTCGGTGGCGGGATCGTCGCCGATCGGCTCGGCGGTCCCACCGCGGTGGCGGCCGCAGGCATCATCGGTCTGGCATGCGCGTTCGCCTACGCCGGGCTTCGGGCACGGGCCGCCGCGCAGCCGCCGGCATTCTCGGCCCGCGGCTCGCTGCAGGCCCTGCGCGATCAGCCGATCCTGGCCCGGATCACGCTCGCCCAGGGCTTCTACGGCGGCGGGCTCATCGCGGCCACCCCGCTCTACGCGCTCGTCCACGTCGACCGACTTGATCTGTCGCTCGCTGATGTCGGTGTCATCGGGATCCTCGCGGCAGCCTCGACGACGCTGGCATTCCTCCTTTGGGGCGCTTTATCGGATCGCTTCGGACCGTTCGTCGGGCTGTGGGCGGGAACGCCGCTCGGCGTCGCCTCGTTGCTGGCCTATGCCGTCGCGCCGAATGTGGCGGTGCTGTGGCTGGCGGCCATCGGCGCCGGCATCGCGAGTGCCGCCATCGATGTGGGTCTCACGTCGACGATGACCGCGCATGCGCCCCTGGCCACGCGATCGGCTGCGTACGCCGGCCTCAATGCGATGACCGGTGCGCGCGGGATCGTGGCGGCCTTCCTCATGAGCGGGCTGCTGCAGCTCGGTCTGGTGGACGTGACGTCTGGCCTGCTCGTGTGTGCCGTGTCGTCGTGCCTTGGCGTCGTGCTTTACGCTCGAACCGCGGCCTCGATCTCGCCTCGGGGGCTCCGGAGCGCACCCGCCGCGGTGCCGGGCGCGATGATGCCGGCCACCCCGGCCGGACCCTCGTCGGCGACGCCGTCGGGGAGCGTGGCGGCCGGCGTGGCGGCGAGGTCCGGCGCCCCAGGCTGACGCCTCCTGATGCCGGAGCGGCATCGATATCGGCGCCGGCGCCGTCCGCGCCTTTGGACTACTGCCCACAGGCGGCGCTTGCCGCGGGTCTTCTGGCCGCTGGGGCATCATTTCGACTCGACACAGAGGCGATCACGTCGTTCGCGCCAGGATCGATGCCGGACTGGCATCAACGCTCCGGGTAGGCGAAACTGACGGGTGCGCGACCCTTGTCGGCGGCCCGTGACCGTTGGCCGGGCGGCGTCCCGCCGGACCGCTGCCCGCAGCCGGCGCGGTGTCCGCGCACGAAGTCGCCCTCCCCCAGCCCGCTCCCCCAGCCCGCTTCGGACCTCAGCGGCCGCGCTGGGCGTCGGCCATCTCGCGCGCGATGTCACGCCGCGAATCACGGGCGGCGATGTCCCGACGCTTGTCGTGCAGCTGCTTGCCACGCGCCAGTCCGAGCTCGATCTTGGCCTTGCCGCGGGTGAGGTACAGCCGCAGTGGCACGATCGTCTGGCCCTTGGCCTTGGCACGGCCGAGCAACTCGTCGATCTGCCTGCGGTGCAGCAGCAGCTTGCGGTTCCGCTTCGGGTCGTGGTTGTAGCGGTTGCCCTGCTCGAACGGGGCGATGTCCGCGCCGATCAACCACGCCTCGCCACGCTCGATGCGTGCGTAGGCGTTGGCGATGTTGGCCTTGCCCGCCCGGATCGACTTGATCTCGGTGCCGGTCAGTACGAGGCCGGCCTCGAACGTCTCGTCGATCGTGAACTCGTGACGGGCCTTGCGATTGAGGGCGACGGTCGAATCGTCGCGCATGAGATGGCTCCTGTCGGGGTGTTACGAGGATAGGGCCCTGGGTTCGGTCCCGGGCGCACGAACGCCGGTCCATGGCGGACCGGCGTTCGAGTTGCTTACCACCCACAGGGTGTCCGACTAGACGGCCATCTCCTGCGAGGTGGTGCAGCTACGCGTACTGTCGATCACTGCACATCACCTCCTTTCGCTCGCGGGAAACCGTACCCGAAGCCACGCACGAGCGCAAGGGCGCGCGGGCGACCGCGATCACGCCGCCGGGCCGGGACCACGCGGGATCAGGCTGCCGGGTCGAGGACGACCCCGGTCGGCTCCTGCGCCCCGAGGATCTCCAGCGCGCGATCGAGGATGGTGTCGACACCCGGACCGACATCCGTGGGCACGCTGACGGGCACGTCCGGCTCGATGCCGACGTCGTTGATCCAGCGCTTGGTGGGGGTCAGCCAGCGGGCGATCGTCAGCCGGAACGCGCCGCCCTCACCCGGCAGCTCCTGCCACTGCTGGACCGTGCCCTTGCCGAACGATGTCGTGCCCACCAGCGTCGCCCGACCGCTGTCCTGCAGGGCACCGGCGACGATCTCACTGGCCGAGGCGCTGCCGCTGTCGATCAGGCAGACCACCTGGATGGCCGGGTCGGTCGCCACCCCACCGGGGATCGCGTCGGTCGCCACCTGGCTGCCGTCGGCGGACTGTTCCCAGAAGATCGTGCCCGAACCGATGAACTGGCTGGCGACCGCGCGGGCCGCCGTGACGTAGCCGCCGGGATTGCCGCGCAGGTCGAGGATGAGCCGGGTCCGCCCCGCCGCGACGTGGTCGCGAAGCGCCTCCGCGAGCTCGAGTGCGGCGCGGTCCGAGAACCCGTTGAGTCGAACGTAGCCGATGGTCCCGTCGGCGTAGTCCCGCGTCTCGACCTCGCGCTGCTCGATGATGTCGCGCGTGATGTCCAGGACGAACGGTCCGTCGTCGCCGCGCTGGATCGTCAGCTGGACAGTGGATCCCTTGGGGCCACGGATGCGGTTGCGGGCGCCGTCGACATCGAGGCCGTCGAACGGGACGCCGTCGGCACCGAGGACGAGGTCGCCCGCCAGCAGGCCGGCCCTCTGCGCGGGCGATCCCGCGAGCGGCGAGACGATGACGAGGCGACAGCCCGGCCCGAGTGTCGCGCAGCCCTGACCTCCCGTGGCGTCCTGCGTCGCGATCTCCGCGCCGATCCCCTCGAACGCGCCACTGATGTCCTGCAGGCTGTCGCGGTATTGCTGGGAGGTGAGGTAGGACGAGTACGGGTCCTGCAGCGACTCGATCATCCCGCGGATGGCGCCCTGCACCATGGCGTCGCGGTCGACGGTGCCCCCCGCGAACCGCTCGGTGATCGTGTGGAACGTGTCCCAGAAGGGTCGAAACGCCGCGTCGTCGGTCGTCGGCGTGCCCGGCTCCACTGCCGACTGGCGTCCCATCGAGTAGCCCGACATGAACAGCGCGCCGCCGGCCATCACGACCACGAGCGCTACGGCGATCGGCAGGATGGCGATCCGGCGTGGCGTCGCGGCTGGCACCACGACCGTCGGGACGGGAGGGTCGGACCCCTGGGTCGGGGCCGGGTCGGGTGCGTGCATGGCGGCGTTCGGGTGCCTCGAAACGGGGTGACGGATCGGCAGGCCACCAGCCTACATCGATGGGGGCGGTGGCCCCCCGAGACGAAGGTACGCCCGTCGGCCCCTACCGGATGAGGTAGGTCCGGA
This sequence comes from Candidatus Limnocylindrales bacterium, assembly GCA_035692005.1. GTDB lineage: Bacteria > Chloroflexota > Limnocylindria > Limnocylindrales > CSP1-4 > SPCO01. The sequence continues at coordinate 10,793 of DASSII010000101.1, read as the reverse complement.
CCGAGACCCAGGAGCCCAGCACGCCCAGGCCGACGCCGGCACCCATCACCAGCGTCACGAGGTCGCGGGTCATCGATCCGACCTGGAGCGGCAGGACGCGGAAGAACTCGACGAGGAACCCGTTGAGCGGGTCGGCCACCGCGGCCAGCAGTCCGAGGGTCACTGCGGCACCGAGGAACCCGACGAAGGCGCCCTCGAACACGAACGGCCATCGGATGAACGCATCGGACGCACCGACCAGCCGCATGATCTCGATCTCCTCGGCGCGCGCGACGACGGCGAGCCGGATGGCGTTGACGATGATGAACAGGACGATGACGCCGACGACCACGAGCAGGACGGTCCCAGCCGTGCGCAGGATGCTCGTGACGGTCAGCACCCGGTCGACGAGGTCCTCGATGTTGATCACGTTGCGCACGAGCGGCGACGCGCGCAGCGCCTCCCCGATCTGGCGGACGGCCGATGGGTCCTTGAGCTTCACCTCGAGGCTGGCGAACAGCGGGTTGCTGTCAAGGGATTGGGTCAGGTCGGTGCGGCCCTGGGCCTCCATCGAGGCCCGGAATCGGTCGAGCGCCTCGTCCCGGTTGACGTAGTCGATCGACTCGACGACGGGCATCGCCTGGATCTGGTCCTGCAGCCCGGCCACTTGGGGGTCGGTGGTGTTGGGCTGGAGGTAGGCGACGACCTCGACCTTCTGCTCGGTGAACTCGAGTCCCGCGAGCAGGCCGGTCTGGATGATCCAGAAGCCCGCCAGCAGGAGCAGCATGAGGACCATCGTGGCCGTCGCGGCCAGGCTCATCAGCGCGTTGCGCCAGAAGCCCTGCCAGGCGCGCTTCACGCTGAAGTACAGGAACGGGATCACGGCCGGTCAGTCCTCGCGGTGGTAGGCGCCACCGACCTCGTCGCGGATGACGCGACCCTCCTCGAGCGCGACCACCCGCTTGCGGAGGGCGGTCACGACCTCCGCGTTGTGGGTCGCCATGAGCACCGTGACGCCGAGCTCGTTGATGCGCAGCAGCAGCTGCAGGATCTCCCAGCTGATGAGCGGGTCGAGGTTGCCCGTCGGCTCGTCGGCGATGATCAGGCGCGGATCGTGGACCAGGGCGCGCGCGATCGCCGTCCGCTGCTGCTCGCCGCCGGACAGTTGCGAAGGGGTCTGGCGCGCTTGTGCCGTCAGCCCGACGATGGCCAGCACCCGATCGACCGCCGGTCGGATCTGACGGCGTGGGTAGCCGGTCACCTCGAGCGCGAAGGCAACGTTCTCCCAGACCGTCTTGGTCGGCAGAAGCTTGAAGTCCTGGAAGATGATGCCGATCTTGCGCCGCATCCTGGGGACCTGGCGGCGCGGCAGCCGGGCGAGGTCCTGTCCGTCGAGGACGACCTCGCCGTGGCTCGCCACCTCGTCGCGGATGAGCAGCTTGATGAGCGTCGACTTGCCGGCGCCCGACGGGCCGACAAGGAAGACGAAGTCCCCCTCGGGGATGACCAGGTCGACGTCACGCAGCGCGATCTTGCCGTTGGGATAGTGCTTGGTCACGTCGTGCAGCACGAGCACCGCCCGGTCGCGGACCGCCTGGTCGCGACCGCGCTCCAGGATGCGGCGACGAAGCGAGCGCGCCGGCGAGGGCGCAGGGGCGATGGTCACGTACGACTCCGCGGGGTGCCGGGCGGCGCAGGGGCCGCCGTCGATGGTCGATCCGTCGACTCCATCCGCGGGCACGGCGTGGGGAGTCACGTCGGCCCCGAGGCTACCACCGGCCCCGGAGGGCGGCAAACGGCCGGGAGGACCATCGGTGCGCGGCCGATGGTCCGGTTCGGAGTGGTCTAGAGCAGTCCGGGCGAGGTCGGCAGATAGCGTGCCAGGTCGACGAACGGCCGGTCCCAGCACAGCAGGACGGGGAATGGCTCGAGCCGGAGACCCGACCGCAGCGCCGCCGTCAGCGCGCGATCGGCGTTCCCCGGCAGCCAGACCGCGAACGCGCCGCGGGGCCGGACGGCCGTCATGAGATGGCCGAGGATGGGCGCCACGAGATCCGCATCGCGCACGGCCACCGGACCGACCCGTCCGACCTCGCCCGCATAGCCATAGCCGAGCAGCTCGCCGGCGGGACCGCGGTATGCCCATCCCCGCCGCCCTTCGGCTCGAACGAACGCGTGGTCCGCCGGGTGGGCGACGCCGAGCACGGCGCGATCGAGCGCGTCCAGCTCGTCGACCGGACCGGCGGCGGCCCCGCTGCCGGCGGGCTGGCTGTCGTCGCGACGGGTCCCGGAGTCGTCCCCGAACGGGACGGCATGCACCCCGTCCGGCAGCAGCCCGAACGCCTCCGCCCGCTCGGGCAGGCCGACCAGGTTGAGCAGAGGTGCCCGCGGCACGATCCCGAGCGAGGCGTACAGGGCGTTGCTGATCGGCTGTGCGGTGTCGGTGGCGGTGGCCCGTGCCACGTCGATGCCGGGCGGCGGCGCGACCTCGCGCAGGAGCGCGCGACCGACGCCGGTCGACTGCAGCTCGGGCAGGACGAACAGCATGGACAGATACCACAGCCGTTCGCGGACGACGGCCGATGCGAACGCCACGACCCGCTCGCCGGTCGGGGCATCGATCCCGGCCGCGGCATCCGTGGCTGGCACGGTCGCGACGACGAAGCGCTCGGGATCCGTGGTCCTCAGGTGCGTGTAGAGGCGCACCAGGGACGCGTTCTCGATGGGCAGCGGCGGCTGGTTCAGGCGCCCGACGTAGTCGTCGATGGACAGCCGCCAGACATCGGCGCAGGCGGCCAGTTCATCGGTCCGGGCCGGACGGAAGGCCAGGCGAGGCCCCGACTCCAGCCGCGCGTGCGTGCCCGCGGCCGCACCGGAGGTCACGCCGCATCGCCCTCGCTGTCGGTGCCGCGCCACTCTCCGCCGGTCGCCAGACGCTCGAGCTCCGCCTGCATGAACGCGTCGAGGTCGCCGTCGAGGACTGCCGACGTGTTGCCGGTCTCGTGGGCCGTGCGCAGGTCCTTGACCATCTGGTAGGGATGCAGCACATAGCTCCGGATCTGGTTGCCCCAGCCCGCCTCGACGTGCTCGCCGCGCAGGGCACGCATCTCCGCCTCCTTCTCCTCGAGGGCGCGCTCGAGCAGCCGGGCCTTGAGCACCTTGGTCGCGTTCTCCTTGTTCTGGGTCTGCGACCGCTCGTTCTGGCTCTGGACGACGATGCCGGTCGGGGCGTGGGTGAGGCGGACCGCCGAGTCGGTCTTGTTGACGTGCTGTCCGCCGGCGCCCTGGGCGCGATAGGTGTCGACCCGGATCTGGTCCCAGTCGAGCTCGATCTCGATGTCGTCGTCGACCTCGGGTAGGACCTCGACGAGCGCGAACGTCGTCTGGCGTCGCTTCTGCGAGTCGAACGGGCTGATCCGGACGAGACGATGGACGCCGCGTTCGGCGCGCATCCAGCCATATGCCCGGCGACCGTTGATCTCGACCGTGACGCTCTTGAGGCCGGCCTGCTCCCCTTCCTGCTGGTCGATGATGTCGGTCGCGTAGCGGTGGCGTTCCGCCCAGCGGAGGTACATCCGCAGCAGCATCTCGGCCCAATCGGTCGCCTCGGTGCCGCCGGCCCCGGCGCTGATGGTCAGGATGGCCGAGCGGTCATCGTGTTCGCCGGAGAACAGGAGCGCCGTCCGCTCACGGGCGAAGTCGGTCTCGAGCGAGGCGGTATCGCGTTCCAGTTCGGCTTCGAGGCCGGCATCGGGCGCTTCGTCGAGCAGCTCGACCGCGGCCTGGAGATCGTCCGTCCGTCCGAGCAGCTCGCGCCACGTCTCGACCTCGGATCGGAGCCCGTCGGCCTCGCGCAGGACCTTCTGGGCAGCGCGCTGGTCGTCCCAGAACCCGGGTTCCTGGGTCAGCGCCTCGAGCTGGCTGACCCGTTCGGACTTGGCCTCGAGGTCAAAGATGCCCCGAGGTCGACCGGATCCGTTCGGCCAGGTCGCGGACGGCGGCGCTATCCACCTAGTTCCGGACCTGCAGATCCTGGAGCAGGATCGGGCGCAACTCGATGAGGCGCAGCGCGGTCTTGCTCCGGGCGACGACGGGGTTCACGCACGGGCAGTAGCTGTTGTGCGGGCAGACGCCGCAATTGCCGTCGCAGTCGAGGGCCGCTGCATAACTGCACGACCGACAATCGCGTTCGCATGCGATGAGATCGACGAACGCGGCTTCCTCGGCCTGCTTCACGGACTCCCTCCATTTGCGACGCTGGGCACGGGCGGCGGGGGCGGGGCGCTGGAGCAGCCTGTCGGGGGACTCGGGCGGTCCTGGGGTCCGCAGGTTTGGCCCAGTATAGGGGGCCAATCCCCGAGCGCCAAGGGGGTATTTCCGGTCGGAACGGGACGGGGCGGGCGATCGCCTCAGGGCGATTCGCCGGACACGAAGTAGATGGCCAGCGCACCCAGCTCGTGGACGATCGCGTCGACCTTGCGGACCGCATCGCGTTCGAGCGGACTCGTTCGCGTCGGGGACCCGAAGGCGCCGATCCCCGCGTCGTTCGCCATCCGCAGGACGCGCAGCATGTGGCTGGGATCGGACACGAAGACCGCGGTCTTGAGGTCGGCCTCGTCCATCACCCGCTTCACGGCGCGGATCGACTGCAGGGTCGTGCGACTCTGGTCCTCGGCCAGGATGGCGTCGGCGGGCACGTCGTGCCGGATCGCGTACTCGCGAGCGCTGGCCGCCTCGGTCGTCCGGTCGCCCTCGGCCTTGCCACCGGTGACGATGAGGTGCGGGGCGATGCCCGCGCGATACAGCTCGATGGCGTGGTCGAGGCGGGCCGCGAACAGCGGTGACGGTCGTCCGTCGTATTGCGCGGCGCCCATGACCACGATGGCGTCGGCCGGGCGCTGCTCGTCCCGACCACCCTGGTCCCAGATCCGATAGGCCGTATAGCCGACGAGCACGCCACCCGCCACCACGCCCACGACGATCAGCCGAGCGAGCGCCCGCACCACCGCCTCAGTCTCAGCGGCCGTGACACTTCTTGTACTTGGCGCCCGAGCCGCACCAGCACGGATCGTTGCGCCCGATCCGCTCGCCCGTCGGCGTGTAGCCCGGCCGAGCACCGCCGCTGGGGCCCGCGGTGCCGCCACCGGCGTCGGTCAGCGGCTGGTCGCCCAGGGACGCATGCACGTTGCGGGTCGCCGGGGCTGCCGGAAGGGCGCCGCGGATCACGGCCGAACCGGCCGCGACCGCCGCACCCGTGCCGGTGGCCGCGCTGCCGGCGGTCACGGTCGCCGGGCGACCCGCTCCGGCCGTGGCGCGGCTGCCCGCGCCGTTACCGCCCGACGCCGCTCCCCGGAGTGCCGCCGCGCCTCGGGCGAGTGCCTGGGCGACGGCTGGGTCGCCGCCTGGATCCGGCGGCGGGTTGCGCTGCACGGTGACCCGGAAGATCGAGGACGCGACGCCGTGACGGATCAGGCCGCGCAGCTCCTCGTACAGGACGAACGCCTCGCGCCGGAACTCGTTGAGCGGGTCCTGCTGGGCGTATCCGCGCAGTCCGATGCCGCGACGCATGTCGTCGAGTTCAGTCAGGTGCTCGACCCACAGCGAATCGATCGTGCGCAGCAGGACGATCCGCTCGACCTGGCGCCAGTCCACGTCGCCGACGTCCGCCTCGCGCGCCTCGAGTCGCTCGTCGACGACCTCGCGCAGGTACTCGGCGATCGCGTCGCGCCCGCCCTTGTCCCACAGCGTGTCGGCCGAGGTCGGCTCTCCACCCAGGCCCATCGCGGTGAGCGCCGCGGCGAGCCCGTCGAGGTCCCACGCCGCCGGATCCTCCCCGGCCAGATGCTGGTCGACGAGCGCGTCGAGCTCGTCGTCGAGGAAGGTTCGCACGGTCTCGGTCAGGTCCTCGTTGTTGAGGACCTTGTCGCGCTCGGCGTAGATCGTCTCGCGTTGCTTGTTGATGACGTCGTCGAACTCGACGACGCGCTTGCGGATGTCGAAGTTGAAGCCCTCGACGCGCGATTGGGCGCTTTCGATGGTCTTCGACACGAGGCGCGACTCGATGGCCACGTCCTCCTCGAGCCCGAGTCGCTCCATCAGCCCGGTGACCCGCTCCGATGCGAACCGGCGCATCAGGTCGTCGTCGAGTGACAGGTAGAACCGCGACGAGCCCGGATCGCCCTGCCGGCCGGCACGGCCGCGAAGCTGGTTGTCGATGCGCCGCGAGTCGTGCCGCTCCGTGCCGATGATGTGCAGCCCGCCGGCGCCGACGACCTCGACGTGTTCCGCCTCGGTCAGCTCCTTCGCCTCGGCCAGGGCCCTGTCCATGACGGTCGGCTCCACCTCGGCCGGGTTGAGGCCCTGCTTGTGGAGCGCTTCGGAGGCGAGCCCCGCCGGGTTGCCGCCGAGCAGGATGTCGGTGCCCCGGCCGGCCATGTTCGTGGCGATGGTGACGGCGCCGCTCCTTCCGGCCTGGGCGACGATGCCCGACTCCTTCTCGTGGAACTTGGCGTTGAGCGTCTCGTGCCGGATGCCGCGCCGCTTGAGCATCGTCGAGAGGATCTCGGACTTCTCGACGCTGACCGTGCCGACGAGGACGGGTCGGCCGGCCTCCTGCATCTCCACGATCTCGTCGATCAGCGCGTTGAACTTCGCCTTCTCGTCGCGGAAGACGAGGTCCGGGAAGTCCTCGCGGATCATGTCCCGATGGGTCGGGATGGCGACGACCTCGAGCTGGTAGATCTTGTGGAACTCCTCGGCCTCGGTCATCGCCGTGCCGGTCATACCCGACAGCTTGTCGTACAGGCGGAAGTAGTTCTGGAAGGTGATCGTCGCCAGGGTCACGCTCTCGCGCTGGACGCGCAGCCCTTCCTTCGCCTCGATCGCCTGGTGGAGGCCTTCACTCCAGCGTCGGCCGGGCATCTGGCGGCCGGTGAACTCGTCGACGATGACGATCTCGCCGTCCTTGACGATGTAGTCGCGGTCGCGCTTGTACAGCGCGTGCGCCCGCAGCGCCTGCTCGAAGTGGCGCGCCAGGCGCGGGTCGGCGTCGTACAGGTTCTCGACGCCGAGCAGGTTCTCCATCTTGTCGACGCCCTCTTCGGTCGGGCTGACGGCCCGGTCCTTGAGGTCGATGAAGTAGTCGCCGCCTTCTTCGGCGCCCTCGGGTCGCTCCTTGAGGCGCGGCACGAGTCGGGCGAAGGTGAAGTACAGGTCGGCCGACTCCTCAGCCTGACCGGAGATGATGAGCGGCGTACGCGCCTCGTCGATGAGGATGTTGTCGACCTCGTCGACGATGGCGAAGCTGCGCTCGCGCTGGACCCGTTGCTCCAGCTCGTTGACCATGTTGTCGCGCAGGTAATCGAAGCCGAACTCGTTGTTGGTGCCGTAGGTCACATCCGCGGCGTAGGCCTCGCGTCGCTCGACCGGGCGCAGGTTGAGCAGTCGCTCGTCGTTCGTCGGGAAGCCCGGTTCGTACAGGTATGACGCGTCGTGGGTGATCATCCCGACGCTGACGCCAAGGAAGTGGAAGATCGGTCCCATCCACTGCGGGTCGCGGCGGGCCAGGTAGTCGTTGACGGTCACGACGTGCACGCCCCGGCCGCTCAGGGAGTTGAGGATGGCGGCCAGCGGAGCGACGAGGGTCTTGCCCTCGCCGGTCCGCATCTCGGCGATCCTGCCCTGGTGGAGGACGGCGCCACCGATGAGCTGGACGTCGAAGTGGCGCATGTCGAGCGTCCGCTTCATCGCCTCGCGGGTCATCGCGAAGACTTCCGGCAGGACCTCGTCGAGGGCCTTCTGCAGGCGCTCGTTCTCGCGCTGGCGGCGCGCCTTCTTCAGCTCACGGCGGCGCTCGAGGTCTGGGTGGTGGAGCTCATCGTCGGACGGCTCGTCGGACTTGGCGGCCTCGCGGATCTCGGTGCGGATCTCGTCGAACTGGGTCCGGATCTCCTCCTGGGAGAGGGATTCGAACTCCGCCTCGAGGCCGTTGGCCTCGTCGACCCACGGTTGGATGCGCCGGATCTCGCGGTCGTTCGAGTCGACGAACTTGGAAAGGAATCGCATGGGAGCGTGAGTATACGGTCAGACCGCCCGGAACCCGTGCGACCGCGGCCCCGCGCAGCCGCGCCGTCAGGTCAGCCCCAGAAGCCCGTCCCGTAGCCCACGATCAGCAACACGAACGTCAACGCCCCGAGGACGACCCAGAACAGGATCGAGCGGAACGTGGAGGTCGGGTTCATCTCCGTGTTGCCGAGCTCCGGCAGGCGCTTGCGCCGAAGGCCGCTGCCCCAGCGCGGGGATTCGAGCTGGTTCTGCCAGTCCTGGTCGGTCACGGGCCGCGGCTCGAGGCCGCCTTCGCCATCTGGTCGGTGGAGCTGCAGGCTCATCGGTCTCCTGTCGGCGCGGCGCTGGCGAGCGCGGCTGTCGAGGGCTCCGCGTCGTCCGGCCCGTCGCTGCCGCCGGCCTCCGGGCCGCCACCGCCCTCATCCCACAGCAACATCTCCTGGGTGAAGGAGACCTCGCTCGAGAACAAGGCGCCGACGGACTCGCCGCGATGGATCCGTTTGATCGCCTCGCCGATGAGCGGCGCGACGGACAACGTCGTGATCTTGGAGATGCGCTTCGCCGGCGCGAGCGGGACGGAATCGGTGATGACCACCTCCCGCAGCGGGCTGTCGCGGATGCGCTCGATGGCCGGGTCGCTCATGACGCCGTGGGTGGCGCACGCGTACATCTCCGTGACGCCTTCTCGTTCGAGCGCGCGGACCGTCTCGACGAGGGTGCCTCCGGTGTCGATCTCGTCGTCGACGATGATGACCCGCTTGCCATGGACCTCGCCGATGACGTTCATCAGTTCGGCCCGATCGAGGTTGCCCACGCGCCGCTTCTCGATGATCGCCAGGGGCGCGTTGAGCAGCTCCGCGAAGGCGCGGGCGCGCTTGGCGAACCCCAGATCGGTGACGACGACCGGGTCCTCGATGCGCTTGTCGATGAAGTAGCGCGACAGCATGTGGACGGCCGTCAGCTCATCGACCGGGATGTTGAAGAAGCCCTGGATCTGGCCCTGGTGGAGGTCAAGCGACAAGACCCGGTCCGCGCCGGCCACGGTGATCATGTCGGCGATGAGGCGGGCCGTGATGGGCACCCGCGGCTGATCCTTCTTGTCCGACCGGCCATAGGCGTAGAACGGGATGACCGCCGTGATCCGCCCGGCCGACGCCCGTTTGAAGGCGTCGATCATGATCAACAGCTCCATGATCGACTGGTTGACCGGATGCGAGGTCGGCTGGACGATGAACACGTCCTTCTCGCGGACGTTATCGAGGATCTTGACGAAGATGTTCTCGTTCGCGAACTGGAACACCTCGGCCTTGCCACAGTCCGTACCCAGGTAGCGCGCGATCTTGCGCGCCAGGTCCGGGTTGGCGTTGCCGTGGTAGATCTCGAACTGGTCCGCGTACAAGGGGCGTCGCCTCCGTAGGCCTGGGCGGTCTAGCGTCCGTCCGTCATCACGCGTCGTCGCTGGGGGTGGGTCGACCGGGCTCACCCGTCGCGGGGTCGCCATCGTCGCCCATGCCGTCGCGGTCCGCAAGTCCCGCCCGGAACGCGGCGATGGCCACGACCCGGTCGCCCTCGGCCAGGCGCATGACGATGACCCCGCGGGCCGCCGACGAGTAGCGATTGATCGAGTTGGTTTCGGTCCGGATGACCTGCCCGCCGGCGCTGATGAGCAGCAGCTCCTCGTCCTCGTCGGTGACCTGCTGGACCGCGGCGACATCGCCGGTCTTGCGGCCCTCGAGCGAGATCAGCCCGACACCCTGTCCGCCGCGATGCTTGCGCCGGAACTCGGTGAGCGGCACGCGCTTGCCATAGCCGGTCTCGGTCAGCACGAGGATGTCGGCATCGGGTTCCACGACGCTCATGCCCACGACCGAATCGCCCTGGCGCGCCAGGCGGATGCCGATGACGCCGGCGGCATCGCGGCCCATCGGACGAACCTCGGTCTCGGCGAAGCGGGCGAGCTTGCCCTTGGCGGTCGCGATGATCACGTCGTCGCGCCCGGTGCTGACATCCACCCAGGCCAGCTCGTCGTCGTCGGCGATGGTGATCGCCCGGATGCCCGACGAGCGGACCCGCTCGAACTGCTCGAGCGGGGTCTTCTTGACGATGCCCTTGCGCGTCGCGAGGACGAGGAACGACCCGGCGGTGAAGTCCTTGAGCATGATCGTGGCCATCGGGACCTCACCCGACTCGACCTGGACGCCAGGCAGGTTGATGATCGGGATGCCCTTGGCCTGCCGGCTGGCATCCGGGATCGAGTGGACCTTGGCGCTGAACACCCGGCCACGGTTGGTGAAGAACAGTGCCCAGTGGTGGGTGTTGGCGACGAGCAGGTGCTCGACCGCGTCCTCCTCGCGGGTGACGTGGCCGATGATGCCCTTGCCGCCGCGGTGCTGGCGACGGTACGTGTCGACCGGCTGGCGCTTGATGTACCCGCGGCCCGAGATCGTCACGACGACGTCCTCGTCGGCGATCAGATCCTCGTCGGTCATCTCGCGGCTCGCGTCGTCGGCGACCCGGGTGCGTCGTTCGCCGGCGTACTTGCGCTTCAGCTCGGTGAGCTCCTCCTTGATGATGGTCAGGACACGGGCAGGGTTGGCCAGGATGTCCTCGAGCTCGGCGATGAGCTGGATGACCTGCAGGTACTCGTCCTCGATCTTCTTGCGCTCGAGGGCGGCCAGGCGGGCGAGCCGCATGTCGAGGATGGCCTGCGCCTGCAGCTCCGACAGGTCGAACCGGGTCATGAGGTTGGT
>DASSII010000100.1:0-77214 GCA_035692005.1 Candidatus Limnocylindrales bacterium | reverse complement strand
TACGTCTTCTCGGTGCCGGGCGAGGAGACGATGGACATCCTCGACGCGCTGTCGCGCCACGCGGGGGTCCGCCACGTGACCACCCGTCACGAGCAGGGCGCGGCGTTCATGGCCGACGTCCACGGCCGACTGACCGGGCGGCCCGCCGTCGCCATGGCGACCCTCGGTCCGGGCGCCACGAACCTGGTCACCGGTGTCGCCGACGCGTTCCTCGACCGGGCACCGATGGTGGCGATCACCGGCCAGGCCGCCTCGACCAAGCTCCACAAGGAAGCGCACCAGGTCGTCGACATCGTCCGGATGCTCGAACCGGTGACGAAGTGGAACACCCGCATCGACCGGGTCGGCTCGATCCCCGAGATCGTGCGCAAGGCGTTCCGGGTCGCCACCCTGTCCAAGCCGGGCCCGACCCATATCGAGCTGCCGGAGGACCTGGCCGCCACTCCGCTCGAGCCCACCGCAAGTGGCCGGCCGCTGGTGCCGCTGAGCCCCGGTCGGACCTACTTCCCCGAGCCGACCGACGAGGCCATCGCCCACGCCGCTCGCCTGATCGCAGCGTCGGAGCGGCCGATCATCCTCGCCGGCAACGGGGTCCTGCGGCGCAACGCCGCGCCGGAACTGCGGGCGTTCGCCCGCGGCCTCCACGTCCCGGTGGCTGCCACGTTCATGGGCAAGGGTGCCATCGACGATCGGTCGCACCTGTCGTTGATGGCCGTCGGGCTGCAGGCGCGCGATCACGTGCTGTCCGGTTTCGACCGGGCCGACCTCGTCGTCTGCGTCGGCTACGACCTGGTCGAGTACGCCCCTTCGTCGTGGGACCCCGACGGATCGAAGCGGATCATCCACATCGATACGCAACCGGCCGAGATCGATGCCGCGTACCAACCCGAGGTCGAGCTGATCGGCGACATCGACGGCAGCCTGCGGCGCCTGCTGGCGGCGGTCGTACCGCACGGCATCGGCGGCCGGGACGCCTCCGAACGGCATACCTCGCGGGAGATCCTCGTCCACGCCGACCTGCGCACCCAGCTGCTCGAGGAGCTGGCGAGCCAGGGCAGCAACGACGCCTGGCCGATCACCCCGCAGCGCGCCATCGCCGACCTCCGTGCCGCGCTCGGTCCGTCGGACATCGTCGTGTCGGACGTGGGCGCCCACAAGATCTGGGTCGCCCGCCTGTACCAGGCCTATGAGCCCAACACCGTGATCATCAGCAATGGCTTCGCGGCGATGGGCATCGCCATCCCCGGGGCCGTGGCCGCCAAGCTCGTCCACCCCGACCGAAAGGTCGTCGCTCTGTGCGGCGACGGCGGGTTCCTGATGAACAGCCAGGAGCTCGAGACCGCCAAGCGGATCGGCGCGAACATCTGCGTCGTCGTGTGGCGCGACGACGCCTACGGGCTGATCGACTGGAAACAGCGCAACGAGTTCGGCCAGCCGTTCGGCGTCGAGTTCGGGAACCCCGACTTCGTCGCCTATGCCGCGTCGTTCGGGATCGCCGGTTTCCGTCCGGCCTCGACCGCGGAGCTGCTACCGACGCTGCGTCGGGCGCTCGACCACGACGGGCCGTCGCTCGTCGAGGTGCCGATCGACTACCGCGAGAACCTGCGCCTCACGGAGCATCTCGGGGCGTTGTCGCCCGGGGCGTGAGCACCTCGTCCGGCGGGCCGATCTCCGCGCCCGGCGGGCCGACCTCCGCGCGCAGGATCGAGTAGCCGACCAGATCGTGATGGCTGCCGGCCCGGAACTGGCTCCGCCGCAGCACCCCTTCACGGGTGAAGCCGGCCTTCTCGAGCGAGCGCTGCTCGGCGATGTTGTCGATATCGGTCCCGGCCTCGACACGCTCGATCGGGAAGTGCGCGAAGAGGAGCTCCGCGAGCAGTCGCTGGGCCTCCGCACCGTGGCCGTGACCGCGCGCCTCCGGATACAGGGCGATGCCGACGTTCAGCGCCCGCGAGCGTTCGTTCGGGCCGTACATCACCGCGTGCCAACTGACGTCGCCGATGACCTGGCCGTCGCGCAGCCGCTCGACCAGCAGCCGTCCCCGTTCCGGGCCGACCAGCCGCCCGCCGTCGGCGAGCAGGTCCGCCACGGGACGTCGGGGACCCGGGCGCGGGCCGAGATCGTTGAACTCGCCGCCCATCGCGGGATCGGCATCGCGGGCGTCGAGGATCGGCGCGTCTGCGAGCGTGGCCTCGCGCAGGCGGACCGTCGATCCGTCGCGCCGGAGGGTCCCGACGGCGGTTTCGAGGGGCGCCGGCGGCATCCTCCCGGGCGGCTCGTCCATGGGGCGATGGTGCCACAGTGGCCCCAAGGATTTCGTGACATGCGGCCCCCAGCGGGGTCACAATGGCACGTACCTTCGCACTGGCCCAGGACGATAGTCACCGGCAACGGACCAGGTGCGGCGGCCATGTCGCTCCGGCGGACGAGAGTGGAGGAAGGATCATGTCGATGCTTCGAGGGCTGGCGGTCCCGATCGGGATCGTGGCCGCGATCCTGCTGGTGTTGCTGTTCAATCCATGGGTCGTCATCGAGGGCGACCTGAACCGGATCCTCACCGTGCTCTTCTGGGTGAGCTTCATCCTGCTGCTCCTCGCGCTGTTCGAGGACCGCAAGAACGCGGATGCCGATGAGGTCGACATCGAGGGACCGGCCTTTACGCGGTTCCTGTTCAACAACCGCCGCGCCGGGCTGTTCTGGCTGCCGATCCGGCTGTTCGTCGGGTTCGCCTGGCTGGAGGCCGGTTGGCACAAGATCACCGACCCGGAGTGGACCCAGGGTGGCGCCGCACTGCGAGCCTACTGGGAGCGAGCAGCCGCCATCCCCGAGGGCGGTCGTCCGCCGATCACCTTCGAGTGGTATCGCGACTTCATCAACGTCCTGCTCAACGGCGGCCACGAGGCGTGGTTCTCGTGGGTCGTCATGTTCGGTGAGCTGGCGATCGGCGTCGGCCTCCTGCTCGGCGCGCTGACCGGCATCGCCGCGTTCTTCGGAGCGCTGATGAACATGTCGTTCCTGCTCGCCGGGTCGGCTTCGACCAACCCGGTCCTGTTCACCCTCGCCGTCGGCCTCATGCTCGCCTGGCGTGTCGCCGGCTACTACGGGCTCGACCGATACCTGCTGCCGGCCCTTGGTGCGCCGTGGCGACCGGGAGCGGTATTCAACCGCGGTGATCCCGTCAGGAACGCCACCTGACGCTCGCGGGTCCCGCACGGGCCCTGCCTGCCGGCCCCGGCAGCGCAGGGCCCGACCATGTCCGGCGCCGGTTCGCGCCCGGGCGACTTGCTAGGCTGGTCGCGTGACGGGTCGATCGGATCCTGCGCCAGGCGCTCCCGGCGCCTCGACCGTGGCCGAGCGGGCCGCCATCGAGGCGCTCAGCGACGCGGTCGGTGCGGTCGCGGGCGTGCTCGATCTCGACGCCGTCCTGCAGCTCATCGTCGACCGCGTCCGGGTCCTGGTCGGGGCCCGCTACGCCGCCCTCGCCATCGTGTCCCACCAGCGCCGCATCGAGTCGTTCATCACCAGCGGCATCACCGCTGCCGAACGCGCCGCTCTGGGCGACCCACCGCAGGGTCATGGCGTGCTGGGCCTGATCATCAGCGAGGGACGGTCGATCCGGATCCCGGAGGTATCCGCCCACCCGGCCAGCGTCGGGTTCCCGCCGAACCATCCGACGATGCATTCACTGCTCGGCGTGCCGGTGCAGCTCAAGGGCCGGACGATCGGCAACCTGTACCTCGCCGACAAGGTCGACGCCCCGGAGTTCGGCGACGATGACCAGCGCCTTGTCGAGCTGTTCGCCCTCCACGCAGCCATCGCCATCGAGAACGCCCGACTGCACGTGGCGGTCCAACGGCTGGCGGTCGTCGACGAGCGCGACCGCATCGGCAAGGACCTGCACGACGGGATCATCCAGAGCCTGTACGGCATCGCGCTGTCCCTGGAGCACGTGCCGGATGTCGTGGCGACCGATCCGAACGACGCGATCGGGCGGGTCGATCGGGCGATCGACGATGTCAACCGGACGATCGGCGATCTTCGCGGCCTGATCGTCGACCTCCACGCCGAGATCCCGGAACCGACCGACCTCGACGGCATGCTGACGGCCCTCGTCGAGCCGCTCCGGGTCCGTCACGGACTGGACGTCGACCTCGACATCGCCACGGATCTGGCCGACGTCCCGGGCCTCGGGACACATGCCCGGACCGAACTGTTGCTCATCGCGCGCGAGGCGTTGTCCAACGTCGGACGACACGCCCAGGCTCGCAGCGTGCACGTCGGCCTCACCCACGATGACGGATCGCTGCGGCTCGAGGTGACCGACGACGGACGGGGATTCGACCCCGACGCGGCCGAGGCCGCCGGTCATTTCGGGCTGTCGAACATGCGTGACCGGGCGGAGGCGCTCGGCGGCAGCTATCGCATCGAGCCTCGCGCGGGCGGCGGCACGCGTATCATCGTGCGCATCCCGACCGGCGCACCGCGGACCGGGCCGCCAGCCACAGGACAGGAGGGACCACCAGCGTGACCGAGCCAGGCCGCGATCCGGCCACGCCCGCCGCCCGGCCGCTGCGGCTCCTGGTCGTCGACGATCACGAGGTCGTGCGCCAGGGACTGGTGGCGTTGCTCGACCGGCGCGACGGGTTCCAGGTCGTCGCCGAGGCCGGTACCGTGGCCGACGCGGTCGAAGCCGCGCGGCGCTACCAGCCCGACATCGTGATCATGGACGTCCGGCTGCCCGACGGATCGGGCATCGAGGCGTGCCGGACGATCCGCTCGGAGCTGCCGGACACCCGCATCGTCATGCTCACCTCGTACCCCGACGACGAGGCCGTCCTGTCGGCGATCGTGGCCGGCGCCTCCGGATACCTGCTCAAGCAGATCCGCGCCCGCGACCTGGTGGCCGCGCTCGAGACCGTCGGGCGCGGGGAATCGCTGCTCGACCCCGCCGTGACCGAGAAGGTCCTCGAGCGAGTCCGACGCATCGCATCCGGCACGTACGGCGACGACCTGTCCCAGCTGACGACCCAGGAACAGAAGATCCTGGCCCTGGTCGCCGAGGGCAAGACGAACAAGGAGATCGCGGCCGAGGTCTTCCTGTCGGATAAGACCGTCAAGAACTACGTGAGCTCGATCCTGTCCAAGCTCAACCTCGAGCGTCGGGCCCAGGCCGCGGCGTTCATGGCCAAGCACCGGGCCGACCACCCGTCCTGAGCCTCGGCCCGGACGCGGGTGCCGATGGCCCCGCCCGAACGGGCGCTTCGGCCCACGGTCCGGGCGCGACCGGCGGCTATCCTCACGACCATGCGGATCGTCACGCCCGAAGAAGCTGTCGCGGGCATCGAAAGCGGCAGCGAGGTCTACCTGCAATGTGCGGCGGCGGTCCCGTCGGTGTTGCTGGATGCACTGGTCGCCCGGGCGCGGGCCGCCGATCTGACCGATGTCAGCGTCGTCCATCTCCATATCGAAGGGCCGGGGCCGCATCTCGCGCCCGACATGGCCCGCCACATCCGCCACCGGGCCCTGTTCATCGGGCCGAACGCGCGGGCCGCGGTCAACGATGGGCGCGCCGACTACGTCCCCGTCTTCCTGTCCGACGTGCCACGCCTGTTCAGCTCCGGCGCGCTGCCGCTCGATGCCGTGTTCGTCAATGCCACGCCGCCCGACGAGCATGGCTTCTGCTCGCTGGGGACCTCGGTGGAGGCGATGCACGCGGCGATCCGCGCCGCCCGGACCGTCATCGTGCAGTTCAACCGGGCGATGCCGCGGACGCTCGGAGACAGCTTCATCCACACCCGGGAGATCGACCTGGCGATCGAGGTCGACGTCCCGCCGGTGGAGCACGGCGTCGGGGTCATCGGCGACATCGAGCAACGCATCGGCGCCCACGTCGCCGAGCTGATCCCCGATCGCGCGACGCTGCAGCTCGGCATCGGTGCGATCCCTGCCGCCACGGCCCTGTTCCTGCGCGACAAGCGCGACCTCGGGGTCCACACCGAGATGTTCACCGACTCGGTCGTGGACCTGGTGGAGGCCGGCGCGATCACGGGCGAGGCCAAGGAACGCAACCGGGGCAAGATCGTCACGGCGTTCGTGATGGGCTCCGCACGCCTGTACCGGTTCATCGACGACAACCCGATGGTCGAGATGCGCCCGGTCGACTTCACCAACGACTCGTCGATCATCCGGACGTTCCATCGGATGGTGGCCATCAATTCGGCGATCGAGGTCGACCTGTCGGGCCAGGTGGTGGCCGATTCGATCGGATCGCGGATGTACTCGGGTGTCGGCGGCCAGATGGACTTCATCCGCGGCGCGGCCCTGGCCGACGAAGGCCGGGCGATCATCGCGCTGCCGTCGACCGCCGCCGGGGGGTCGATGTCGCGCATCGTCACGACCCTCAAGCCGGGTGCCGGCGTGGTGACCACCCGCGCCCATGTCCGGACCATCGTCACCGAGTACGGCGTTGCCGAGCTGTTCGGCCGGAGCCTGCGCGAACGGGCCGAGTCGCTCATCGCGATCGCGCATCCCGACTTTCGCGACGAGCTGCGCGCCTCGCTGCGGCGGATCTGAGGCCCCAAGCAGGGACCGGCGTCGACCGAGCGTCCGGGACGTCTGGACGTCCCGGTTCGATCCGTCCGGCACTCCCGCCTCGGCGGGCCGATCGCCTACCCTCGGATCGCTGCGTGGCTCGTGAGCCGGTTCGTCCCGGAGGTCGGAGGGTGTCGTGATCGTCAAGCTGCTGTTGGCCGCGTTCCTGCTCGGGCATGGGCTGATCCACACCTTCTTCGTGTCACCGGCTCCGCCGGCGACGGCGAGCGGTCCGTCGTGGCCGTTCGAGCTGGCTCGGTCGTGGGTGCTCACCCCGCTCGGGCTCGACGCGGGCGTCCTGCGGGTCGTCGGGCTGGCCCTGATCGCGGCGACGATCGCCGGCTTCGCCCTGGCGGCGGTGTCGACGCTCGGCGTCCTGCCGGCGGCGCTATGGGTCGGCGGCGTGGTCCTCGGCTCGCTCGCCTCGCTGGCCCTGCTCGGGTTGTTCTTCCAGCCGTGGCTGGTGCTCGGCGTGGCCATCGACCTCGCCCTCCTCGCGATCGTCCTCGGCACGGGCTGGCGGCCGGAGAGCCTCGGCGCCTGACGACGGCCCATCGCCGGCGGCTCGGGATGGACGTGCCGGACGGCTCACGATCACGGGCCGGGTGTCACTACCGGCGCTCGACAGCCGCGCGAGAATGCGGGCCATGGAGACTGTGACCAAGCCCGCGGAGCGCTCAGCCCCCGCATCGACGTCCGATCCCGAGCCGCCCAGTGCCCTGACCCGGCGCGGCTTCCTGCGTGCCGCGGCCGTGACCGGCGGCGGGCTCGCCGCGATGAGCGTGGCGGCCTGCGCCGGCCCGACGCCGACGTCCGGCTGGCTCAGCGGCCCGACCGCGGCCCCGGGTGCCAGCGCCGGTGCGAGTGCCCCGCTGGCGTCGGCCAGCGCGCCAACGGACCATTCGCCTGCGCCGTCTGTCGCGCCCTCGGCTGCGCCGTCGGCCAGTCCGGCGGTCGATCACGACGCCAATGCGCTGGCCGTGGTCGAACGCTTCCTCGGCGGCGAGGGGTCGAAGGTCGAGAATCCTGGCAACCAGCCGCTCGAACCCAAGGTCGTCGACGGCGTGAAGGTGTTCGACCTGACCATCGAGGAGATGGATCACCGCATCGACGCGCAGAAGGATCCCGTCCAGGCACTCGGGTTCAACGGGACGTGGCCCGGACCGCGGCTGACGGTGGTGGAGGGTGATCGCGTCCGGGTGACGTTCAAGAACAACATGTCGGAATCGACCGGGATCCACTTCCACGGGCAGCGGCTGCCGAACAACATGGATGGCGTGCCGCTCATCACCCAGGATCCGATCCAGCCAGGGGCCAGCTTCACCTACGAGTTCACCGCGCGCGCCGCCGGATCGCACATGTACCACTCGCACCACAATGCGACCGACCAGGTCGGACGGGGCCTGCTCGGCGCATTCATCGTCGAGCCAAGGGACCCGGCCCAGCGCTACGACAAGCTGTACGGCGTCAGCCAGGACATCGTCTGGATCAGCAACGATGCGCTGGGCGGATTCACCATCAACGGACGCGGCTTCCCGGCGACCTCGCCGATCGTGGCCGCGCTCGGCGATACGATCGCGATCCGGTTCATGAACGAGGGCAACATGATGCATCCGTGGCATCTCCACGGGATGCCGATGCGGGTGGTCGCGCGCGACGGGCACGCGCTCGGGTCAGCCGCGTTCACCTGTGACACGCTCGGCGTCAACCCGGGCGAACGCTGGGACGTCGTGGTCGACTGCGACGAGCCGGGGGCGTGGGCGTTCCATTGCCACATCCTCCAGCACGCCGAGGGGGCGGACGGCATGTTCGGCATGGTCACGGCCCTGGTCGTCCAGGATCCCAGCGCCGGCGTCGCCCCGACGAGCGGGCCCGTCGCGGCGACGTCGCCGGTCGCCCGCGCGGCCCGAGCCGCCGGCTCGAGCGCCCTGATCTGCCAGCTGCCGGGCATCTGAGCGGCGCTCGAAGCGTCGACAGCGATCATTCGCCGGGAGCCGTGCATGCGTCTCGAACTGACCCGCCGCGGCGACTACGCCGTCCGGGCGATGCTCGCCCTGGCCCAGCCGGGCCGCGAGCGACCGACGAGCGTCCGCGAGATCGCGACCCTGATGGACATCCCGGTCGCGTTCCTGCCGCAGGTCATGGCGGCCCTCGTCCGGGCTGGCCTGGTGGTGTCGTGGACCGGGCGGACCGGGGGCTACCTGCTGGCCCGTCGACGCGAGGCCATCAGCCTGCTCGAGGTCATCGAGGCCGTCGAGGGTGACAGCCGCCGCACGAGCTGCGTGTTGCGCGGCGGGCCATGCGGTCGCGACGGATACTGCTCGGCGCACGGCGTGTTCCGGGATGCCCAGGCGGCGATGCTCGATCGGCTGTCCGGGGCGACCCTCGCCGACGTGGCCCTCCCCGAGGAGCCTGATCCTGCCGGACGCGCCGAGGGGCCGATGGTCCCGATGGTCCCGACGGTCCCGAACAGAAGGTGACTCATGGCCCTGTCGAGCGGCTTCGCAGGCCGTAACCATGACCGCTACCGTATGTGTTTGTTGAAGGAGCCCACGACGATGCGTCGAATGATCATCCTGCTGCTCGGGGCGAGTCTTGCCCTGGGTGCGTGTGCTGCGGGCAAGGCCCCGGGTTGGACCTATCCGCCGGCGGCCAGCGGTGGCGCGGCTCCGGCCGCCTCGCCGTCGACGGCGCCGTCGGGACCGGCCGCATCCGGACCGGCCGCATCCGCCCCGGCTGCGGCCGGAGGCACGCTCGACATCGAGGCGTTCGACCTGGGCTTCAAGCCCAAGACCCTCGAGGTCCCGGCGGCCGGACGCTACCAGGTGAAGCTCGTCAACACCGGGGCCATCCCGCACGACATCAGCTTCCCGAACGGGGAGCTCGTGCTCGCCGACCCCGGCCAGACCGTGACGCTCGACGTCGACATCCCGGCCGGCGGGACGACCTTCCTGTGCTCGATCCCCGGCCATGCGGCCGCGGGCATGACCGGTGAGGTCAAGGTCGCCGGGACCGCCGTCGCGAGTCCGGATCCCAACAGCCACGGCGGGCCGGCGCCGGCCACGACGGTCGAGGCCGACCCCAACGCGCCCGCCCCGGTCGTCTACGACCCGAAGGCCCCGGCGCTGTTGCCCGGCAAGGTCCACGACATCGACCTCGTGATGACCGAGCAGACCATGACCGTGGCCGAGGGCTTCGTCCAGCAGGTCTGGACCTTCGGTGGCACCGTCCCGGGGCCGGTCATCCGGGTCAAGGTCGGCGACACCATCCGGGTCCACCTCAAGAACCCACCCGAGAACAAGCTGTCGCACTCGATCGACTTCCACGCGAGCCAGGTGGCATGGAACGACGAGATGCGCTCGATCGCCCCCGGCGAGGAACTGCTGTACGAGTGGACGGCCGACTATGCCGGGGTGTGGATGTATCACTGCGGCACCGCGCCGACGCTGCATCACATCGCCAACGGCATGTACGGCATGGTCATCGTCGAGCCGGCCGAGGGCCTGCCCAAGGTCGACAACGAGTTCGCCATCGTCCAGAGCGAGTGGTATCTCGGGCCGCAGGGCCAGCCATCCGACCTGACCAAGGCGGCCGCCGGCGCGCCGGCTCCCGACTTCGTCGTCTTCAACGGCGTCGCCAACCAGTACCAGAACGCGCCCCTCCAGGTCGGCACCGGCGAGACCAACCGGATCTTCGTCCTTGACGCAGGACCCAGCATCGACAGCTCGTTCCACATCGTCGGCACGATCTTCGACACCGTCATCAAGGAAGGCATCCACCTGGCCAAGGGCAACCCGGGCAACTGGGGCTCGCAGGCCATGGATCTCTCGCCGGCACAGGGTGGCATCGTCGAGTTCACGACCGCCGAGGACGGCAAGTATCCGATGGTCACCCACGCCTTCAACTTCGTCGGACGCGGCGCCCTGGGCATCGTCCAGGCAGGCGACGGCGATCCGACCAACTGAACCGGGGGTGGGTCGCCCCCTCCCGATCCTCGGTCAGCCCCACCCCGGCGGAGCCTCCTCCGCCGGGGTACCCGCGTTGTCGGGGCGTCAGCCGATCCGGCGCGATGCCGATCGGCGGCTGACCGCGGCCGGGGTCGCACTGGCCCTGGCCTTCGTCGTCGGCGCCGTCGCGGCGGTGGTGCTGGGGCGGGGACCGTGGATGGCCCTCCACCTGCTGCTCACCGGCGGCGCGGGGGTGGCCATCGGCGCGGTCATGCCGTTCTTCACGGCAGCCCTGGCGGCGGCGCCGCCCGCTCGTCCCGTCGCCCGGGGCGCGGTCATCGTGGCCTTGGCGGTCGGCGCGCTCACCATCGCGCTGGCAGTGCCGGTCGCGGCCCGCGCCGCGTCGCTCGTCGGGGCAGGTGTCTACCTGCTCGGGCTCATCGGCCTGGCGGCGGTGACCGTGGGACCGATGCGCCGCGCGCTCGGACCGAAGCGCTGGCCGGTCCTGGTGGCCTACCTCGTCGGCATCGCCTTCGTCATCGCCGGGGTCACCCTCGTCACCGGGATGCTCCACACGTTCGCGCCGGTCACCGAGCGATGGGCCGTCCTCAAGCCGGTCCATGCCTGGCTCAACCTGATCGGCTTCGTCGGCCTGACGATCGCCGGGACGTATATCCACCTGGTACCGACCGTGCTCGGGGCCCGGATCGTGGAGGGGCGGACCGCGTGGGTCGCGATCGGTGGCCTGGCGGCCGGGGTCGGCGCGGTGGCTGCTGGCTTCGCGATCGAAGCGGATCCGCTGGCGCGGGCCGGTGCCCTGCTGGCGATCGTCGGCGCTGCGGCCGTCCCGGCCTACGTGGCCAAGGCTGCCCGCCAGCCGACCCGCGGTCGCTGGACGACCGATCCCGGCTGGCACGCGTTCACGACCTGGTCGCTGGTGGCGTCTTCGGCGTGGTTCGCGGCGGGCGTGTGGGCCGCCGCGGGACTGGTCATCGGCGCCGGTGCGAGCCCGGCCGGCTGGTCGCTCGCGGTCGTCGGCGTGCCGCTCGCCGTCGGGACGGTCCTCCAGGCGGTGCTCGGTGCCGCGGCCCATCTGGTGCCGACCATCGGACCCGGGGACGGATCATCGCGGCGGCGCGCTCGCGGGCTGCTCGGGCGCGGCGCGTGGCTGCGGGTCGTCGGCTTCGAGGCCGGCGTCGTCGCCCTCGCCATCGGGGTCCCGCTCGGGCAGGACACGCTCGTCCTGGTCGGGGGCGCCCTCAGCGGGCTCGCGACCGGGGCCACCGTCCTGCTGCTGGCCGTGTCGATGGTGCCGCGGCAGGGCGGTCGCGAACCCGTCGCCTGACACCGATCCTCAGGGGCTGCCGCGGCGGCGACGCCGTCAGGCTCGGAGCTGCGTCAGATCGTCTGGTTCGCGATGTCCAGCTGCCGTGCGGTCCAGGCGACCAGGTTGCCGAGCTGGCGGCCGTCCAGGCGGTCGCACGCCCATGACCAGTGGATCGACACGATATCGCCGGGTCGAGGGGCATCGATGAAGCCCGTCGCGTCGCGCCACGCGCGCACGCGCTCTGGCCGTGCGCGACCGAGCCGCAGTCGACCGTCGACGAGGTCGAGCCGCGGAGCCGAGACGACGAGCTCCTCGCCGATCCGCTCCAGCACCCGGCCCCAGCGGATGCGGCACGAATCGATCGTCCCGACGATGTCGTCGACGGCGCCGCCCCGGATCAGCCCGACCCGCGGGAACACGTCGAAGACGTGGAAGGCGTGCACGGGTCGGGCGCCGGCCGCAGGCTTGGTGGCGAGCCAGCGCCACGCGTCCGTGCGGACGCGACTCCGGAACCGTTCGTCGAGCGACGCGCCGAAGGATCCGGCCGGGATCGCGGCGAGCAGCTCGTTGCCGAGCCAGTAGGCCTCCACGACGCGAGCATCGAGCGGATCGGCGATGTCGTTCGAGCGGGCAATGAGGGCGAGGTACGGGAAGGCCCCTTCGAACTGCGTGGCGAGCGCGCGCAGGGCCCGGTCCTGCTGCGCCGCGCCCGCCTCCAGCAGTTCGTCGGCATCGTCGGGACCGCAGTAGCCGAACCGGTTGGGCCCATACGCGTAGCGGGCGAACAGGACCGGGCCGGACGGCGCCACCGGCGCCAGCGGCGCCTCGACTCGCCGGTCCCGGCGCGATGGCCGGCTCGTCGTGACCGCTGGCGGCAGCGAGGTGGACATGGCCTGTGGCGGGCTCAGGTCGCCTGGGGCGCGGGACGGCCGATGGCCGCCCGGCGCAGCCCGATCCAGGCGATGGCGGCGACGGCCAGCGCGATGAGCGCGTAGCCACCCACGATCGTGGTGTCAGGCAGCACGCCCTTGCTGACCGTCGTGAGCAGGCCGGTGATGACCGCACCGAGGACGAGCATGGCGCTCACCTGACTGGCCGGGGCCCGGCGGAGGGCGGCCAACCACGTCGCGACATAGCCGGACAGCAGGCCGCCGGTGATGACCACCCAGGCCCAGGCCGCGCCATCGAGCGTTGCGATGCCGGCCAGACGACCGCTCACGACGAGGTAGCCGACCAGCACGATGAGCCCGATGCCGAGCCGGGCGACGCCGACGATCGGCGAACGGACGCGCCCGAGCACGCGCCGGGCGATGATGACCTCGACGGCCCACAGCAGCGTGGCCAGCGCGATGAGGGTCTCGCCGAGGCCCCAGGCGATGCCGAGCGGCGGCAGGATCAACGCCTGGCCGACGAGCAGCACCCCGAGGGCGGCGATCGGCGCCAGGCCGAGCCGCTCGCCGAGGACCGGGCCGGCCATCAGGGCGACCCAGATGAACATCGTCTTGTGGATGAACGCGGCCGATGGGGCGCTGGCCATGGCCAGGCCCGAGAAGAACAGCAGGAACGGGATACCGCCGCCGATCACGCCGATGGCGGTCAGCCAGCCCCAATCGCGGCGACCGATGGCGCCGATGTCGGACGGCCGGACGACCGCAGTGGCGAGCCCGAGCAGGACGATCGCGGCGACGGCGTTCTTGAGCGTCGTGAACACGGCCGGATCCGGCACGGCCTTCACCGCGGACGCGTTGACGAAGACGGACAGCCCGCTGATGAGGGCGGTGGCGCCGGCCAGCAGGAGCCCGGCCCCGACCGTCGACGGGGGCACGAGCCGGGCGGCGCGACGCGGGTCAGGGAGCGTGGACATCGGGTGATCCTCCGTGGCCGTCCGCGATCTCGATCAAGCCTCGGATCTCGGCCGCTTCGGCCGGGTCGAGACGCGTGACGATGGAACCGGCCGCGACGATGACCCAGTCACCGACCGCGACATCCGGAACGACAAGGGTGGTGGCCCGGCGCTGTCGACCCTCCGTCCGGACGACGGCTTCGCCGTCGCCGACCGACAACACCAGACCGGGGTAGGTGAGGCACATCAGGAGGGGCCCTCGACGCAGCTCGCCCGGCGACGATCGTTCACTGCGTGTCCTGGGCGAGCGCGTGCACGAGGTCGGTCGTGGTGATGACGCCGATGGGCAGGGCGGGGTCGTCATCGGCCACCACGACCAGGCGGTGGACATGGTGGCGTTCCATCCGGCGCGTCGCGACGTCGAGGGTCGTCGACCGCCGGATCGTCAGCGGCGGACTGGTCATCAGGTGGCGCACGCCCAGCTCGTCCCAGTTCGCCCACAGGTACTCGGTGGCGCGCGCGTTGACCAGGTCGGTCTTGGTGATGACCCCGACCACATCGCCCGCGCCGTCGACGACTGGCAGCCCGCCGACGGCGTGCAGGTCCATCAGCTGGACGGCCTCGGACAGCGAGGCATCGGACCGGATCACGACCGGCTCCAGGGTCATCAGGTCGCCGACGGTGCGGCTGGTGGGCGCCGCGTGCCGGTCGTCGTCGGGTGTCATCTCCGCGCTCCTGTGCCTGCCTTGGGCGGCCTGTGGGGGCCGCCGAACCACGCATCCGTGTAGCGCCAGCCTCGCGGCTGACAGGCCTGACCGGACGTGGCGTCCGGCCCCAACACGCGGGCCGTTCGGCCCGCCTCCGGGAGGCCGCGGGCCGTTGTACCCGTTCGATTGGGGCCGCTCGGCCGCTGCCGAGCCGCCCGTCGCGGCGCACCCTGCGGGGGAAAGGGGCGCATCGATGGCAGAGCCGCTCAATCTCGTCATGTTCTCGGGCACCGATGACAAGCTGCAGGCTGCCGCGGTCCTGACCGCGGGTGCGGCCGCGCTCGGCAAGCCCGTCAACCTGTTCCTGCAGTACTGGGCGCTCGACGCCTTCCGATCGGACCGGATCCTGCGCGATCACGGGCTCGCCCCGGAGGCGGGCGAAGCGGGCCGGGCCGCGGTCGACGCGCTGGCCCGCGCGGGTCAGGCACCGTGGGCCGAGACACTGCGCATGGCCAAGGACGTCGGGGCGGTCGACATCCAGGCGTGTTCGTTGTCGATGGACCTCCTCGGCCTGACTCCGTCCGACCTCGACCCCCTCGTCGATGGCGTGGAGGGGGTCACCGCCTTCTACCTGAACGCCGGTGACGGCCAAGTGGTCTTCATCTGATCCGATCCAGCCTGAGGTGACCGCCATGCCACTCGTCGAGATCGACCTTGCCGTGGACGCCCGGCAGCTCGCCTGCCCGATGCCCATCGTCAAGACCGCGCAGGCCATCAAGGGCCTGCCCAGCGGCGCCGTGATCGAGGTCCTGGCGACCGACGCCGGATCGGTCAAGGACTTCCCCGCCTGGTGCCGTGCGACCGGCAACGAGCTGGTCGATCAGTCCTCGGACGGCGCGGTGTACCGCTTCGTCATCCGCCGAACGTGAGGTCCCCGATGCCTACCACCACGATCGAGCGTCCGCTCGACGCCCCCCTCGTCACGACCACCCCGGAGCCCGCGCCCGCGCCCGACGCCGCGGTCAAGCCCAAGGACATCCTCATCATCGATTACAGCGGTGACCTCGAGAAGGTCTGGGCGACGATGATCCTCGCCTCGACGAGTGCCGCGATGGGCGTCCGGACCCGCGTGTTCGTGACGTTCTGGGGACTGCCCGTGTTCGTCCGCGACGACCGACGGGTGACCGGCGACGACTGGATGCAGAAGATGATGTCGGTCATGCAGCGGCCGGGCATCAGCCATCGGAAGCTGTCGAAGATGGACTTCTTCGGGATGGGCCCGTGGATGATGCGTCGGCTCGCCCGCAAGCACCATGTGGCCAGCCCCAAGGAGCTGCTCGAAGCCGCCCAGGCGATGGGCGTCGAGTTCATCCCCTGCCAGATGACGATGGACATGTTCGGGCTCAAGCCCGACGACATGGTCGATGGCATGGGCGAGCCCGTGGGCGCCGCCACCGTCATCGGCCTGATGACCGAAGACTCCGTCCCGTTGTTCATCTAGCAAGCCGGGTGATCGCCATGATCGAGACCTCCACCTCCGAAACGCGCATCGTCGACGCTCGAGGCAGCTACTGCCCCGGCCCGTTGATGGAGCTCATCCGCGTCATCCGCGAATCCGACGTCGGCACGGTCATCGCCGTCCGCTCGACGGACCAGGGCTCGCGGACCGATATCCCCAAGTGGGTCGAGAAAGCCGGCCATCGGCTGGTCGGCGTCGAGACGCGCGAGGGGTATGACGAGATCGTCGTCGAGAAGCGACGCTAGGAGGACCCCATGCAACGGATCGCCATCCTTGGCGGCGGGGTCGGCGGGACCCTCACCGCCAATCTCCTGGTGCGCCGCCTGCGGCAGCGGATCGACCGGGGGGAGATCGAGGTCGTCGTCTTCGACCAGACCGGGTCGCATGTCTACCAGCCGGGCTTCATGTACATCGCCATGGGCGGCGAACGCGCCGACCACCTCGAGCGCCCGGAGCGGAGTCTGCTCGATTCCCGCGTGCGCCTCGAGGTCGGCGAGATCGTCGCTCTCGACGAGGCCGACCAACGGATCCGGCTGGCCGATGGCCGCACGTTCGACTACGCCTATCTCGTGGTGGCGACCGGATCCCGCCTCGTGCCCGAGGCGATCGACCACTTCGCGACCGAGGCTCACCACTTCTACACGGCCGAGGCCGCCACGCGGTTGCGCGCGGCGCTCGACGCGTTCCGTGGCGGGCGCATCGTCATCGGCATCGCGGGGATGCCCTACAAGTGCCCGCCGGCGCCCCTCGAGGTCGCCTTCCTGATCGAGGACGAGCTCCGTCGACGTGGGCTGCGCGACGCCTCGGAGATCCACTTCTGCTCGCCGATCGGACGGGCCTTCACCATCGAGTCCGTGTCCGATATGGCAACGCCGATCCTGGCCGAGAAGCGGATCGAGCTGCACACCTTCTTCAACGTCGAGACGATCGACCCGGTGCGCAAGGTCATCGGCAGCCTGGAGGGGGAGGAGCTGCCGTACGACCTGCTCATCCTTGTCCCGCCGCACAAGGGCCAGCAGTTCCTGATCGACGCCGGCCTGGCGCCGGCCCCCGGCGGCTGGTTGCCGACCGACCGCCATACCCTCCAGGTGGCCGACCGCCCCAACGTCTATGCGCTCGGTGACGCCACGGACCTGCCGCTGTCCAAGGCCGGTTCGACGGCGCATTTCGAGGCCCCGGTGGTGACCGAGCGGATCGTCGCCTCCGTCGAAGGTCGGCAGCCGGCCGGCAAGCACGCCGACTACGAAGGCCGGGTCATGTGCTTCTTCGAGATCGGCGACGGCAAGGGCACGATGCTGCGGTTCGACTACGACCATCCGCCGCGTCCACCGCGCCCCAACCAGCTGTGGCACCTCGGCAAGATCGTCTTCAACAAGACGTACTGGCACACGGTGCCGCGCGGCCGGATCTGATCGTCGGCGGGCGGATGCGGGGACCCGCCCGCCGGATCACGCCGGGCTGTGGCGACGTCAGCGACGCGGAACGGGGACCCGCACGACCGATTCGCGCACCCGCCGGACCGCATCGGCGATGGCCATCGTGAACGCGTCCATGCCGGCGATGACCGGCCAGCTGAGCGAGTCACCGAGCCCGAAGTCGACGCCGCCGATGGCGACCACGATGCCCTCGAGCGGCCGCCCACGGATCATCGACGCGACCCCGATGGTCTCGGGGATGGACAGGGCGTGCGAGGAGCGCGGACGGATGCCCGACTCGCGTCCGGCCAGGCCCCGGAAGGGGATCTCCACGATCCAGCCCGGGTCGATGCCGACCGCCGTGTCGACGACGATGGCCCCCGCGCCGGCAGGCACGGCCAGCAGGTCGTCGATGTCGAGCTGGCCGACGATGCGGATGCGCACGTCCTCGGGCATCGCGTCGGCGAGGCGGGCGACGGCCGCGATCGCGGCCCCGTCGTCCCCCCGGTCGGGCGCACCGCAGGCGAGGATCTCGACCCGGATCGTGACCAGGTGATGCACCTCCGGGCTCAGCTCGGTGACATCCGACTCCGGGGCGAATGGCCCCGTCGGCAGCAGGGCAGTCATGACAGTTCCTCCACCTGGACATCCAGGAAGTGGGTGGCGCAGCTGATGCACGGGTCGTAGCTGCGGATCAGCTGCTCCATCAGGTGGGTGACCTCCGCTCGAGGCCGCTCGAGGACGGTCGGGGCGAAGGCGGCGAGGTCCGCTTCGATGGCCGCCTGGTTCTGGCTGGTCGGTGGCACGATCCGGGCGTCCGTGACGC
This sequence comes from Candidatus Limnocylindrales bacterium, assembly GCA_035692005.1. Lineage (GTDB taxonomy): Bacteria > Chloroflexota > Limnocylindria > Limnocylindrales > CSP1-4 > SPCO01. Next base: position 59,039 of record DASSII010000100.1, on the reverse strand, counting down.
AACCACCCTCATCGAGATCGAAGCGCTGGAACAACATCCCGCGCGGGGCCTCCGTCGCCCACGCGGCGCGGCCCGCTCGCGGACGCCATGCCACGGCGGCCTCGAGCGGTGGTTCGTATGCCTCCACGATGTCGATCGCCTCGGCCACGGCGTGCACGAGCTCGATCGCCCGGGCGGCGATGCTCCAATGGGGTTCATGGGCGATCTCGTCGGCCAGCCCCAGACGGTCGAGGGCTGCCGCGGCGCGCGGATGCAGCCGGTCGCCGTCGAGCGTGACGCGCGCCGCCGGCCCGAGGAGGTACGGTCGGCCGTCGGGCGCGTGCGCCTGCAGCGCGTGCGACCAGGCCACCTGGTGCTCGTCGAACAGCGACTCCCAGGCGTCGGCCGCCAGGTCGATCCCGTCGTTCGACACGATCCGGCCGTGGTTCATCGGGTAGGCCGACGGGTCGCGCAGCGCCACGAGCCGCATGTCGCGGCGGAATGTGGGTGGCTGGAGGGTCGCGACGAGATCGATGGTCGCCTCGGCCAGCCCGAGCGCCTCCTCGAGATCGGCGCGCAGGGCCCGGATCTCGTCGCGCCGCAGGATCCGCGAGAAGCCCCCGACGCGGACCGATACCGGGTGGATCGCCCGCCCGCCGATGGTGGCCACGATGTGATTACCGGCCCGCTTGAGCCGGAGGCCCCCCTCGACCGCCGATCGATGGTCGCGGGCCAGGTCGAGGGCGCTCGGATAACCGAGGAAGTCGGGCAGGTGGAGGAGGTACAGGTGCAGGGCGTGGCTCTCGATCCATTCGCCGCAGTAGAACAGGCGGCGCAGGGCGGCCACGGCCGGGTCGACGTCGATGCCGAAGGCCGCCTCGGCGGCGTGGACGGCGGTCATCTGGTAGGCGACCGGGCAGATGCCGCAGATGCGGGTGACGATGTCGATGACCTCGTCCATCGTCCGACCGACCACCAGGCGCTCGAAGTAGCGCGGCGCCTCGAAGATCTCGAGACGTGCCGACTCGACGACGCCATCGCGCACCTGCAGGTGGAGCGAGCCCTCGCCTTCGACCCGGGTGAGGTTGCGGACGTCGATCGTCAGATCGGCGACATCCGGGCCCCCGCTGAGCTGCTCAGTGGTGTGCATCGCTCGCCTCCGGGGTCGGCCTGCCGTCGATCGGCCCGGGTGGTCCGCCGGCCTCGTCGATGACGGTCCGGAACGGCGGGGACCAGGCGTTGAACAGGGCGAACGCCCGTGCCACGTCGGCCGGGGGCAGGTCGCGCTCGAGCCAGCGGGCGAGCCCCGGCCCGTTGGCCGACTCGCGCGGCCCGAAGCAGCCGTAGCAGCCGCGACCGTAGGCCGGACACAGGGCACCGCAACCGGTACGCGTCACGGGTCCCAGGCAGGTGATGCCGCGGGCGACCGCGACGCACACGATGTTGCGCCGCTTGCATTCGGCGCAGACCGCTTCATCGGGCAGGCCGGGCCGCCGCCCGACGAGCAGGGCGGTGACGAACTCGCGCAGCTGGGCGGGCGAGATGGGACAGCCCCGGATCTCCGCATCGACCGCCACGTGATCGGCGATCGGCGTGGCGGTCGCCAGCGAGTCGACCATCGTCGGGTCCGGATAGACGGCCGCGCGGACGAGATCGTGGTCGGCCCAGTTGCGCAGCGCCTGGATGCCGCCCGAGGTCGCGCACGCGCCGATGGTCACCAGCAGCGTCGAGGCGGCCCGCAGCCGGACGATCTCCTCGGCCTGTTCGGGGGTGCTGACCGATCCCTCGACGAACAGCACGTCGTAGGGACCGGACGAGCGCTGCGAGGTCGCTTCGGCGAACTCGACCAGGTCGATCCGTTCGGCGATGGCCAGCAGCTCGTCCTCGAGATCGAGCAGCGTCAGCTGGCAGCCGTCGCACGAGGCGAACTTGACGATGGCGATGCGTGGTCGGGCGGGGACCGCGGTCCGCCCGGAGGTCGCTGCCGCGAGCGTCATCACAAGCCCTCCGTCGTGAACGCATCGCCGAGCTCGGCGACGGAGAAGACGGGCCCGTCACGGCACACGAAGTACGGTCCGAGCTGGCAGTGGCCGCACAGGCCCACGCCGCAGGCCATGTTGCGTTCCAGGGTGACCCACGTCCGGTCGGCGCTGAGGCCATGCGCGGCCAGGCCGCGGACCGTGGCCTGCATCATCCGGTCCGGTCCACAGATGAAGGCCGTGGCGCCCGCCCCGGCCCACGTCGCGTGCTCGAACAGCTGGGTCACGACGCCGACCCGGCCGAACCAGTCGGGTCCGGCGCGATCGACGATCTCCGCGAATTCGACGTCGACTCGTCCGGCCAACGCCGCCAACTCCGGTACGAACAGGCGGTCGGCGGGCGTCCGGGCGCCGTGGAAGATGCGCACGGCACCGAACCGCGGCCGATCGCGCAGGACCGCATCGAGCACCGGCCGAAGGGGAGCGAGCCCGATCCCGCCGGCGACGATGACGACGTCGCGGCCGCGTGCTTCGTCGATCGGCCAGGGCCGGCCCATCGGCCCGCGCAGCGCGAAGCGTCCTCCGGGCCGGGCGGCGGTCAGGCTGGCGGTCGCCGGGCCGACATGCCGGATGGTCAGCTCGAGCGCGTCGGGCAGGATCCGCGAGATCGAGATCGGCGGCGCCGACTGGGCGGGCTGGGCGACCATCACGAACTGGCCCGGCTGCGCCGCGAGGAGGGCCGCATCGTCGGTCGCCAGCCGCAACGTGACCGTGTCGTTCGTCTCGCGGCGGACGTCGGTCACCTCGGTCTCGACGTAGCGTGCCGGCTCCACGGTCGCCAGCGGAGCGGGGGCGTGGCCGTCCGGCGGGGCGACGGGCCACGGGATCGGTCCCGCCGGCGCGTGCGGCGGGGCCACCGCCAACAGCTCCGCCCGGACGTCGATGCCGACCGGGCACCAGGCGATGCAACGGCCGCAGCCGACGCAACCCGACGACCCGAACTGGTCCCACCAGGTCGAGAACTTGTGGGTCAGCCACTGGCGATAGCGGTCCGCGACGCGCGGCCGGAAGTTCGCGTCGCCGGCGACCCGCCCGAATCCGAGGCTGAAGCAGCTGTCCCAGGTCCGATCCGTCGTTGCCGCCTGGCCGTCAAGATCCGAGGCCACGCCGACGCTGGTGCAGAAGCAGGTCGGACACACGAGCGTGCAGTTGGTGCATGCCAGGCAGCGCTCGGCGATCTCGGCCCAGTGCGGGTGGTCGATGGCCGCGCGCAGCCGCTCGGGCAGGCCCGCCGTCGGGACGGGGTCGCCCATCGTCTCGCGGAGCTCCGCCACCTGGGCCGTCGCCCGCCCGGTCTGATCATCGCTCGCGGCGTCGACCCGGAGGGCGTCGACGACGACCTGCCCTGGCCCGCTCTCGGCACGCACGACGAAGCCCTCATCGAGCTCGGACAGCACGATGTCGGCGCCCTCGCCGACCTCGGGTCCGGTGCCCATCGAGGTGCAGAAGCAGGTCGATCCGGCGACGGCGCACTCCACCGCGACGACCAGCGCCGCGTCTCGCCGGGCCGCGTGATCCACGTCACCGGCCGGCCCCGCGCGCATGACCCGCTCCTGGATGCGCAGGGCGGCCAGCTCGCAGGCGCGGACGCCAACGAACGCGAGCGGCGGTGCGTCGGGCGTCACGGGCGCGACGGTCGGGCCGACCGGCGACGGTGCGCTGACCGTCAGCGGGATCCTTGGCGGATGCGTATAGCGCTTCCAGGCGGTCGGGCCGATGCCGTAGTCGAACGCCCGCACGCCGTCGTTGCGCGTGAGGCGATAGGTCCCGGGGGCCGTGTCTGCCGTCCAGCCGATGGGCAGGTCATCCGTGCCGTCGATCTGGTCATAGGTGACGGCCTGCTCCCGGATCGTCGGGCCGATCACCGTGCGACCTGTCGCGCGCAGGGCCCCGAACAGCCGATCGAGTTCGGCTCGTGGCAGGAAGCGCGGCGGATCGTCGTGGGCGACGGGCGGTTCGGGCCGTGTGGTCATGCCCGGCCCTCGGCGCTGGCGTACAGGTCGAGGAGCTGCAGGCGGGTCGCCACGAGGCGGCTGGTCACGGCCTGGAACAGGCGCCGGTAGATCACGGCCGCGAACTCGGTGTCGGCGGCGAGCGCGTCGAGCAATCCGTCGCGTTCGAGCAGCACGGCGCGGGTCGGCACCTGCGCGACGACCGATGACGTCGACGGATCGCCGAGCGCGGCAGACCAGCCGAAGATGTCGCCTCGATCGAGGGTCATCAGGGTCAGGTCAGCGCGCCCCGGCAGATGGGTCTGGAGCGCGACCCGGCCATCGAGCACGACGCCGAGCTCGAGGGTGGGTTGGCCTTCGCGCAACACGACCTTGCCGGCCGGCAGCTCCTCGATGCGGGCGATCGTGGCCAGGCGCCGTCGAGCGGCGCCCGACAGGTCAGCGGCGATCCCGAGGGCGACCAGCTCCTCTACCGGATCCGCTTCGAGCGTCATGGCCGGCCCCCGTCAACGCTTCGTGTCGCCGGCGACCGTCGGTAGCCAGCTGCCGACGGTGGACATCAGGCTGGCCCCGGTCGAACACAGGACGCCCTCGAAATGGCCCGTGCTCAGACCGCGGTAGGCCGGACACACCCAGCACACCTCCAGGTCGACGAGCCCGCGGCGCGGGCAGACGACCTGGCCGGCCTCGACCGTGAGGGCGCGTCCGTCGGCGCTCGGTCGGCGGCGCGGCGACAGGGTATGCATGGCTGACCTCCTAGAGCACGATGGTCGGTGTGGCGCCATCCCCCGTTCACGGGCCACAAGTCACCATCGGGCGAGCCGCCCGGCCCGAACCCCGGCGCGTGGGTCGACGGGCCATCCCGACCCTCGGGGACGGGTCGCTCGGCACTGGGCCGCGTGGGTGGTCAGGCGCATCGTTCTGACCACATCGTTCGCACGAGGACCGAAGCCATGACGCGCACCGCTCTCGCCAGTCATGCCATGCGTGCGTTTGCCGAACACGAGCACGTCGAGATCCGCCCGGGCATCGATCAGATCCGGGAGGCGGCCATCGCGCTGAGCGAGGGCCCACGGCCCGAGGCCGTCGAGCGCGTCCGACACGTATGCCGCTGGATCGACCTCGTGCTGGCACCGCACATGGCCTGGGAGGAGGGCTGGCTCTATCCCCAGCTCGACGAATTGGCCGGCACCGACTGGGCGACCCGCTCGATCCGCTTCGACCATCGCCAGATCGCCCGCCTGGCCGGTCGCGTCCGCGATCGCCTGGTCGAGCTCGGCCGGGCCGACGGACCGCACACCCGGATCGTCGAACGCGACCTGTTCGCGCTCGAGGCGATGCTCGACGCCCACCTCGAACGCGAGGAGCGATACCTCCTGCCGCTGCTCGACGGGGAGCGTGTCGGAGCCGAGGGGGTCCATCGATGATGCTGGACACCGCGCCCGTCCGCGTCGAGACAGCTGCACCCGGTGCGGACGCCGAGATCCTGCGCGTCGCTGCGCATCGGCTGGCCGGCTGGGGATTTCTGGCCGATCCTGACCTGCCGGATCGACCGGGACCGGCGTCGCTCATCGTCGCGCTGCGTCGCACTCCGACGTTCGAGCACTATGACCCGGAGTTCGTCGAGTTCTGGGCCAGCACGTCCGCCCGTGGCAGCCGGCGCGACATCACCCGCCGCTCGAGGATGCCGCTGCACACCGAGTTCTCGTGGGGGGAGATCCGGATCACCGACCGGCTCGGGGTCTCCAACGAGTATCTGGCGTTCGGTGGCTGGTGCGCTGCCGACGTGATCGACGATGCGGTCATCGTCAGCTTCCAGTCGTCCGCGCCGCTCCTCCGCCGCGGCGGTCATTCGCAGGGCTGGGACGAAGGTGCCGACGCCGTCGGGGCCTTCTTCGGGCGTCTGCTCGTGACTGTCGACTACGTGCCCGGCTTCGAGGCGATGCTGGCCGAGTCGACCCCCCTCGCCCGGTATGCCGCCTTCCTGCGCGACGCGACCGCCCGCTACCGGCGGGTCCGCCTGCTGACCGGCGGCGAGACACCGTTCGCGGCGCTCGCCCGGGTCGAGGCCGATCGGATCCGGCGGCTGCACCCCGATGCCTGGCACGACGGCGGACGCCTGCTCGAGCACATCGGACGGACCTGACCGGGCGGGCCATCGAATGTGCCGGTCCGCCCGGTCCGTTGGAGCCGCCCGGCCCTGTCGCTGTGGGCGGCCGCGCGCGACGATCGTCATCGAACGGCACCTGAGTGGACCCGGGTGGGCCATGAGGCAGCCGTGACCAGGGCCGTCCGGCCCCCCGGCCGGCGGCCCGGTCCCGACGCATGACCCCGAGAGGAGTTCGGACATGAAGAACATCCTGGTGGCGTACGACGGACAGCCGCCCGCCAAGCGAGCCCTGGAGCTCGCGATCGATCTCACCAAGCGGTTCGATGGGGCGCTCTCGGTCGTGAGCGTCGTGCCCATGCACCCGGGTCGCAGCCCGATGGATCCGTGGGATGACCGCACCGCGCATGCAGAGCAGCTGCTCGAAGCCCGACAGATCCTGGGCGAGCACGGCGTCGACGCCGAGATGCTCGAGCCGGCCGGCGACCCGGCCAAGGCGATCGAGCGGATCGCGACGAGCGGTCATTTCGACACCGTGGTCGTCGGCTCCCGTGGCCTCGGTGCCGTGTCGCGGCTGCTCCAGGGGAGTGTCTCGGAGCATGTGGCGACGCACACGGGGGCGACCGTCGTCATCGCGCGCTGAGGCGACGGGTCGTCGACGCGCCGCGAGGCTTGCACTCGGGCTGACCGCGGTCCTCGTCGCCGCGTGCCTCGGCTCGCCGCCCAGCCCGTCGCCGCCGGCATCGTCCAGCCCGTCGCCCAGCCAGGGGTCGACGGGCACGCCGACCGCGCCCGCGACGCCGACCGCATCACCGACTCCGACCGCATCACCGACCCCGACCCCGGAGCCGACGGCGACTCCGCGCCTCACGCCGACCCCCAGTCCGACGCCGCGGCCGACCGCACGGCCCACTCCCACTCCGCGACCCACCCCGACGCCGCGGCCGACCGCACGACCCACCCCGATCCCCACGCCCAAGCCCACCGCGATCCCCGCCAGCCGGCTGTTGCGACATGGACCGCGCGACCGTGACCAGATCGCCCTCACGTTCGATATGGGCGGGCGCGTCGGCGATGCGGTCGCCATCGTCGACTACCTGATCGCTCATGACGTGCACGCCTCGGTGTTCATGACCGGGGCGATGGCCGACAACACCGCGACCGACGCCGGCCGCGTCGTCCTCGAGCGGATCGAAGCCCACCCGGGCCTGCTGACCCTCGGCAACCACTCGTACACGCATCGGGACTTCCGGACGTTGACCCGGGCCGACATCCGGTCCGAGCTCCAGCGGACCGCGACCGCCCTGCGGACGGCCTGCTCGCAGGACCCGCGACCGTTCTTCCGGCCGCCCAACGGCGGGTACGACGCCGACGTCCTCGCCGCTGTCGGTGCGGCCGGCTACCGCTACACCGTGACCTGGGACGTCGACACGATCGACTGGCGCCCCGTCCGCAACGATCCGCCCGGCCCGACCGCGGACGAGATCGTCACGAAGGTCCTCGCCAAGGCCGAGGGCGGTTCGATCGTCCTGATGCACCTCGGCGGGTACCACACGTTGGAGGCGTTGCCGCGCATCGTGGCGGGCCTGCGCGAGGCCGGCTACGACCTGGTGTCGCTCGACGAGATGTTCTGAGGGAAGCGGGCCGACGCGGCCCGTCCGAGAGCAACGCCGGCCGGTGCCCGGGTTCAGGCCGCTGTCGGCACCGGGTCGCGCACGTCGATGACGGCCTCGAGGTCGCCGTCGTCCGAGGCGCGCACCGTCAGCGGTCGGCCGACCGAGCGCAGCAGCCCGAGGATCGCCGCGTTGCTCCACAGCATCGAGGCTCGCAGCCGGGTGACACCGTGGAGCCGAGCCCAGGCGATCGACGTTGCCAGCAACGCCCGGCCGATGCCCTGACCCTGCCATGCGTCGGCGACGGCGATGGCCATCTCGACCTCGCCGTCGGCGAGGGGCTCGAGGCACAGGTGGCCGACGATCCGCGGCCCGCCTTCGGCCCGGGCGATCTCGGCGACGAGCCCTTCACGATGCTCGTGGTCGGGCCCGCAGAAGAAGCGGGCCACGGGATCGGCGATGCCGCGGGTGGCGCCGTGGAAGCGGGCGTTGAGGCTGTCCCGCGAGAGCTCGCCGTAGAACCGGCGCAGCCCGGCGCGGTCAGCGGGCGCGATGGCGCGGATCGTGATGTCGTTCGGCAGGCGGATGGCTGGCTCCATGGCCACAGCGTGCCCGCGCGTGGGTCACCTCGGCAGTGCCGAACGTACCGATCGATCGTGCCCCTCGACCCGGCCCGGACCCGGCCCTCAGGCGACCCAGACCCGCCCGGTGGTGCGCCGAAGGACCTCGGCCAGCACGGCTGGCCCCAGGGCGATGGCCGCCACCAACGTCCAATCCGTGGCATCGAGCGGCGTGGCCCGAAACGCGTCCGCCAACACCGGGACCGCCGGGATGGCGAGTTGCGCGAGCAGGACCATGACGATCGCCCCGGCCAGCAGGCCGTTCGGTCGCAGCGAGGTGACCGGCCGCTCCAGGCTGCGGTTGGCGTAGGCGCGAACGATCTGGGCGACGACCAGCGACGTGTAGGCCAGCCAGCGCACGTGGTCCGGGGTGCCGTCATGGGTCAGCATCAGGATCAGCGCTGCCACCGCACTGAAACCGCCGGCCAGGCTGATGCGGGCCAGCAGGGAGCCCGTCAGCAACGGTCGATCGCGCCGGCGCGGCGGTCGGTCCATCGCGCCAGGCTCCTCGGGCTCCCGTTCAAACGCGACCGATGTGGCAAGGTCGATGAACAGCTCGAGCCACAGGATCTGGATCGGCAGCAGCGGTTGCGAGAACCCGGCGATGGTGGCGATGAGGATGAACCCGAGCAGCGCGACGTGGGTCGATACGACGAACACGAGGCCCTTCTGGACGTTGGCGACGATGCGTCGCCCCTCGCGCAGGCCATACATCAGGGTCGCGAACGAGTCGTCGCCGAGGACCAGGTCCGAGGCCTCGCGGGCGACCGCCGTACCACTGCCCATCGCCACCGCGACGTCGGCGTGCTGCAAGGCCGGTGCATCGTTGACGCCGTCGCCGGTGACCGCGACGGTCCGTCCGGCCGCCCTCGCCACGTCCACGAGCCGCAACTTGTCCTCGGGCACCGCCCGGGCGACCACCGACATGGCCGCCAGACGGTCGGTCAGCTCGGCGTCGGACCAGCCCGCCAGGTCCGTCCCGACGACGACATCATCGGCATCGATGCCGGCGGCCCGAGCGATCGTCACGGCGGTGGCGGGGTGGTCGCCGGTCACCACGATGGTCTGGATGCCGGCTCGCCTGGCGAGGCCGATGGCCGCCGGGACGTCCGCCCGGATCGGATCGGCGAAGGCGAGGACGGCGACCGGCGACCAGCGCACCGGCTGGTCGCCATCGCGCGGCGTGGTGGCCCGAGCGAGGAGCAGGAGCCGGCCCCCCTGCCCGGCCTCGGCATCGACGACGGCCATCCATGCCGCGCGATCGACGCCCCGGTCGAGCGTCAACCCCAGCACGATCTCGGGTGCCCCGATGACCTGCCCTTCCGTGGCGCCGCCGCGACGTGACCAGGTCAGCGAGTACGGGTGGCCGTCGGTCGGCCCCTCGCCGGCGACAAGGTCCGCCGGGTCCGGCCGTGCGCCGGGATCGTCCGCCCCGATGGCGGCCAGGAGCGCCCGACTGAACGACCCCGGCCGGGTGCCGTCATCGAGATGCCAGGCGTCCTCTTCGGCGCGCAGGGCGAGCCGGACGATATCGGCCCGGACCGCGGGATCGACCACGGCCCCATCCGGTCGCAACACGTCACGCAGGGCGAGGCGGTTCTCGGTCAACGTCCCGGTCTTGTCCGTGACGATCAGGTCGACCGCGCCGAGCGTCTCCTCGGCGCTCAGCCGGCGGACGAGGACGCCCCGCCGGAGCAGGCGATACGCCCCGAGGCCCAGCACGACGGCGAGCAGGACCGGTGGCTCCTCGGGGATGGCCGCGATGGCCGCCGAGATCCCGGCCAGCACGTTGGCGCCGAGCGGATGGCCGCGCACGAAGCCGAGGCCGGTGGTGATGAGGATGAGGCCGACGGCGACGACCAGCAGGATCCGGACGAGACGGTCGAGCTCGCGCTGGAGCGGCGACCGGCGGCGCTCGGTCACCGCGAGGTCGCGTGCGATCCGGCCGACCTCGGTGGCCGGTCCCGTCGCGACGACCACGCCCTCGGCGCGTCCGCTGACCACCGCCGTCCCGGCGTAGGCCAGTGCATGCCGATCGGCCATCGCCGCGTCTGGCGGGTCGGGCGTCGTCGTCCCCGGCTCGGGGATGGATTCGCCGGTCAGCATGCTCCGATCGATGAGCAGCGCCTCGGCGCGTGTCAGGCGCAGGTCCGCCGGCACGATCTCGCCGGTCTGGATGAGGACCATGTCGCCGGGCACGAGATCCGCGGCCAGGACGTCCTCGACCTGGCGGTCGCGACGGACGCGGGCACGTGGCGCCGCGGCCTGGCGCAGGGATTCGAGGGCGTTCTCCGAGCGGAACGTGGTCAGCACGTCCGCGCCGACGATCGGGACGAGGCCGACCAGCACCAGCAGGCCGTCGCGGACCTCGCCGACGATCATCGCCAGGATCCCGGCGACGAACAGGAGCAGGACGAACGGCTCCGTCATCGCCTCGCGGATCATGCCGAGGACGCTCGGGCGCTCCTGGGTAGCCAGCTCGTTGGTGCCCGCCGTGGCGCGGCGACGGACGATGTCCGGGGCGCTCAGCCCGCTGGCGGGATCGACGCCGATCTGCGCGAGCACGTCGGCGACGGGTCGGGCATGGGCGTCGGACTGCGCGACCGACCGGCCGGGATCGACCGGCTCGGCCTCCGGCGGCTGATCACGCATCTCGACATGCTCGCATGTCGCGATCCCTGCGGATGGGGCCGAGGGTCACCCGCTCCGCAGTGCTCCGGGCCCTGTTCGGTAGGGCACGAATCGGCGCACCATGTGTCCAGGAGGTGCTCGACCATGAACATCCTGCTCGCCGTCGACGGCTCGGATGCGTCGATGACCGCGGTCGCCGCCGTCCAGCGCCTGCACCTGCCTCTCGCCACCACGATCGAGTTGCTGACCGTGATCGCTGACGACAACGACCTGTACGGCGGCGCATGGCCGGCGGTGGTGGTGGTCGAGTCGCCCGAGGCCCTCGAGCGCGCCCGAAACGAGGTCCGCATCCGGCTCGAGGACCTCGCCAGATCAGTCGAGGGCGAGGGTCGCACGGTCATCGTGCGCGTCGGATCGGGTCGCCCGGCATCGGAGATCCTGCACCACGCGGAGCGGTTCGGTGCGGACCTCGTCATCGTCGGTGCGCGGGGGCAGAGCGCGGTGGCGCGCTTGCTCCTCGGGTCAGTCTCGTCGGAGGTGGTCGACCACGCGCCGTGCCCTGTCCTGGTCGTGCGCGGCGACGGGTCCGATCGCGTCCTCGTCGCCACCGACGGCTCGCCGACGGCCGGCCAGGCGGCGGCGTTCGTGGCGGACTCCGGGCTGTTCGCCGACGCGGAGCTGCGGGTCGTCAGCGTGGTCGACCCGGGGATGCCGTGGTGGACCGGCCTGTCACCGGTCGACGGCCTTGCGGCGCTCGAGGCGTACGGCGACGTGATCGACATCGCGCACGGGCATGCGGCCAAGGCGGCCGCCGACACGGCCGCCCGACTCCGGTCCGAGCACGTCACGGCCGATGCCAAGGACCGCGGCGGTGACGTGGCCTCGACGATCGTCGCCGAAGCGACCGCCTGGCGGGCCGACATCATCGTCATCGGCACCCGCGGACTGGGGGTCGTCAAGCGCCTGCTGCTCGGCAGCGTGTCGCGGGACGTGCTCCATCACGCCCCGATGTCGGTGCTCGTCGTCCGCCCGGGACACCACGGCGGCAGCCCCGCGATCGACACCACCGACGCCGCCGACTCGGTCGCGACGACGTCCTGAGTCGCCCGGCGCCCGCAACGGGCCGTTGGGCGCCGTCCTTCGGGCCCATCGGCCCTGCCCGGGGCGGCCCCGCCCGACGAGCATCGGCATGGACGGCGCCGCTCGACCGACCTCACGTTCGAACGGCGCCGCTCGATCCGCGAGAAGGAGCACGACCGATGACCGTCCTGGTCAGCGCATCCAGCCGGCACGGATCGACGATGGAGATCGCCCACGTCATCGCCGGCATCCTCACCGACCGCGGCATCGAGGCCGAGGTCCGCGAGCCCGAGGACGTCACGACGCTCGACGGCGTCGAGGCGATCGTGCTGGGCAGCGGTGTCTATCTGGGGCGCTGGCTGGAGCCGGCCAAGGCGTTCGTGGAGCGCTTCGCGCCGGCCTTCGCGACGCGTCGCGTGTGGCTCTACTCGAGCGGACCGCTCGGCGACCCGGCAAAGCCCGAAGTCGACCCGGTCGATGCGGCGGCGCTGATCGAGACCACCCACGCGCTCGACCACCGGGTCTTCCCGGGTCGGCTGGTCGGCAGCGACCTCGGCCTGGGCGAGCGGCTGATCGTCAAGGGCGTGCGGGCGCCGTACGGCGACTTCCGGCCGTGGCCCGACATCACCGAGTGGGTCGGCGACATCGCGAACCAGCTTGCCGCCACGCCCGTCGCGACGGCCTGACCGTCGCCCGACACCGCATCCCCGGAGGAGGCACTCGGGCCGACCGACCCACGGGCCGGTCGGCCCGCCGTCTGCGTGCCGCCTGGCGACTGGCGCGCGGACGCTCGGATGAGCGACCATGTCAGCGATGAAGCGTCATCCTGCGCCGATCCGGCACGTCCTCCTCGCGACCGATCTCGAGCGTCCGTCGCGCCGCGCCGCGGACGAGGCCATCGAGCTGGCGCGCGGGCACGGCGCGGTCCTCATCGTGCTGTCGGTCGCCCGTTCGCATCGAGACCGGGCCCGCCTCGAGGCTGGCGCCGGCGCGATCGCCGAGCGCGCCCGGGCGGCCGGTGTCAGCGCCACTTCGGTCGTGTGGCACGGCGATCCTGGCGAGGCCATCCTCGAGGCCGCCTGGACGGAGCGGGCCGACGTCGTCGTCCTCGGCTCGCGACGGCGTCGAAACCTCAGCCGGCTACTGCTCGGCAGCGTGTCGTCGCATGTCGCCGAGGAGGCGGCCTGTCGGGTCGTCATCGTTCCCTCGTCCTGAACCTCGCGTCGCAGTAGGCTGGAGGGCCACGCCCGACGCACCGATCCAACGAGGTGGCACGATGGTCTCCACCGCAGCCAAGCCCGAGGCCGCACGGCCCGCGGCGACCGACGACGAGCTCGCCCGGATCGACGCGTACTGGCGGGCCGCCAACTACCTGTCCGTCGGCCAGATCTACCTCCTTGCCAACCCGCTCCTGCGCGAGCCGCTGCGACCGGAGCACATCAAGCCGCGGCTGCTCGGCCATTGGGGCACCACGCCCGGGCTCAACCTGGTGTACGTCCACGCCAACCGGGTCATCAAGGCCCGCGACCTCGATGCGATGTGGATCGTCGGGCCGGGCCATGGCGGCCCGGCCGCGGTCGCGAACGCCTACCTCGACGGGACGGAGGGCGAGGTCTATCCGGACCTGACCGCCGACGAGGAGGGGATGGCCCGCCTGTTCCGGCAGTTCTCGTTCCCCGGCGGCATCGGCAGCCATGTCACGCCCGAGACGCCGGGCTCCATCCACGAGGGCGGCGAGCTCGGCTACGCGCTCGTGCACGCCTATGGAGCCGCGTTCGACAACCCGGATCTGATCGTGTTCTGCGTCATCGGCGACGGCGAAGCAGAGACCGGGCCGCTGGCCGCCAGCTGGCACGCCAACAAGTTCCTCGACCCCCAGGTCGACGGCACGGTCATCCCGATCCTGGCCCTCAACGGCTACAAGATCGCCAACCCGACGGTGCTCGACCGGATCCCCGACGCGGAGCTGACGAGCCTGCTCGAAGGCTACGGCTACGCGCCGTACGTCGTGGCCGGCGATGATCCGGCGTTCGTCCACCGGGCGTTGGCCGACGTGCTCGACGCGGTGCTCGACGACATCGCCGCCATCAAGGCTCGAGCCCGGGAGGGTTCGCTCGAGCGGCCGCGCTGGCCGATGATCGTGCTGCGCACGCCGAAGGGCTGGACGGGCCCCAAGGTGGTCGACGGCAAGCCGATGGAGGGCACCTGGCGGTCACACCAGGTGCCGCTGTCCGATGTCCGCCAGAACCCGGCGCATCTGGCCCAGCTCGAGGACTGGATGCGGTCGTATCGCCCGGACGAGCTGTTCGACGAGGCGGGCGCGCTCCGTCCCGAACTGGCCGCGCTGCCGCCGGTCGGCCCGCGGCGGATGAGCGCCAACCCACACGCCAACGGCGGCGCCCTGCTGCGCGACCTGCGCCTGCCCGACTTCCGCGACTACGCGGTCGACGTGGAGCATCCCGCGACCGCCAGCAGCGAGGCGACCCGCGTGCTGGGCACCTTCCTGCGCGACGTCATCACCGAGAACCCGGCGACGTTCCGGCTGTTCGGCCCGGACGAGACCAGCTCCAACCGCCTCGACGCCGTGTTCGAGGCGACCGATCGGACCTGGATCGCCGAGACGCGTCCGACCGACGAGCACCTGGCACCGGACGGACGGGTCATGGAGGTCCTGTCCGAGCACCTCTGCCAGGGCTGGCTGGAGGGCTACCTGCTGACCGGCCGGCACGGGCTGTTCAGCTGCTACGAGGCGTTCATCCACGTGGTCGACTCGATGTTCAACCAGCACGCCAAGTGGCTGAAGATGACCCGCGAGATCCCGTGGCGACGCCCGATCGCGTCGCTCAACTACCTGCTCACGAGCCATGTCTGGCGCCAGGATCACAACGGCTTCAGCCACCAGGACCCAGGCTTCATCGACCACGTCGTCAACAAGAAGGCCGAGGTCATCCGGGTCTACCTGCCGCCCGACACCAACACTCTCCTGTCGGTGGCCGACCACTGCCTGCGCAGCCGGGACTATGTCAACGTCATCGTCGCCGGCAAGCAGCCCGCGCTGACCTACCTGTCCATGGACGACGCCATCCTGCACTGCACCCGGGGCCTCGGCATCTGGGACTGGGCGAGCAACGACGCTGGCGATCCCGACGTGGTCATCGCCGCGTGCGGCGATACGCCGACCCTCGAAGCGCTCGGCGCGGTGGCGCTCCTGCGCGAGCACCTGCCCGAACTCCGCATCCGGTTCGTCAACGTCGTCGACCTGATGCGCCTGCAGGACGAGAAGGAGCACCCACACGGGCTGCCGAGCCGCGACTTCGACGCGATCTTCACGACCGACAAGCCGATCCTGTTCGCCTACCACGGCTACCCGTGGCTCATCCACCGATTGGCCTACCGGCGCACGAACCACGACAACCTGCATGTCCGCGGCTACAAGGAGGAGGGCACGGTCACCACGCCGTTCGACATGGTCATGCGCAACGACCTCGACCGATTCCATCTGGCGATGGACGTCATCGACCGGGTGCCCGGCCTGGGATCGCGGGCGGCGGCGCTCCGCCAGCAGTTCTCCGACGCCCGGCTGCAGGCCCGCGCCTACGCGCGCGAGCACGGCGAGGACCCGGTCGAGATCCGCGACTGGACGTGGCCCTACTGAGCGCACCGATCGCCGGACGGGTCCTCGTCCTCAACGCCGGTTCCGCCACCCTCAAGGGCACCGTCCTCGACCTGCCCGACGAGACAGCTCTGTTCGAGCAGACCATCGACTGGTCGGCCGCCGCCCCACCGGCGGAGCGCCGCGCGGCGATCAATGCCGTCCTCGACGCGGCGGCCGCCGACGCCGGGATCGCCCCCGAGTCGCTGGCGGCCGTGGCGCATCGAGTCGTCCATGGGGGCGAGCGGTTCAGCGCCCCGGTCCGCATCGACGACGAGGTGATCGACGCCCTCACCCGCGTGGTCGACCTGGCGCCGCTCCACAACCCGCTGGCGGTGGCCACCATCGAGGCCGCCCGCGAGCGCCTGCCCTCGACGCCGCAGGTGGCCCTGTTCGACACCGCCTTTCACGCGACGATGCCGCTCGCCGCACGGCGCTATCCGGTGCCGGATCGCTGGACCATCGACTACGGGATCCGGCGCTACGGATTCCACGGCCTGTCCGTGGAGTGGGCCGTGGGACGGGCATCGAGCCTGCTCGATCGGCCGGTCGACGCGCTCCGCCTCGTGGTCGCCCATCTCGGTGGGGGCTGTTCGGTGACGGCGGTCGAGGCCGGCCGGTCGATCGACACGTCGATGGGCCTCACCCCGCTCGAGGGGCTGATGATGGGCACCCGCGCCGGCTCCATCGACCCGGGCATCGTGTTCCGCCTGCTGCGCGCCGGCCTGCCGGCCGACGACATCGAGCGCGACCTCGACCACGGTTCGGGCCTCCTCGGAGTCGGCGGCTCGGCCGACATGCGCGCCCTCGAAGGCGCGGCCGCGGACGGTGACGAACGGGCCCGCATGGCGATCGCCCTGTTCGTTCGCCGGGCGGCCGCCGGGATCGCGGCCGCGGTCACGACGCTGCCCTCGATCGACGCGATCGTGTTCACTGGCGGGATCGGCGAGCACGCAGTCGCTGTCCGGAGGGCGATCTGCGAACGACTGGGGTCGATGGGCGTGCCCGTTCCGCCGACAGAACCGGTGGGCGGAGCGGAGCGCGATGCGGTCATCGCCGCGGCGTCGGACGGTGTGGCGATCCTGCGGGTCCATGCCCGCGAGGACGTGGTGATGGCCCGCGGCGCGATCACGGCGTTGACGACCCGGCCCTGATGGGGCCGCTCCGCGTCCTGCGCGGTTCCCGCGGCCTCGGGGCGCTGCAGCATCGCAACTATCGCCTGTACTGGGTCGGTCAGCTGATCTCGCTGGTCGGGACCCATATGCAGCGCGCCGCGCAGACGTGGCTCGTGCTCACGCTGACGAGCGACCCGTTCGCACTCGGACTCGTGGTGGCGGCGCAGTGGGGGCCGGTCCTCCTGTTCGGCCTGTTCGGTGGCATCGTCGCCGACGCGCTGTCGAAGCGGCGAACGCTCATCGCGACCCAGGCGATCTCGATGACCCTCGCGTTCACGCTGGCCATCCTGGCCGCCACGGGGACGGCCCAGGTCTGGCACGTGCTGGTGATGGCCACCCTCCTCGGCTTCACCAGCGTCATCGACCTGCCCACCCGCCAATCGTTCGTGTACGAGATGGTCGGGCGCGACGATGTCGTCAGCGCGGTAGCGCTCTACTCGGCCATCGTCAACATCGCCAAGGTGGTCGGCCCGGCCGTGGCCGGGTTGACGATCGGGGCGTTCAGCGTCGCCTTCGCCTTCGCCTTCAACGGTCTCAGCTTCCTGGCCGTCATCGCGGGCCTGCTTGCGATGCGGGCGTCGGAGCTCCAGCCGATCGCGCCGACCGCCCTGCCGCGGTCACTCGGTGCGGTCCTGGCCAACCTGGCCGAGGGCCTGCGCTACGTGGTCAGGACCCGCCACGTGCTGCTCGCCCTGGCGATCGTCGCCCTGGTGTCCACGGCCGGCATGAACTTCCAGGTCCTCATCGCGCCGCTGGCCCGCGACGTGCTGAACGTGGGGGCCGAGGGCTTCGGCTTCCTCATGGCGGCATCGGGTCTCGGCTCCGTCGTCTCGGCGCTCATCGTGGCGGCCCTCGGCCGGCCGCGCGTGGCAAAGATCGTCATCGCCGCGCTGGCCCTCGGCGCGCTCGAGATCGGCCTGTCGTTCTCTCGCTCGTTCCCGCTGTCGCTGGCCTGCATGTTCATCGTGGGTGCGAGCTCGGTGGGGATCTCGATGAACACGAACACGCTCATCCAGATGGCGGTCCCGGACCGCCTGCGTGGTCGGGTGATGGCCGCCTATGTCACGGTCAACGCCGGCACGACCCCGATCGGCGGCCTGATCTTCGGGGCGATCGCCGGCGTCGCCGGGGTCGCCGAGGCGATCCTCGTCGGCGGCGTCGCGGTCACGATCATCGCGCTGGTCGCGCTGGCCGTCGCCTGGCGCTGGGGCCTCCTCGCGGACGCCGAGCCCACGCTCGGGGAGGCGGTCCCGGCCGGACCGGGCTGATCGACCCGGCGCGATCGGGTCGCTCGGCCCTCGCAGTCGTGTGCCGGTCCCGCTTGACTGGCGTCATGGACACGCTCGAGCGATCCGGTCCGCGGCCGGTCTCCGCGTTGACGCTGCTCATCACCGTGGCTGCAGGGTTGCTCGCAGCCGTCGCCAGCGGGGCCGGCGTCCTGCTCCGGGGCGACCTCACGACGCGGACGTTCACGACCTCCCGTGGGTCCGAGGCCGACCTGCTCGTCAACGGCATCTATCGGCTCAACGGCCAGAACATCGGCGCCGAGGGCATCGGCTGGGATCTGGTCACGCTGCTGCTCGTCGTCCCGGCGCTGGCCCTGACCGTCCCGGCGCTGCGCGCCGGCTCGCTGCGGGCGCGCCTCGTCGTCCTCGGCCTGCTCGCGTATCTCGCGTACCAGTACATCGAGTACGCGGTCTTCCTCGCCTATGGGCCGCTGTATCTCGTCTACATCGGGACGTTCTCGCTGAGCCTGTTCGGCATCGCCCTGCTCGTCGGCGGGATCGCCCTCGACGAGCTCCCATCCCGATTCGGGCCGCGGTTCCCCCGCCGCGCCATGATCGGCTACGGGCTGTTCATGGCGCTGCTGCTTGGCGGCCTGTGGTTCCCCCTGGTCATCCGCACGATCGGCGTCGATGACGTCCCGGAGCTGTACGGAGCGACGACCCTGGTCGTGCCCGTGTTCGATCTGGGCGTGCTCCTGCCGCTCGGCATCGCGCTCGCGGTCACCACCCAGCGACGACTGCCCATCGGCTACCTGCTCGGCTCGGTCGTGATCGTGAAGGGCTTGGCCATGGCCTCGGCGATCGTGGCGATGCTCGTCGTGGAGTGGCTGGCGACCGGCCAGCCGCAGGTGCCGCCGATCGCCATCTTCGGCGCGCTCGCCATTGCCAGCGGGGTCATCGCCTGGCGCCTGTACGGCAGCCTGGATCGTGACGTCGCGCGATCACCGCTGACGACGCTCCCGACGAGTCAGCAGCCCGCCTGACGGCCGCCGCGGGTCGCGCCCAGGCGCATCTCGAGCACGTCGTACGCCTGCAACCAGCCGAGGACGACCCGGACCGGCTCCGGCACGCGCCGGCGCTCCGGGTCGTGGATCAGCCTTGGCTCGACGAGGTGGTGCATCGTCCGGTGCGTCTCGAAGTCGCACGCCCCGGCCGCCAGTACGTTCTGGACCCATTGCGTGCGCGGGCCGTAGGTGAGCGCGAAGACGATGCGGTCACCGTGCACGAAGCCGAGCATCGGCGTGCGGTACACCCGCCCGGATCGTCGCCCGACGTGGACGACCCGGCCGAAGCCGGACCGCGGCAGCCGGGCGAGGATCGGCCACAGGATGGGGTTCGTCACCCGCCGGTTGATCCGGCCAAGGCGCTGTGGCAACGGCATCCGGCCCCCTCCATGCATCCGAACGCGAACGACGGGACATCGCTTGCAGCCCGTGCAGTACCAAAGTACGGGTTGGCGGGCGCCCGGGTCGTGCCAGCGTGGAGGAAGGGCGAGCGAGGTCCGATGCCCGACCTCCAGCCCCGAATGGAGGCCCGGCCGATGTCCGAACGATCCATCGTCTACCGCCAGGGGGACGTGCTCATCCGTGCCGTCGACCGTATCCCGCCGCAGGCCCGACGGATCGAGCGGGAGGGCGGCCGGATCGTGCTCGCCCATGGTGAACTGACCGGCCACGCCCATGCCATCACCGCGCCAGAAGAGGAGGCGACGTTCCTGTCAGCCGACGAGCGGGGCCGCTTCCTGCAGCTCGTCGCGGACGTCGACGTGACCCACGAGGAACACGCCCCGATCCGCCTGCCCGCCGGACGCTATGAAATCGTCCTGCAGCGCGAATGGACCGAGGCTGACGACGATCGCCATGAGCGTGAGCGCTGGCGGTTCGACTGAGTGCTCGCCGCCATGGAAACGCTCCGAACCGCGCTCCGGTTCATCCGACGCTGCTGGACGGGCGAGGACCTGACGACCGCCACGATGGTCGGCGGCACGGCGATGCTCATCGCGATCCTGTGGTCGATCACGACCCTGGTGGCGACGGCCGTGCACGCCGCCGGGTTCGGCGAGCCGTTGCCGATCGTCGCTGGTGTGGCCGTGTCGACGGCCTACGTCTGCCTCGGTTACGTCCATGACAGCCGCGCCCGGCAGCGGCGCGCGGCATCGCAGCTGTCGCGAGCCCGCACCGCCCTGGCCGTGCGTGCCTTCGGCGTGGAGCGGCTGGTGACGGGGCGGGGTCGTGTCGTCGCAGCGGATGTGGATGGTCTCGGGCAGCCGCGTCGTCTGTGGCGGTTCGACGACCCCGATGGCGGCGCCCAGGTCGTAGCCGTCGAGGTCACCAACAGCACGCCCGAGTCCGACGGCACGCGCCAGTCGTACTTCCTGCGCGTTCCACCCCACGTCCGGACCTGCCAGGCGGCCGTCGCCTGGACCTTCGGCTTGCGCGCGGACGAGTACCGGCCGGCCGCCGAGACGTAGGGAGCTACCCGCCCAAGGTCAGCAAGACTTCGCGGTGCCGATCATCCGATCCAGGGAACGAACCGGCGGGTGCCGGCGCGGTAGGCCGCGTAGCCCGGGTATCGCGTCTCGAGCCAGCGCTCCTCCCGCCTCGATTTCAGATGGAAGAACGCGGTGAGCAGCCCGGCGAGGACGACCGCGAACACGGACGCCCGCGCGATCGCCCATCCAAACGCCATGAGGATGAGGCCGCCGTAGATCGGGTGGCGCACCAGGGCATAGGCGCCCGTCTCGACCAGCTCGGCGTCATCGCGGGGACGCGGAAGCGGCGTCAGGGCGTGACCGAGGTCGACCACGCCACGGACGACGAGGACGGCGCCACTCACCAGCAGCGCGATCCCGAGCACGACACTACCGACGCGGATGGGACCAGACCAGTCCGGCCCGAGCGACCAGCCGGCGGCCGCGACCAGCACGAGGAGCACGCCCTGGGCGAGGACCCACCCCTCGCCGCGGGGACCGAGCGCTGGAATCACCTTGATACGTTCACGTCCACACCCAGCGTACCCCGCGGGCCTCGGGTCGCGCACCGACGCGCGTCAGGGGAGGGAGTGGAGCGGGAGACGGGATTCGAACCCGCGACATTCTGCTTGGGAAGCAGACACTCTGCCAGCTGAGTTACTCCCGCTCGGGAGGGGCAGGGCCCCGTGCCGGCGTCCTGCCGAGCTCGCATTCTAGAGGCTCGGCTGGACCCGCACAACGATACCGCCACTAGGCCGGGCCTCGGTGATGCCCGGCCGGCATCGATCCCGTGGGGTTCGCGCACCGGCCCCGTCGATGTCCCCTCATCACACCGGATCGATGCCCCATAGGCATCGATCGGCGCCCAGTTGCTGGCCCACGCCCTGTCGCACCTGTCGCCGACCACCCAGGCCAGGGATCGATGCCCCGCTGGCATCGATCGCACCGGTTCCGCGAGTCGCCAGCCGATCGATGGCCGCCAAGCCCGAGGATCGATGCCTCATAGGCAGGCAACCGGGCCGAACCCCGTCGGTCGACGCCTCAGTCGTGCCAACCGCGACGCCGGCGCCCCCGCCACCCCCAGCCCCCGGCCGCTCGATCCGAAATCGATGCCTGCCGGGCATCAGACCCCGGCCACGCCCCAACCCCCGAAGCGAAACCCCGGCGCCGATCACCCCGGAACGACGCGATACACCTGCCGCTCCCCGGACAGTCCCTTGAGCACGTGCCGACCGGCGTCCGCCAGATCGATGCCTGACCCTTCGAGCAGATCGCGGGTCGTGTTCGAGACGACCACCTCGCTGGCGCCGGCGAGGGACATCACGCGGGCGGCCGCATGGACGGTGACGCCGCGGACGTTGTCGCCGACGAACTCGACCTCGCCGCTGTGCAGCCCGACGCGCACCTCGAGGCCGACGTCGCGTGCGGAGCGCGTCATCGCGATCGCGCAGCGGACCGCCCGGGTCGCACTGTCGAACGCTGCCAGGAAGCCATCGCCGGTCGTGGCCACCTCCCGCCCGCGATACGTGTTGAGGTCGTTGCGCAGCCGCGCGTTGTGGGCGCGCAGGAGTTCCCGCCAGGCGTCGTCACCGACGCGCGCCATCGTGGCCGTCGAGTCGACGATATCGGTGAACAGGATCGTCGCGAGCACCCGCTCGCCCGGATCGGACGGGCCGACTCCGACGAGGTGCGCGCTCGTCCACTCGACCGTCACCCAGGGCTCGTCGCCGACCACCCAGGCGTCATGTCCGGGCGGGATCTCGAAGATCGAGCCGGGCCCGATGTCGAGCTCGTCCCCGTTGTCGCAGCGGACATGGAGCACGCCCGAGATGGAGTGGCCGAGGTGGTGCACCTGGCAGGTGGCGGTGCCCATGATCGGTGCCAGGTCCTCCGACCAGCGCCATCCGGGCTCCCACTGGGAACGGCCGACGGTCAATTCATCGAGGCGGACGACCTCGGCGTGACCCCTGGCAAAGGTGCGGACCTCGTCCGGCTGATCGAAATCCTTGCGTTGGAGTCTCGGCATCTCGCGCCGCCCGGTCAGCGCCGGGCGCGTACCGGAACGGCGGCGAGGCTGAGGACGATGACCCGCTCGGGCTCGCTCTGCGAGCGCACCGCGGCGAGCGCCTCGACGAGCGTCTCGACGACCGCTCGCGGCGCATGTGGCCGGCGCCACGTGACCGCGGTCGGAAGGTCGACGGTGGCGGCACGAGCCAGCTCGGGATCGGCGATGCACGAGCGGGCTCGGATGCGGATGTCAGACATGCGATGCAGACCTACTGGCAGGCAAGAGGACTGTGATGAGTCTGTAACGTACCGCGTGTGGCCGCATCCTGCAGGGACCCTGTCGGGCCGGGTCCCCCGGTACCCTTGGGCCACCCGTCGGGCCGCCCTCCGGCCGTCCGGACGGGGGCTTCCCGGACCCCCTGCTATCGTGCGCGCGTGGCGACCCTCACCGATCCGGACCGCGGCGCGCCCGGCGTGCCCGATACGCCCCGCGCGCTCGCTGAACTCCGCGCGCCCGATGCGCCTGTCGCCACGCCGACGCCGCTGCCGACGCCGCTGCCGACGCACGCGCCGCTCGAGGCCCACTGGCTCGGCCGGACGCCGTACCGCACGGCCCACGCCCTGCAGCAGCGCCTGGTCGACGCCCGGGCCGCCGGGCGGATCGGGGATCGCCTGCTGCTCCTCGAGCATCCGCCGGTCCTGACCCTCGGACGCAACGCCGACGCGGCGCACATCCGCGCTCCGGACAGCGAGCTCCGCCGGCGCGGGATCGACGTCGAGCGGATCGAGCGCGGCGGCGAGGTGACCTATCACGGTCCCGGTCAGCTGGTCGCCTATCCCATCGTCCGCCTCCATGAGCGCGGGCTGTTGCTGCGGCCATTCGTGCGGGCGCTCGAGACGGCCCTGGCGCAGACCTGTGCCGCCCACGGGGTCGCGGCCGACCGACGCGACGGCCACCCGGGTTGCTGGTGCGATCCGCACGGGCCGGATCCGCGCAAGATCGGCGCCCTCGGCCTCCGGGTGGAGCGCGGCGTCAGCTATCACGGGATCGCCCTCAACGTCACCGTCGATCTGGCCGATTTCGAGCTGATCGACGCGTGTGGCATGCCCGGTGTGGCCTCGACCTCCATCGCCCGCGAGCTCGGGACCCAGGACGGTCCGACGACCGGATCGGTCGAGCGAGCTGGCTGGATCTTCGCCCGGGCCTTCGCGGCGGCGATCGACGCGCCGCTGGCGGTCGGTCCGACCGGCCGCGACGAGGCCTGATCCCGTCGTGGCGGGCGGCCTGTTCGAGCTGCGCAAGGACCCCATCACTGGCTGGTGGGTCGCGACCATCGTCGACCGCGCCTTCCATCGCGACCGGTTCGCCCGGGCGGCGGAGCCCGTCGACGACCGCCTCTTCGGCTGCGCCAACTGCTCGACCCCATCCGGCGACGGCGTGCGGCTGCGCATGCTCAAGGACTTCGCGTTCCACGTCGTCGGGACCGACACCGAGGCGCGCGAGCTCGATCGCGACCACGGCCTGGCCCAGGTGTCCCTCGCCCAGGCGCGGGCGACCGGCAGTTGGCGCACCGTCGTCGCCCCGCCCGGCGAGCATCGCCCACTCCATGCCGTCGGCAGCGAGCTCATCGAGGCGCTCGTCGCCGGGGCACGCGATGCCATCGCGGAGGCGCGGACCGCCGGTCAGACCGACTACCTGACCGTCGTCCAGAACTGGGGCGCCCAGGCCGGCGCCCGGACCAACCACCTGTGCCTGGACCTGTACGACCTGCCCCAGATCCCGCATCGCATCGCCGAAGAGCTGGGCGGTGCGGCGCGGTTCGTCATCCGCGAGGGGGAGTGCCCGTTCTGCCGGCTGGTCCGCGACGAGACGATCCGCCCGGACCGCCTTGTCTGGGAGGACGACGACAGTGTCGCATTCGCGCCGTACGCGTCCCGTTCGGCGTTCGAGGTCTGGATCGTGCCCCGCCGCCACGACGCCGACTTCGCGCGCGCCACGGAGCGCGACATCAAGGCCACCGCGGAGGCGTTGCGCAACGTCCTGGCTCGCCTCGCCAGCGCCCTCGATGGTCCGCCCTACAACCTCGTCCTCCACACCGCGCCGCTGCGCGAGCAGGTCGACGGCACGTACCACTGGCACTGGGAGATCCACCCGCGCTTGCGCGAGATCGCCGGCCTCGAGCTCGGAACCGGATTGCCGGTCAACCCCGTCTCGCCCGAGGATGCGGTGGAGGAGCTGCTGGGCCGCGCCGATCCGGAGGGAGGTGGGTCGGGTTGATCGGGGCCGCGCCCGTGCGTGACGGGCGTCACATGCCGCACCGACGCCCCGTCCTTGCGATGTCGAGCGCGAACAGCCCATGGCGCGCGCTCCGCGACGTCACCCGCACGGAGCCCACGTGGCCATCGAACCCTCGACCGCTGACCCTCGCGACCTGCTTGGCCGCCCCGACGCGCTCCGGTTCGGTCGAGGCCGTCCGATGAGCGGCACCTGGGACCGCGACGAAGCGGCGGCCTTCGTCGAGACGCTGTTCGGCAAGCACCACGGCGAGATCTACGCCTACCTCCTGCGGATGATGCGCGACCCCGAGGTGGCCGCCGACATGACCCAGGACGCGTTCATCAAGGCGTACAGGAACTACGAGTCGCTCGAGAAGCCCGAGAACGCGCGGGCGTGGCTGTACCAGATCGCCCATCGCGTCGCGCTCGACGAGATCCGCCGCCGCAAGATCATCCGCTTCCTGCCGTGGACCGGCGAATCGCGGGGCGCCGCGCCGTCGGCCGAGCACCTCGTCATGGATGCCCGGCTGTCCGGCGACCTGCAGCGCGCCCTCGAGCGGATCCCGGAGCGCCAGCGCGCGGCCCTGCTCCTCGCCGAGCTGCATGACCTGACCGGACTCGAGCTCGCCGCGGCCCTTGGCGTGAGCCACGTCGCGGCACGGGCGCTGCTGACCCGAGCCCGTGAGAGCCTGCGCCAGGCGCTGGCCGCGGAACGGGCGGCCGACGCGAAGGCAGAGGCGGCGCGTGACGTCCACACACGCGGGGCCGAGCGATGAGTCGATTCCCCCGTTTGCGTCGACGGCCGGATCACTGGCCGTCCGCCCACGACCGGGCACGGGTCCGGGCCGCCGAGCGGCTGGATGGACCGCTCGGCCTCGCGGAGGCATCGTGGCTGGACGAGCACCTGGCGAACTGCGCCGAGTGCACCGCCGTCGCGACCGCCTATGTGGCCGAGCGCGACGCGCTGCGGGCCCTGCGCAGCCAGACCCCCGAGCCGCCGCGCGACCTGTGGGCGCGGACCGCGGCGGCGATCGAGCAGGAATCCGCCGGGTCGGGCCGAGACGCCGAGCGCCGGACCGCGAGCCGGTCCCGGTTGCCGCTCGGGGCCATCGCCGGGGTGGCGGTCATCGCCCTCGTCATCGGCGTCAGCACCCTGTCGGGTGGGACCTTCCGCATCGGCGGGACGGGCTCCACGCCGGGCGCCTCCCCCGATGTCGCCATCCTCGCCAGCCCGACCGCTGCCGCCTCGGCCGCCGCCGAAGCCACCCCGATCGCCGTCGGCGCCGGGGATGTGACCTGGATCGACGCCGGTCCCGGCGGTCGCCCCGGCCTCGCCGCCGTCAACGTGGACCGGGTGTGTCCGGCCCAGGTGTCCGATTGCCCGATGGTCGGCGAGGGGCGCCGCCTGCAAGTCGCGCTGACCCGCGCGCCCCGGACGATCATCGGGTCGCCGACCCGCCGCGAGGCGGTCGCCATCGACGACAACGGCGTCGCCGGCGACCAGCTGCTCATCGTCGATCTGCCCGAAGCCACGGCGACCCCGGCTCCGACGGCCTCGACGCCTCCGGCAACGCCCACGCCGGTCCCGACCCGGACCGTGGCACCGAGCACGTCGCCGTCGCCGACCGCGAGCCCCAGCGACGGATCCACCCCGGCATCACCCGAACCGAGTCCGAGCTCCGACCCGGTCTCGAGCCCGACGCCGTCGGCCGGCTCATCTGCCACGCCGACCGCCACGCCGACCGCCTCGCCGACCGTCAGCCCCGAGCCGACGATCGCGACCGCCATCGCCATCGCCAGCAACATCGACGTCGTCGGCGAATCGGCGGCGTTCTCGGCCGATGGGGCGTGGTTCGCGTTCACCGCCAGGCCGACCGATCGGTCGACCGGTCCGAACGTCTACGTGTGGCGGGTCGGCGACGGCCAGGCGCACGCCCTGACCACGGATGGAACGACCTACTTCGGGTCGTGGGCCGGTGACGAGCTCGTCGCGAGCCGGCCCGCGAACCCGGCTGGACCGACGAGTACCGTCGTGACCGTTCGGATCGATCCGGCGAACGGGACCGAGACCCGCCTCGGGGACCTGTGGCGGCCCGTCGTCGACCCGAGCGGCACGCTCGCGATCGGCTGGGCCGGGACGATCGAACAGCATCCCGACGGGACCTGGGCGCCCGCGTTCGGCGCGCTCGAGTTGCGCAGCTGGTCCAGTCGTGGCGCCGGGCGCGACCGAAGCCACCGCGACGCCCGGGTCGTCGCCGACCACGCACCAGGCGATTTCGACATCCGCTGGGACGGGTCCGGGGAGTGGGTCGCGGCATGGGTCGCCGACGCCCAGGACCCGGCGATCGGCCGGCTCAGCCTGTTCCGGGTGGACACCCGGGACGAGCGGCTTGCCCGCGTCGACGGTGGGCCGCATGACGTGCCGGCACTGTTGGGCTTCTCGATCGGGGAGGGCCGGCTGGCATGGGCGACGCCGCCCGGACAGGGTGGCGAGGGGAGTCGGATCCAGATCGCGGCGTGGTCGGCCGGCGACGTCGGCACGGTCGAGAGCACGCCCGGGGACGGCATCGTCGTCGTACGCTGAGGACTGGCACGCGCCCGCCGGAGGGCGTATCGTTCCCGGCCTATCGTGCGACCCAGATGGTTGGTCGTAGGGTCGGTCCTCAGTGCCGCCCTCGCCCTGGCCGCACTGCCGGGTCTCGCCGGCTCCCGCGCCCCCAGCGCCCTGGAGCCCGTTCCCGCCGGTGCGTTCCAGTCGCTCTCGATCCCGGCGTCCGGCGCGACATCGCCCCTGTCGATCGCGGCGCCCGACGGCGCCTTCCGGTCGGCCGCAGCGATCCACGCGGCAACCCGCTTCATCGAACCCGGCGAGGCACCCGAGATCGCCGGTCCGACGGCGCGCCCCGGGGTGGACCAGCCGGAGCCCGGCTCGGGCTCTGCCCGCAAGCCTGCCAAGTCGACGCTCAAGGGCACCGCGACCTTCTATCACAACGGCACGACCGCGATGCGGCTGCCGCGTGGCACGACCGTGATCATCTGCGGGGCCGGTGGCTGCGTGCAGCGCGTGGTGAACGACTACGGCCCGCTGGCCCCGGACCGGGTCGTCGACCTGTATGTCGACGACTTCTTCGAGATCTGCGGCTGCCCGTCGTGGAGCGGCACCACCGACGTGACGGTCTACGTCTACTGACCGTCCGGCGCGGTATCCTTCGGGCACACCCTTCGGCCGCGGCCCCGTGAGGCCGCCCGCGAGGCCCCGTGAGGCCGGGAAGGAGCGATGACCGGACGCCGGATCATGACCGCCGACGAGATCCGTCGCGCGACGGTCCGCTTTTCCCACGAGATCGTCGAGAAGCAGGCGGGCACGGACGGTCTGCTGCTGATCGGCATCCAGCGCCGTGGCGTCCCGCTCGCCGCTCGCATCGCCGCGGCGATCCGCGAGAACGAGGGGGCCGATGTCCCGGTGGGGGCGCTTGACATCACGTTCTATCGCGACGACCTCTCGCTGGTCGCCCAGCAGCCCGTGGTCAAGGGCACCGAGCTGCCGTCCGGGATCGACGGTCGGACGATCGTCCTGGTCGACGACGTGCTGTACACGGGCCGCACGATCCGCGCCGCGATGGACGCGTTGGTCGACTTCGGCCGACCGCAGGCGATCCGCCTGGCGGTGCTCGTCGATCGCGGCCATCGCGAGCTGCCGATCCGCGCCGACCACGTCGGCAAGAACGTGCCGACCTCGCGCGAGGAGTCCGTCCGGGTCCATCTCGAGGAGACGGACGGGGAGGACGGCGTCGAGATCGAGCGCGTGGTCGACAGTCCACGGGCGGCTGAGCCCGTCGCGTGACCGACGTGGTCGAGCCCGCCGCCGCCGCGGCCAGGCCGGCTGACCTCGACATCCCGTCGGTCGACGTCGCCCCGGACAGTGGCACCGTCGGCTGGCGGCATCGGCATCTGCTCGACGTGGATGGGCTGGACGCGACCGATCTGGACCTGGTCATGCGCACCGCGGACGCGATGCGCGAGGTCCTCGCCCGCCCGATCGCCAAGGTCCCTGCGCTGCGCGGCAGAACGGTGACCATCCTGTTCTACGAGGCGTCGACCCGGACGCGCGTGTCCTTCGAGGTGGCCGCCAGGAACCTGTCGGCGGACGTCGTCAACATCGCCGCGTCGAGCTCGTCGGTGACCAAGGGCGAGTCGCTCGTGGACACGGTCCGGACGGTGCAGGCGCTCGGAGCGCAGATGCTGGTCATGCGTCACTCCTCATCGGGTGCGCCATACCTGGCGGCGGAGGTGTTCACGGGGTCGGTGCTCAATGCCGGGGACGGCTGGCATGCGCATCCGACCCAGGCCTTGCTCGACCTGTACACGATGCGGTCGCGGCTGCCGGGCGGTTCGGTGGCGGGTTGCAAGGTCGTCATCCTCGGCGACGTGCTCCATTCACGGGTAGCCCGGTCCAACATCTGGTCGCTGACCGCAGCCGGAGCGGACCTGTGGCTGTGCGGACCGCCCACGTTGCTGCGCGGCTTCGAGGCATGGGCTGGGCGGGGCGCGGCCGCCGGTCGGCGATTCCACGTCACCGCCTCGGTGGACGAGGCGCTGCGCGATGCGGATGTGGTGATGGCGCTCCGGATCCAGCGCGAACGGATGGCCTCGGGGTTGCTGCCGTCGCTGCGGGAATACGCCGCCCGGTACGGCTTGACCTCGACGCGGCTGGCGCTGGCCCGGCCCGGAGCGCTGGTGATGCACCCCGGTCCCATGAACGAGGGCGTCGAGATCACCCCCGACGTGGCGGTGGGCGTCCAGTCGGTGATCACCGAGCAGGTCACCAACGGCGTGGCGATCCGGATGGCGCTGCTGTACCTGCTGGCCGGGGTGGCGGCATCGGGGTCGGGCGCCACGTGATCGACCTCGATCTCTCGCGCGCGTGGCTGGTCGATCCGGCCGCCGGGCGCGAGGGTCCCGGTGACATCGTCGTCCGGGACGGGATCCTCGAGGCGGTCACCTGGTTGGTCGACGCCGACGCTGAGGGCGTCGACGCGAGCGGGGTCGTCGTGGCCCCCGGGTTCATCGACCTGCACACCCACCTGCGCGAGCCCGGCAACGAGGATGCCGAGTCGATCGCCTCCGGGCTGGCGGCGGCCGCCCACGGCGGCTTCACGACGGTGTGCGCCATGCCGAACACCACTCCCGCACTCGACGAGCCGGGGGTCCTGTCGCACATCCGCGCCGCCGCGGTCACGTCCGGGTCCCCGCTCGAGCTGCTCGCCTACGGTGCGGTCACCGTCGGTCGGGCAGGCGAGACCCTCGCCGCGCTGGGCGAGTTGTCCGACGCCGGCGTCGTCGGCTTCTCCGATGACGGGTCGCCGATCCGCTCCGCCACGATCCTGCGCAACGCGCTGGCCTACGCCGGAGGATTCGGGCTCCCGATCGTCGATCATCCCGAGGATGCCAGCCAGACCGAAGGTGCCGAGGCGAACGAGGGGTTCGTGGCGACCGTGCTCGGCCTGCGCGGCTGGCCGGCCGCGGCGGAGGAGGCGGCCGTCGCGCGCGACCTGGCGATCCTCGCCGACGTCTGCCGCGACGTCGCGGGCGCCCGGCTGCACCTGACCCATGTGTCGACCGCGGGGGCGCTCGACCTCGTGCGCCGCGCCAAGGCGGCCGGCCTGCCCGTGACCTGCGACGTCACGCCCCACCACCTCGCGCTGACCGACGAATGGCTCGCGGGCGCACGTCGGTTCGCCTGGCAGACGGGCGCCGATCCCGACCCGTGGCGCGACGATGCGCGGGTGGCGGCGCCGTTTGCGTCCGCATTGCGGGTGAACCCGCCGCTTCGGACGCCGGCCGACGCGCTGGCCTGTCTGGCGGCCCTGGCCGACGGCACGGCCGATGCGATCGCGACGGACCACGCGCCCCATACCGAGGTCGACAAGGCGGTCGAGTTCGGCCTGGCGGCGAACGGCATCAGCGGCATCGAGACCGCACTCGGGTTGGTGCTCGTCGCGGTCGACGCCGGACGGCTGACGCTGCTGCGGGCGATCGACGCCCTGTCGGGCGGCCCGGCGGGGCTGCTCGGATCGCGCACCCGTCGCGGGTCCGCGGGCCTCGTCGAAGGCGCGCCGGCGGACCTGGTCGTGTTCGATCGTTCCGAGCGCTGGACCGTCACCCCGGCGGCGCTCGTCTCGAGGGGCAAGAACACGCCGTTGCTGGGGATGGAGCTGCCGGGCCGGGTGCTGCTCACCGTGGCGGCCGGTCACCTCGCCTACGAGGCGCCCGACTGAGGCCGACCGGTCACGCCCGATCGCCTCGCGCCGCGCTACGCTTGTCCACGTGCAGAGCCCGCGTCCGACCGAGCCCCGACCGGGCGATCCGCAGCCGAACGGCTGGATCACCCTGCTGTGTGGGCCGATGGCGTCGGGCAAGACCGAGGAGCTGATCCGGCTGCTGCGCCGGGCCGAGATCGCCGGCCGGCGAGTGCTCGTACTTGACCACGAGATCGATACCCGGGCCGGCCGCGGGCGGATCGAGTCGCGCTCCGGCGTCGCCTTCCCGTCGCGCGCCGTGCCCGATTCGGCGGCCATCCCCGCGGTGGTGGCCGAGATCGACCCGGATGTCATCGGCATCGAGGAGGCCGAATTCTTCGACGACGGCATCGTCGAGGTCGTCGACCGCCTCGCCAACGAGGGTCGTCAGGTGATCCTGACCGGGCTCGACCGCGATTTCCGGGGATGGCCGTTCGGGCCGATGCCGCGCCTGCTGACGGTCGCCGACGAGGTCGTCAAGCTGACCGCGATCTGCGTCGTGTGCAAGGGCGTGGCGACGCGCACGCAGCGACTCATCAACGGCCGGCCCGCCCCGGCGGATTCGCCGACCATCGTCGTCGGCGGCCTCAACGACGCGACCGGCAAGGCCGAATCGTACGAGGCCCGCTGTCGCACCTGCCACGACGTCCCCGGGCTCGACTCGCTGTTCGGTCCGTGGTTGGGCTGACGGCCCGTCAAGCGCGCCGGGCGCGCAGGTCGTCCTCGGCGGTCCGGACCGCCCGGCGCAGGTCGCTCGGCTCGCGGGTCGATGTCCAACCGGCCGACAGACGCACGTCCCATGGGCTGGTCGCGAGCCATGCCTGCGTCGTGGCGACCGCCCGGGCCGCGTAGCGGGCGGCGCCATCGTCATCGGTCTCGAACAGGATGACGCCGAACCGTCCGGTCGCGAGCCGGGCGATCCGGTCCGATGCCCGCGCGACCGACACGAGGATCCCGGCACACGGCGGGACGAGCCGATTCACCGCGGCCGGCCCCATCCGCGCGACCAGCTCGTCGAGGCCGTCGAGTTCGACGACGACGACCGCGGTCGACCGCGGGTAACGCTCCTGGCGCTGCGCTTCGTGGGCGAGCAGGCCCTCCCAGCGCTGTCGGTCCATGACGCCGGGGAGCGGCCCCCGCGTCGTCGGGCCGACCGGGCTGATGGCGACCGGCAGCGGCGGGAGCGTCCATCCCCGACGCGCCGCCGGGGTGCTGGCGGGCTGGGGCGGGCCCGGGTCGTCCTCCGCATCGGCCGCCGGCGGCGCGCCGGTCTCCCGGGCCTCCTTCGCTTCGATGGCCCGGACGAGGGCTTCGACCGCCTCGGCCGACGGTCGCGGCGTGCCGCTCAGCGGGTCGCTCCCGCGCGGGACACCAGGTGGCGCAGCCAGCCGGGCCGCTCCTCGGTCGATCGCTCCCCGTCGCTCTCACCGGGCGCGGGGATATCGAGCCCGAGGATCTCGCGTGCGAATGCGCGGTAGTCCGCCGTCCCGACGCTGCGGGGCGCGTAGGTCATGATCGGCTGGTGCGCCTCGGCCGCCTCGGCGAACTTGATCGTCTCGCGGATGCGCGTACGGGTGACGACGTCGGGATAGTCGGTCTCGAGCGTCCGGACGACGCTCCGTGCATGGTTCGTGCGGGTGACCCGGCAGGGCAGCAGGTAGGTCGTCGCGAGGTGGGGGTTGAGCGCGCGGACCGAGGGCAACTCATCGATGACCGCATCTGCGCCGGTCAGCGCCATGCCGTGGGCCTCGACCGGGATGACCAGCTCGCGAACGCCCATCAGCACGCCGACCGACAGGTAGGACAGCGACGGCGGGCAGTCGACGATGACGAAGGCCCAGCGGCGCGGCAAGCCCTGGATCGCGCGCTGGACGCCGAGGCTCAGCTCGCCCAGGAGCGAGCGCTCGGCAGTCACCAGCCATGGCGTGGCCGCGATGATGTCGAGGTCCGGGACGCCGGTCGGAGTGGCCAGCCGGGCGAGGTCGGCCGTGCTCATGATCGCCTGGAACATCGCCTGGTCGTTGGCGCCGGTCCCCTCGAGCCAGTCCGACGCGCTGCCTTGCGGGTCGAGGTCGACGAGCAGGACCGGCATGTGCAGCTCGGCGATCGCCGCGGCCAGGTTGACCGCGGTGGTCGTCTTGCCACTGCCGCCCTTGCGGTTGATGACGGCCAACGTGCGCACGATGGACTCCCGAGACCGGTTGCGGGAACGCGACGGCGAGTCGGGTCCGCACTGCGGGCTGCGTCCGCGATGGCGGGGCTGCTCCGGACGTCGATCCGTCCCGACCCGATCGTACTCCAGGGCGTCCGGACCGGCTCCCCGGACCTTCGGGTCAGCGCGTCCGGCGCGACGACGGGCACGACGGTCACGCCCTCGGCTACGCTCCGGACGATGGCGACCTCGGCGCTCCCTGACCTCAACCCCGATTACGAGCGACGCTCCCTGTGGCAGGCCACGATGGCCGACCTGCCCGATCGCTCCGGACGTGCCCTGCCGACCGCGGCCGACGTCGTCGTGATCGGCGGCGGGTACGCCGGCATCACGGCCGCCCGCGAGCTCGCCCGCCGGGGGGTGGCGGTGACCCTGCTGGAGGCGCACACCCTCGGCTGGGGAGCCTCGACGCGCAACGGCGGCATCGTCCACGCCGGGTACAAGTGGAGCGCCGCCGAGCTGGTCGAGCGCCACGGTCCCGAAACCGGTCGGGCGCTGTACCGCGAGACCCTCGACTCCTTCGATCTCGTCCGGGACCTCATCGCCGGGGAAGCGATCGACTGCGAGTTCCGCGAGGTCGGCCACCTCGAGCTCGCCTTCGCCCCGTCGCACGCCCGCGAGCTCGAGCACGCGCGCGACAGCCTGGCGGCGGTCGGCGTCCGGGCCTCGGTCGTGCCACGCGAGCGCATCCGCGAGGAGATCGGCAGCGACGCCTACTTCGGTGCGCTGGTCGTCGAGGGCAGCGCGCTCGTCCATCCCGGTCGGTACTTCGCCGGGCTCGCTGCCGCAGCCGCCCGTCACGGAGCGGACCTGCACGAGGGCGTCCGGGCGGAGGGGATCCGCCGCGGGCCGGACGGCCGGTTCGACGTCACGACCACGCGTGGCACGATCCGGGCACGGGACGTCTTCGTCGCCACCAACGGCTACAGCGGTGGCCTGCTGCCCTGGCTGCGTCGACGGGTCATCCCGATCGGCTCGTACATCATCGCGTCCGAACCCCTCCCGGAGGCGCTGGCCCACGAGTTGTCGCCCAGGGGCCGTGCGTTCTTCGACACCAAGAACTTCCTGTACTACTGGCACGTGTCGGCCGATCGACGGATGGTCTTCGGCGGCCGAGCGTCGTTCATGCCGACCACGATCGACCACACCGCGGCGATCCTGTGGCGCGGCCTCCTCGAGGTCCATCCCCAGCTGGCCGAGTACCGGATCGAGTACGCCTGGGGCGGCAACGTCGGCTTCACGTTCGACCGGATGCCGCATGTCGGGCGGACCAGGGACGGCGTTGCCTACGCCGTCGGCTGCTGCGGGACCGGCGTCGCGCTGATGACGAACCTCGGCACGAAGGTCGGCGCGTGGCTGGCCGGCGGGGACGCGCCGCAGCTGACCCGCCTCGGCTTCCCGCTCGTCCCCGTGCCGTACGAGGGCCGCCCGTGGTTCATGCCGCTGGCCGGGGAGTGGTTCCGACTGCAGGATCGACTCGCCGCGCGGTCCCGACCGCGGTCATAGTGGCGTCCCACACATCGCCGTGGTCGATGCACCAGGAGGGAAGGCCGTCATGAGCGACATCGCGGACCTGTTGGCCGGAGTGCCGTTGCTGTCCGGCCTCGACCGAAAACACCTCGAGCAGCTCGGTCGCGACTTCTCCGAGCGGACCTTCCCGGCCGGCTCGGTCGTGGTCCGCGAGGGCGACGAGCACGGCATCGGCTTCTTCGTCGTGGCCGAGGGCGAGGGCGTGGTGACGGTCAACGGCCAGGAGGTCGCCAGGGTCGCGCCCGGCAGCTACTTCGGCGAGGTCGCCCTGATCAGCGACCGGGTCCGGACCGCGACCGTCACCGCCGTCACCGACCTGCGCTGCATGGTCATGACGATGTGGGACTTCCGGGCCTTCGTGCGCGGCGACGCCGAGGTCGCCTGGAAGCTGCTGGAGCACGTCGGCGGGATGCTCAACGCGGCGCGCGGGTCGGCGGCGCACTGACCGGTCAGGCGAGACGCCGCAGGGTGTCGAGCAGGCGGTCGATATCGTCCTCGGTCGAGAGGTAGTTCACGATCCCGGCGCGCAACCACGTCGCGCCGCGCAGGCGGGTCGTCGTCAGCCACCCGTCGCCCGACGCCTCGAGCGCCGCCTGGATGCGGTCCTGGTGGGCGTCGAGGGCGGCCCCGGAGCGACCGTCGGGCAGGTGTCGGAAGCAGACGACCGAAAGCTGGGGCCGATCGGGCAGCGTCTCGAAATCCGACGCGGTCCGGCAGCGCTCGGCCAGGTACGCGGCGAGATCGTCATTGGCCTCGATGAGGCGGCCGAACCCGGTCGTGCCGAGGTGCTTCCAGGTCATCCACAGCTTGAGCGCACGCCAACGGCGTGTCCCCTCGAAGCCCAGCTTGTAGAAGTTGAGTTGCCCGGCCTGGTCGTCGTGGTCGGGAGCGTCGTCGTCGGGATCGCCGCTGTCCGGCGCGGTCGCCGTCGCGGGCGCGGTCGGCCCGGCCGTGGACGTCGCCGTCGTCTCGCCGCCGCGGTAGTACTCGGGCGCACGGCCGCCGAACACCGCCGCGAGCGCAGGCCCGTCGCGCACCAGCAGGCCGCCGATGTCGTATGCCTGGAAGAACCACTTGTGCGGATCGACTGTGACCGAATCGGCGCGGTCGAGGTCCGGGACGCGGTCGCGGTCACGCTCGGACAGGCGCGCGCCGCCGCCGTACGCCGCGTCCACGTGGAGCCACAACCCCTCGCCGGCAGCCACGTCAGCTAGCTCCCCGACGGCGTCGACCGAGCCGGTGTTGGTCGAACCGGCCACGGCCGCGATGGCGAACGGGGTGAGCCCGGCGACTCGATCACGGGCGACGGCGTCGGCGACGGTTGCGCCGCGAAGGCGAAAGTCACCGTCGGCGGGCAGCACCACAAGGGTCGCCGGCGGGAACCCGAGCTCGTCGAGTGCACGGGCGATCGAGAAGTGGGTCTGGTCGCTGGTGTAGACCCGGGCGCCCTCGAGGTCGGCGCCGCGTGGCGGGCCGGGCCGGTTGCGGATGCGCCCCAGCTGCAGGTCGCGGGCGAGGGTCATGCCCATGAAGTTGGCCATGATGCCGCCGCTCGTGAGCAGCCCGAATGAGCCGGCGCCGTAACCGACGAGGTCGCACAGCCAGCGCACGACTTCTTCCTCGACGAATGCGGCGTACGGTCCGGCGTGCCACACATCGACGCCCTGGTTGGCGACCTGGGCCAGCAGCTCGCCCATGATCGACATCGGCAGGGGCGGCGGCGTGAAGTACCCGAACTGCCGGGGGTGCTGGGCATTCATCAGTCCGCCCGCCACCCGAGTGGAGAACTCGGCCAGGACGTCGGCGGCGGGTGACGGCGTCATCGGTGCGCGGCGCGGCCCCTCGGCCGGGCCGGCCGGATCGGAGGCGAAGAACCGACGACGGGCTTCCGGATAGGGCGACGGGTCGCCCATCGCCCGCGTCACCGCCGTGCCGTACAGGAAGTCGAGCGCCGCGTCCCAGGTCCGCCGGCCGAGTCGTTCCATCGACGCCCGGGACGCGCCCTCATCGAGGTAGCCGATCAGTTCCGGCTCGGGATGCCACTCGAAGCGGGCGAGGTACGCCTCGATGTCGAGCGCTGCGGTCGGACGTCGGGCGATGGCGGGATCGGTCGGATCGGTCGGATCGGTCATGGCCGCCCGATGGTAGCGGTCCGCGTCGTACGCTTGGTGGCATGACCGGACCCGTCGATCCTGTGATCCCCGAACCCGCCCCCGATCACGATCCCGCGGGGCGTGCCCGAATGGTCGGCACGCTCGATCGCCTCGGCGTCCCATATGCGCTGTTCGCCTGCGACCCGGCCCTGGCTGACACCGCCGCCTTCTGCGCCGCCTACGGGTTCGCGCCCGAGGATTCGGCGAACACGATCCTCGTCATCGGCAAGAGCGATGTGCCGCGCTATGCCGCCTGCGTCGTGCTGGCGCCGTATCGGCTGGACGTCAACCGGACCGTGCGTGAGCGGCTTGGCACGCGCAAGGCGTCGTTCGCCCCGGCCGAGGCGACCCGCGATATCACCGGGATGGAGATCGGCGGGGTGACCGTCTTCGGCCTGCCGCCCGACCTGCCGATCTGGGTCGATGCGCGCGTGTTGGAGCGTGATCGGATCGTGCTCGGCGGCGGGTCGCGTTCCTGGAAGGTGCTCGCCGCGCCGGCCATCCTGCTGTCCCTGCCCGGGGTCGAGGTCGTCACCGGCCTCGCGACCGACCCGACGTCCTGAGCCCGCGCGGGCGGCCTGCGGCCCTCCGGGCGTTGGCGGGCCGCGTCCCGTATCGTTGCGGCTCGTGACCCACGTCGATCCCAACGCCGACCCCACGCCGCCTCGTCCACCACGCCCGACCGGGCCCGTCCAGTACAAGGGCGACGATCTCGAGGCGCAGCGTGGTCCGGGCCTCGGCTGCTTCAGGTTCCAGCTCGCCGTGCTGCTGGTGTTCATCGTCCTGACGCCGCTGAGCGTCGTCTGGGGCTGGCCGGACACGGTCAGCGCCGTGCTCCTGTTCGTGGTCATCGGCCTGCTGCTGACGACCGGGCAGACGATCATCTTCCTGTTGCGACTGGTGGCGGCCGACCGGCGCAGCCGTCGGCGGCCGCTGCGCAGCGCGACCAAGACGGTCGGCGAGCTCGAGGACGAGGCGGCGACGGCAGGCGATGACGCCGGCGAGGACCATCCGGGCGCCTGACCCGGTCAGCGGGCACGGGGTCCGGGCACGCCACGACGCAGCCGGAGCGCGTGCGACAATGCCGACATGCCCGTGCTCGCGACCTACTTCTCCGTCCGTCGAGGCCGCGACCCGTTCTTCAAGTTCTTCATGCGCACGATCTTTCCGCGTCAGGTGAAGGACTACGAGGCGCGCTTCGGCATCCGCTTCATCGGCTGGTACAACGTGGCCCACGGCTGGGACTTCGACAATGTCATCCTCCTGGACCTGCCCGATTACGCGACCCTCGACAAGCTCGAGCGGGACGAAGCCACGCGTGCCCTGGGCCATCGCGCCGGCGAATGGATCTTCGAGCGCCACCACTCGATGTTCCTGCGCGAACGCATGGGCCCCAACCTCGAATACCATCCCTGACCCGGCCGCACACAGAAGGACCAGCGCGATGGGCATCCGACGAGAGAACCTGCCACCCGGCGACGAACCGAACAGACGGAGGCGAGACATGGACTCGAGCCGCAACGACCTGCTCGGCGAGATCGCATCGGATGCCGCCCTCGAGCGCGCCGACTTCCTGGCCCAGTCGACCGATCAGCTGCGTCGCTTCCTCGATCGACACAAGGAACGCATCGCCGCGTACGGCGGGCTGACCCTCATCGATGAGGATCCCGACTACCTCGCCATCGCCCCCGACAGCACCTTTCGCAGCCGGACGCGATACCTGGACGACCTGACCGGCGACTGGGTGAGCGAGACCGAGGTCATCGAGTCACCCTCGGAGCTGGTCGAGCTGTACAACCCGGCCGACCTGTACAGCGCGTTCACCGAGGCGGCTCGCGAGGCGGCCGGGTTCGCCGAGGTGCCGACCGGCAGCGAGGAGGTGCTCGAGGCGGCCGGCATCTCGCCCGAGGAGACGGTCACGCTCGGTGAGGATCCCTATGCCGCTGCGGCCGATTCGTGGGCGGCGGGACAGCCGCCCGAGGCCGAGCTCGACGACGACGAGGCCGCGGCGCGGCGCCTGTACGACCTCGCGCTCGAGTTCCAGGAGCGCAGCCAGCGCAGCGAATCGCGCCTCCTCGACGAGTTCGAGATCGCTGCCGCCACCGCGGCCAACCTGGTCGGTGACCTCGTCATCGTCGACGACGATGACGAGCGCCTGACCTTGACCTCGACCGGTTCGTTCCGGGCGGAGGTCGTGCCCGAGGAGGCCGACGGCGCATGGCGGACGCTGTCCGGCGCGGAGGAGCTGGTCGAGTTCTACGACCCGACCGATGTCTTCGGCGACCTCGCGGACGCGCTGGCCGAGGCGTTTCCGGCCGTCGCACCAGACTTCTCGGCCGGGGCGAGTGAGGCCGGGTCCGAAGCATCGGAGGCGGCCGAGACGACCGACCTGGACGGCGACGACGACGACGATGACGATGACGAGGAGGAGGACGCGGAGGGCCGTCCGACCGCGTGACGATGCGGCTCGGCGCTGCCGAACTCGTCGACAGCCGCGAGATCCTGGCCGATCAGTGGCTGCAGGCCTATCACGCGCCCGACCTGGCGAGCGGGTCACGGGCGGGCCAGTTCGTCCACATCCGGGCCGGTGACCTGTCGGGACTCGTCCTGCGTCGTCCGTTCTCGCTGAATACGACCGATGCCACGAGCGGCATCGTCACCATCCATTTCCGCGTGATCGGCCGCGGGACCGAGTGGTTCGCCCGGCTGCGGACGGGCGACGCGGTCGACATGCTCGGCCCGCTCGGACGGCCATTCGAGGTCGATCCGCGCAGCCGTCACCTGCTGCTGATCGCGGGCGGCCTTGGGATGGCCGGCGTCCGGATGCTCGCCGACGAGGCGATCCGCGATGGTCGCCAGGTAACGCTGCTGTTCGGCGCGGCGACTGCCCGGGAGGTGTATCCGTCGAGCCTGCTGCCTGACGAGGTCGAGTACGTGGTCGCCACCGACGACGGTTCGCTGGGCCACCACGGTCTGGTGACCGACCTGGTGCCAGCGTACGAGGCGTGGGCCGATCAGGCGTTCGCCTGCGGCCCGACCGGCATGCTGGCGGCCCTCGCGCGGCAGGCGGCCGGACGGCAGCAGCGGCTCGGGGTCGCCACCCTCGGTCGCAAGCGGGGCGCCGGCAGGGCCGACCCTTCCGGCTCCCCGGCCGCCCGACGCAAGGCCTTCCTCCAGGTGTCGATGGAGCAGAACATGGGCTGCGCCGTGGGCGCCTGCCTGGGCTGCGTGGTCATGGGCTCGAGCGGCGTCCCGCAACGGGTCTGTCGCGAAGGGCCGGTGTTCGCCGCCGACGAACTGGCCTGGGAGTCTGGCTGGACATGAAGGCCAGGCGACGCGCCATCACCAGCGGCCGTCCCGTGGCCGCCAAGCGCCTGCCCACCGTCCACCGCGGCCGGCCAGCGATCGAGCCGGCCCGGACCCGGGCGAGCGCAGAACGGCGTCCGGCGGCGGGCGTTGACGACGGCGCGGCCCCGCCGATCGACCCGACCGACGTCGACCTGTCCGTCGACCTGGGGCGCGGGCTCGTGCTGCCGAACCCGATCCTGGTCGCATCGGGCACGTTCGGCTACGGCATCGAGTACGGCGACGTCGTCGATGTCGACCGGCTTGGGGCGATCTGCTGCAAGGGGACGACGCTCCATCCGCGGGTCGGCAACCCCACGCCGCGGGTGACCGAGACGCCCGGCGGGATGCTCAACTCGATCGGCCTGCAGAACCCGGGCGTCGACGCGGTCGTCCAGAAGTACGCCGCGGCCTGGGCCGGCTGGCGTGTCCCGGTCATCGTCAACGTGGCCGGCGAATCGGTCGGCGACTACGTCGGCGTGGTCAGCCGGCTCGAGGGCATCCCCGGCATCGCCGGCATCGAGCTCAACATCTCGTGCCCGAACGTCGGCAAGGGCGGCCTCCAG
Organism: Candidatus Limnocylindrales bacterium; assembly: GCA_035692005.1. Lineage (GTDB taxonomy): Bacteria > Chloroflexota > Limnocylindria > Limnocylindrales > CSP1-4 > SPCO01. The sequence continues at coordinate 18,046 of DASSII010000100.1, read as the reverse complement.
TTCGCGATCGATGCGGCCGCCGCCGCCGAGGTCACGGCCGCGGTCCGCCGGGCGACCGACCTGCCGCTCCTCGTGAAGCTGTCGCCCAACGTGTCCGACATCCGGCCGATCGCCCGCGCCATCGCCGACGCCGGCGCCGACGCCCTGACGGCCATCAACACGCTGTCCGGCATCGCCGTCGCCCCGGACCGCCGCCGTCCGCTGCTCGGCAACGTCTACGGCGGGCTCAGCGGCCCGGCCGTCAAGCCCGTTGCGCTGCGGGTCGTCTACGAGGCGGCGCAGGCGGTGGACATCCCGGTCATCGCCATCGGTGGCGTCACCGATCTCGCCGACGTCCTCGACTTCCTGGCCGTCGGTGCCGTGGCGGTCCAGGTCGGGACCGCGATCTTCGCCGACCCGACGCTGCCCATCCGCCTCGTCGATGAGCTCGCTGCGTGGTGCGCCGGCCAGGGTCACGCGACCCACCGCGAGCTGATCGGCAGCGCCCTGCCGCGCAAGGCCGGGTTGCCCTCGGCGAAGGGCGTCGAATACCGGCCCTGAGCGTGGCGGCGGGACCCACGCCGCCGACCGGCTAGCATGGGCGACATGACCACGATCAGGCCGGCGCTGGATGTGGCCGCCAGGGCGGTCATCGCGCGCCGCACGGAGGAGCTGTTTCGAGCATCCGGCGCCGTCCGCGAGGGCCACTTCCAGCTCAAGAGCGGGCGCCACGGCGATGCCTATGTGGAGAAGTTCGCGGTGCTTTCGGACCCGGCCGCCACGAGCGAGCTGTGCGGGTTCTGGGCCGCCCGCCTGCGGGCCGCCGACGGCCCCGACCATCATCCCCTCGTCGACCTCGTGGCGGGGCCGACGACCGGCGGCGTCATCCTCGCCTTCGAGACCGCGCGTCAGCTCGGCGTCCGGAGCATCTTCGCCGAGGAGGTCAGTGAGGCCGCTGCCACGCCACGCCGCGAGTTCCGGCGCGGCTTCACGATCGCGCCCGGGGAGCGCCTGCTGCTCGTCGACGACATCCTCACCACCGGAGGGTCGCTCCTGGCGATGATCCCGGCGGTCGAGGCGATGGGTGGTGACATCGTCGAGTGCGCGGTGCTGGTCGATCGGAGCGGGGGTCGGGCGACGCTGAGCTCGCCCGCGACCGGCCGGACGTACCCGCTGCGGGCCCTGTGGCAGCTCGACCTGCCGACCTACGAGCCCGGCTCGGACAGCTGTCCGGGCTGTGCGGCCGGCGAGCCGATCCACGTGCCGGGCAGCGGCGGAGCCGCACCAGGCGCCGCGACCTCCTGACCGATGGACCCGCGGACACGGCGCCTGTTCGGGCTGGCCCTCATCGGGGTCATCGTGCTGGCCGGGGCCGCAGCGCTCTTCTCCGGAGGCGCTGCGCCGTCCGCCGGCGGACCGCCGGGCACGGTCGCGGTCAGCGGCGTGATCGTCGCCGTCGAGGCCGAAGGGCTGGGGGACGTTCGCGGCTTCACGCTTCGCCAGGCCGGCGGTGAGCTGATCCGGTTCGACCTGCGCGCCCTGGCGAACGGTGCCCAGTTCCCGCCCGGCCACCTCGCCGAGCACCAGGCCACGGCCGATCCGGTCCGGGTCTGGTACCGGCTCGAGGGCAACGACCGGCTGGCGATCCGGCTCGAGGACGCGCCGCGCTGAGCGATCGGTGACGCGCTGGTGCACCAACGGCGGTCGACCCAGCACGCCGACCGCGCGTCAGGGTGTTGGTCCAGCCGGGCAGATCCGCCAGGCGTTGTCCTGCTGGACGACAGGTACCGTCTCCCGGATCTCGACCTCGACGGGCCCGCGCGACACGTTGGCCAGTGTCGCGTCGAGCAGGTCCTGCTCGATCGGCTGGCTGAACTCGGACGCGTAGGCACGGAAGAGGGCTTCGACCTTGGCTGGGTCGAATCGCTCGACGAGAACGCCGGTGATGGCGACCTCGGCCGTCGTGCCGTCCTTGCTTCGGCTCCGCTCGGCGACGACGAGGCGGCTGACATCGAGTTCGATCACGGACAGCGTGCGAGGGATGTCGAACCCCGGCATCGCGCCGACGGGCTCGAAGATCCCGGACAGCGTGACCGGGAAGTCATTGGGGTCACGTCGCTCGACGCACACGAGCGACGCCGCACCGGCGAGATCGTGGGCGGCCATCCCCGCCAGCGCGTTCTTCACGACGGCGATGGGCTGGCCGGCAGGCAGCATCGAGCACGTCGCCACGACCGTGGTCGTGACGAAGGCGGCCACGAGCGCCGCGAGCGGCCGCACGACCCGCCGGCCGCGAGACGTCACGGGTACGGTCGTCCGTGCCCTGGCGTCGATCAAGAGGCCGGTTCGACCGCCGCGATCGCCGACTCGAGCTCCGCGTCGCTGAAGATGAGCATGAACGACGAGCGGACGATGCCGTCCTTGTCGACGACGAAGACCCACGGTTCCGCCGACAGGCGCCACTCGTTCGTCGCGGCGGCCGGCGTCAGCTGCGGTGGGTCGCCGGACGTCACGGGCTGGAGGGTGCCATCGACCAGCTTGAGCTGGTACGGCTCGACGTTGATGACGGCCACGTTCGGGTGCTTCGCCGCGATGGGCTTGAGCCGATCGAGGGTCGGTCCGCACTGGGCGGATACGCAGAACTTGGGGGTCGCGAAGACGAGCACGAACGGCTCGTGCGCGGCGAGGGCGTCGGCCACGGACGTCTCGTAGAACGCGGCGACCGGGTGGCTGTCGGTCGAGATCTTCGCCACATCGCCGCCGACGTCGGCCAGCGTCGGGGTCTTCGAGGCGGGCGCCTTGTCGCCGACGGCCACCACCGAGGATGTCGGCTGGACCTCGAACGTCATCCGGATCGTCTCGGCCGGGCTGTCACCGACGGCCGTCCGGAACTCCGCCCCCCATACGCCGGAGGTCGGGAAGTCGGCATCGACGACGTACACCCCGGTCGTCGGTTCGATCGCCCAGATGAATGTCGCCGGGGCGGTGATGCGCGCCGTGCCCGGGTCCGCCCCAAGGTCGTACAGCGCCACCTCGACGGATCGGTCGGGCTTGGCGACCGGAACGTTGTCGGCGTTGAGGAACGAGAACATCAGCCGGGTGGCGCCACAGGCGATCGCCCCGCTCGGATTGATGATCTGGGGGAACACCGATGGACGGGTGGCGGCGACGTCCCAGCCGGTCGGCGTGCCCGTCGGCGGCGGCGTCGCGGGACAGCCGGTCGTCGCACCCGAGGACACGGCTGACGACGGGCCGCCGGTGGTACAGGCGAACGCGAGGAAGCTGACGGCCAGCAGGGCGGCCGCGCGTCGGAACCGGGAGGTCATGGCCGAAGCGTAGCCGAGGCGGTCACAAGCCGCCGCGACCGGCCCTCACGGGCGCCGGGACCCGGTCGCGCTAGAATGGCGGTCGCTGTTCGGCCGGTGGCACATCGCTGGTTCCCGTCCCCGCCCCGCCGAGGCCACAGGAGACCCGTTGAGCCGCTTCCAGAAGCTTGCCGCGTTGACCCTTGGGACCGCGATCCTGCTGGTCACCGTCGGCGTCGTCGTGCGCGCCACCGATTCCGGCCTCGGCTGCCCGGACTGGCCGCTGTGCCACGGCCAGCTGCTCCCGCCGCTCGACGACCCGAAGGCGTGGATCGAGTGGATCCACCGCACGATCGCTGTCGTCATCGGTTTCGAGATCCTTGGCCTCGCAGCCCTGGCGGTCCGCGATCACCGACAGCGCAGCTCCCTGGTCTGGCCGGCCGTCGCGGCCGTGGGGTTGGTCGGGTTCCAGGCATGGCTCGGCCGCGAGACCGTCCGCCTCGGCAACAGCGGGGAGTCCGTCACTGCCCACCTGGCCGCCGCGATGCTGCTCGTGGCGCTGCTCGTCTACCTGACCGTGCGTGCCGGCTTCCCGGCCCGCTTCGGGACGGCTGGCGCGAGCCAACGGTTCACGCTCCTGGCCGCGTTCGCCACGGTCGCGACATTCGCCCTGCTGCTGTTCGGATCGCATGTCACCGCGACCGACTCGGCGCTGATCTTCCCCGACTGGCCGCTGATGAGTGGGACCCTGACCCCGGCCCTGACCGAGGTCACGTCGGCCCACGTGCTGCACCGCTGGGTCGCCGCGGTCGTGGGCGCCATCGTCGGCGTCGTGGCGGTCATCGCCTGGCGGACGCAACGCGACCGACCGACCCTGGTCCGTCTGGCGTGGTCGTCCGCGCTGTTGTTCGCGATCCAGATCGTGATCGGCGGGCTGCAGGTCCTGACGCGGTTGTCGGCCTGGACCCAGACCCTGCATCTGGCGCTCGGCGCGGTCATCTTCGCCATGCTCGTGGCCCTCACCGTGAAGAGCTTCTACCTCGCCCGGTCCGTGACCGCGCCGGCCGGCCCGATGACGGACGCCGATCGCGACGCGCAGCGGGGTGCCGGCGGCAGCGGGGACACCGACGCCGCAGCCCAGCCGCCGCGGCGGGCGTCGTCGCCGATCGACACGATCCGCGCCTACGTCGCGCTGACCAAGCCGCGCATCATCGAGCTGCTGCTGGTCACCACCGTGCCGGCCATGGTCCTGGCCACCCGCTGGGTGCCGGGCATCGACTGGGGCGACTGGGGCTGGCTCGTCGCCTGGACGCTCATCGGTGGCACGCTCGCGGCGGGCAGCGCGAACGCCATCAACTGCTACATCGACCGCGACATCGACGAGCTCATGACCCGGACGCGTCGGCGACCGCTGCCCGCCCACCAGGTCGAGCCCGAACGGGCCGTGGTGTTCGGCATCGCGCTCGGCATCGCCTCGTTCGTGCTGATGGCGTGGACGGTCAACCTGCTGGCCGCCTTCCTGACCCTGCTCGCGATCGGGTTCTACGTCGTGGTCTACACCATGTTGCTGAAGCGCACGACACCGCAGAACATCGTGATCGGCGGTGCCGCTGGGGCGCTGCCGCCGGTCATCGGTTGGGCGGCCGTGACCGGGGACGTCGGCATCCCCGCGCTCATCCTGTTCGCCCTGGTCTTCTACTGGACGCCGCCCCACTTCTGGGCGTTGTCGTTGCGCATCCGCAAGGATTACGCGGCGGCCGGCGTGCCGATGCTGCCGGTGGTCAAGGGCATCCCGGAGACGACGCGCCAGATCGCCCTCTACACGTTGCTGATGGTGGCCATCTCGCTCGTGCTCTGGCCCGTCGCACGGATGGGCCTGATCTACCTCTTTGCGGCCGTCGCATTAGGCGCCATGTTCATCTGGCAGGCCTATCGGTTGTGGCAGCGCGGCGCGTCGGAGGAAGCGTCCACCGCGGGCGCGATCGCCCTGTACCGCTACTCCATCAGCTACCTGTCGCTGCTGTTCCTCGCCATCGCGGTCGATGCGCTCGTCCTGACCGTGTGAGCCCGGCGCCGGTCGGCGTCCGCGCCTGTCACCATGGCGCGTATGCAGATCCAGTTCCTCGGCGGCGCCACGACCGTCACCGGCTCCCAGTTCCTCATCACGACCGAGCGCGCGCGGGTGCTCGTCGACTGCGGGATGTTCCAGGGCAGCCCGAATGAATCGGTCCGCAACCGCATCCCGTTCGCGTTCGATCCCGGTTCGATCGACGCCGTCCTGCTGACCCACGCCCACCTTGACCACTGCGGCCTGCTGCCGCTCCTCGTCAAGCGCGGCTACACCGGCCCGATCCACGCGACCGCCGGGACGATCGAGCTGGCCACCCTCGTCCTGCTCGACTCGGGCCATCTGCACGAAGAGTTCGCCAAGCGCGAGGCACGCTGGGAGAAGCGACATCCCGACAAGGTCGAGGCCGACGATCGACAGGAAGCGGAGGTCTACCAGGCCGCCGTCGACCTGGCGACTGCCGGCGCGTCCGAGGAGGTCGCCGTCGAGACCGCGGCCGGTGGCGCGGCACGGGCGATCGCCCTCGAGACCGATGGCGGCGAGCATGTTCCGACGACGATCGAGCCCGAGCCGGCCGCGACGTGGCCGCGGGATCCCGAGGCCGATCTGCGGGCACAGCCGGCGGCGGTCGACATCGATCTCGACGTGCCGCTGTACACGGTCAAGGACGCCGAACGGAGCCTCGCCTCGTTCCAGGCACATGGCTACGACGAGGAGATCGAGGTCGCGCCGGGCGTCCGGGCGGCCTTCCTCGACGCGGGCCACATCCTCGGCTCGGCCATCATCCGGCTGCGCGTCGTGGAGCGCGATGGCGGCGACGAGACCGTGATCGTGTGCTCCGGCGACCTCGGTCGACCGGGCACGCCGATCCTTCGCGACCCGACCTATCTCACGGCCGCGGACTACATCCTTGTCGAGTCGACGTACGGCGGCCGCGAACACGAGCCGCAGGACGAGGCGGTGCGCCTGCTGGCCGAGACGGTCCGGCTGGTGGCCGAGGCGGATGGCGTCCTGCTCGTGCCGTCCTTTGCCATCGGGCGCACCCAGGAGATCGTGTGGGAGCTCGATCGACTCATCGAACGTGGCGAGATCCCGCAGCTGCCGCTGTACCTCGACTCGCCGATGGCGTCGAAGGCATCGGATGTCTACCGCCATCATCCGGACTACTACGACGCCGAGACCGCCCGGCTCCTGCGCGACGGCGAGACCCCGCTCGATTACCCGGGCCAGATCGTCACCAACGACATCAAGGCGTCGCAGGCCATCGAGCGCGCGGCCCGTCCGTACATGATCGTCGCCTCGAACGGCATGCTCACCGGCGGGCGGGTCGTCGGCCACCTGCGCCACCTGATCGACGATCCGGCGGCCACCATCCTGTTCGTCGGCTACCAGGGTGAGGGCACGCTCGGCGCCCACCTGCAGGCCGGTGCCCGCGAGGTCCGCATCGACGGCCAGCCGCGCGAGGTGAAGTGCCAGGTGCGCTCGATCAGTGGCTTTTCGGCCCATGCCGACGAGAGCGAGCTGCTCGACTGGCTCGGGCGATTCGTGGCTGGCCGACGGCCCGGCGATGCCGGCTATCCCCGACGCGTGTTCCTGGTCCACGGCGACCCCGAGGCGCAGGTCGCGCTCGAACCCAAGGTCCGCGCGCTCGGGCTCGCGACGCACGTTCCACACTGGCACGAACGGGTCACGCTCGAGTAGCCCGGCACGGTGCTGCCCGGCACCGATTCGTGCGTCAGGTACTTGCGCGACCGGGACCTGACCGGTACTGTTGGCCATGGCCTTATTCCGGGGGGAGATCGGCCAGAGATGCCCGACCTGCGCACTCCGCAGGCCGGGCATCGTCCTGTCCGGGCGCGTCACGCGACGCGGCTGCGTCCGCCGATCTGCCGGTCCGCACGATGGGACATGAGGGGCAATAGGATCCCCATCGGGCACGATCGGCCGGACGCATCATCCGTCGAGGAGGCACCCGACCATGGCCACCCCGCTCGCGAGTCCCGCCACGAGCGAGTCCTCGACGCTCTATTTCGGCCCGTGGTACCGACGCTCGCCGTTCTTCGACAAGACGCGGGAGGCCGGCTGCAGCGCGTACGACATCTACAACCACATGTACCTGCCGGGTTACTACGCCGATCCGGTCGAGGAGTACTGGGCGCTGCTCAACGACGTGACCCTGTGGGACGTGTCGGTCGAGCGCATCGTCGAGATCACCGGTCCTGACGCCTCCGCGTTCGTCAACACGCTGACCTGCCGGGACCTGACGAGATGCGCCGTCGGTCAGGGCAAGTACGTGCTCATCACCGCCGAGGACGGCGGCATCGTGAACGACCCGGTGCTGCTCCGGATCGAGGCCGATCGCTGGTGGCTGGCGCTGGCCGATAGCGACGCCGGCCTGTGGGCTCGTGGCGTGGCCGTGCACAGCGGGATGGACGTCACGGTGCGCGAGCCGGAGGTCTACCCGGTCCAGGTCCAGGGGCCCAAGTCGAAGGACACCCTCGTCGCGCTGTTCGGCGAGGAGATCCTCGACATCAAGTACTACTGGACGCTCCAGACCGAGCTCGACGGCATCCCCGTCGTCATCAGCCGGACGGGCTGGACCGGCGAGGTCGGCTACGAGATCTACCTGCGCGACCCGTCGCGTGGCGCCGAGCTGTGGGACCGGATCATGGCGGCCGGGGCTCCGCACGGCATCCGTCCGATCGCACCCTGCGAAGCCCGGCGCATCGAGGCGGGCATCTTCAACTACGGCTCCGATATCACCATCAGGGACACCCCGTTCCACGTCATGGGTCTGGAGCGGCTGGTCGAGGTCCAGGACGCCGACTACATCGGCAAGGCCGCCCTCGAGGAGATCCGCCGGACCGGGGTCGACCGCAAGCTCGTCGGGATCGAGGTCGCCGGCGACGCCCTCCCGTTCGAGCTGTCGCGCGCGTGCGACGCCGTGCATGATGGCCAGCCCGTCGGCACGGTGACCGATCTCATCTGGTCGCCGAGGCTCGACAAGAACATCGGCTACGTCTGGGTGCCGATCGGCCTGGCCGACCCGGGGGTGGCCCTCGACATCGTCGCTCCCGATGGCGGGATCTGGCCGGCCACGACCGCGTCCATCCCGTTCCTCGATCCGCGCAAGGACGTGCCCAAGTCATGACCCACGGACCGTCGCCGATCACGCCCGACGAGCTTGCCTCGATCCGCCGCGAGTATCGCGCCGCGTCGCTGCTGCCCAAGCGGGCGTACCACGACTCGGCCATCTTCGACTGGGAGCGTGCCAACATCGTTCGGCGCGACTGGGTCATGGTCGCGCGCGAGGAGGATGTCGCGGATCCCGGCAGCTATCTGCTGGTCGATGTCGACGGCGATCCACTCATCGTCGTGCGCGGTCGGGATGGCCAGCTGCGCGGGTTCCACAACGTGTGCCGCCATCGCGGCACGGCCGTCGCCGAGGAGCCATGCGGCAAGGTCGTCCGCTTCCAGTGCCCCTACCACGCCTGGATCTACGACCTCGACGGCGCGCTCGTCCGGGCCAAGCACACCGACGATCTGGACGACTTCGCGTTCGCCGACTACGGCCTCGCGGCGGTCCGCCTCGACACCTGGCAGGGGTTCATCTTCCTGAACCTTGACCCCGGCGCCACGTCGCTGCGCGACCAGCTCGGCGACCTGGTCGAGCAGTGGACCAGGTTCGACTTCACGACGCTGCGGCGCGCCAAGCGCATCGAATACGAGGTGGCGGCGAACTGGAAGTTCATCGCCGAGAACTACAGCGAGTGCTACCACTGCCCGGGCGTCCACCCGCAGCTCAACAAGCTCACCCCGTATGACCTCGGCGGTGACTTCGACCCCGATGGTGCCTGGCAGGGCGGCTGGATGGAGCTGGCCGACGGCGCCGAGACGATGGCCCTCGACGGCGGCCACGGCTCGCGCGACGGCCGGCCGCCGATGCGCGGGATCACGCCTCGCGACGAACGCTGTGTCTACTACTACCTCGTGTGGCCGACGACCTTCCTGTCGATCCACCCGGATTACCTGCTCGTCCACCGCCTGGTGCCCAGCGGGCCGGATCGCACGACCGTCGTGTGCGACTGGCTGTTCGAGGCGGAGACGATCGCCGCCCCAGGGTTCGATCCGTCCGACGAGATCGCCTTCTGGGACCTGACCAACACCCAGGACTGGCACGTCTGCGAGTTGCAGCAGCGCGGGACCCGTTCGTCGTCGTTCGTCGCCGGACGCTATTCGAACGTCGAGGCGTCGGTCCACGCCTTCGACCAGATGGTCGCCGATCGCTACGTCGGCGACGCGGTGTGGTCGAAGCGGGTCGTCCGCGAGCGGTACGACCTGCCGCCGCCCAAACCCGACGCGAACGGCGGGGCGACGGCCGCGACGACCGAGACGAACGCTGGCGTCAGCCGGACGGGCGCTCGCTCCAGGGCGGCCACGAACCGCTAGCGACCCGCATCCGTGGCGGTCGCCTCGGCCCGCCGCTGGCTGACTCGCCAGGCCGCCAGCACGACCACGGCCGTGACGGCCACGATGAGCGTCGAGATGGCGTTGATCTCGGGCGTGACCCCGAACTTGACCTTGCCGTAGATGTAGAGCGGCAGGGTCGACGACCCGACCCCGGCATTGAACGTCGTCACCACGTAGTCGTCGAACGACAGCGCGAAGGCCAGCAACGCCCCCGACAGCACGGCCGGCGCCACGAGCGGGAGCGTCACGTAGCGGAACGCACCGAAGGCCGAGGCGCCAAGGTCACGCGCGGCCTCCTCGAGACGTGGATCCATGCCGGCCGCCCGCGCCCGCACGACGATGGCCACGTAGCTGATGCAGAAGGTGATGTGAGCCAGCGCCAGTTGGGTGAACGAGCCACGCGACCCGAACAGCTGGTAGAAGAACACCAGCAGGCTCAGGCCCATCACGATCTCCGGCGTGACCATCGGCACCAGGAGCAGCGTCTCGGTCGCCGCCCGCCCGCGGAACCGGAGCCGTGCCAGGGCCAGCCCGAACAGCGTGCCCAGCAGCGTCGAAACGACGACCGCGACCGCGGCCACGCGCAGGGTCACGAACAGCGCGTCGAGCAGCTGGTCGTTGGCCAGCAGCGTCGGGTACCAATCGAGCGTGAACCCGCGCCACTGGAAGTTCCGGCGCGAGTCGTTGAACGAGAAGATGATCAGGACGACGATCGGCGCGAACAGGAACACGTACCCGATCACGGCATAGGCGGACAGCCAGCGATTGCGGCCGCTCATCGCCGGGCCCTCATGTGCCGACGACCTCGGCGCGCAGGGGCCGCAGCGCGACGATCGTCCCGCCCAACGTCACGACCATCAGCACGAACCCGAGCGCCGCGCCGTAGGGCCAGTCGCGGCCCTCGAGGAACAGCTCCTGGACGACCTTGGCGATGGTCGTGGTCTGGGCGCCGCCGAGCAGATCCGGCGTCACGAAGTCGCCGATGGCCGGGATGAAGGTGAGGATCGTGGCGGCCACGATGCCCGGCACGGTCAGCGGCAGGGTGACCCGCAGGAACGCCTCCCGCCCGTTGGCGTACAGGTCGCGTGCGGCGGCGATGAGGGCCGGATCGAGCCGGTCGATCGACACGTACAGCGGCAGGATGGCGAACGGCAGGAAGCCGTAGGTCATGCCCAGGATCACCGAGAAGTCGGTGTTGAGCAGGATGATCGGTTCGTGCATCAGCCCGACCGCCTGGAGGATCGAGTTCGCCACCCCGTTGTCGCGCAGGATGATCATCCAGGCGTAGGTCCGGATGAGATAGCTGGTCCAGAACGGGAGCATCACCAGGATCAGCAGCAGCGCCTTGTGGCGACCGCCGTAGCGACTGATCCAGTACGCGATGGGGTAGCCGATGGCGAGCGACAGGACGGTCGTGGCCGCGGCGTAGCGGAGCGAGTTGAAGAACGTCGGGAGGAAGCCCGGATCGAACGCCCGGGCGTAGTTGTCGAGGCTGAGCTGGTCCAGGACGATCCGGTCGAGCGCGTCACGCGAGCCCAGGCTGACCAGGAAGATCATCGCCAGCGGGACGACGAAGAAGGCGATCAGCCAGGCGATCCCCGGGACGAGCAGGACGGCGGCGGCGAGCCGGTCGCCGAGCGACCGGACGGAACCCTCGGACCCGGCACGCACCGCGTCGCCGGTCGCCCGCCGTTGACCCGCGTCCGTGGCCTCAGCCACCGCGCAGGATCTGCCAGCGCTTCAGGTACTCGTCACGCACGTCCTGACCGAGGTCGAGCAGCTCCTCGAGCTTGTCGACGAGGGCCTGATCGGGGTTGACCGACGGGTCGGCCAGGATGTCGGGGCTGATGAACTCCTTGGCCGCGGCGTTGGGACCCATGTAGCCGATGAAGTTGGTGTTCGCGGCCGACACCTGCGCATCGAGCATGTGGTTGATGAACAGGTGCGCCGCGATCGGGTGCTTGGCGCCGGCGAAGATGGCCATCGTGTCGGAGCCGCGGACGCCACCCTCCTCGGGGATGTAGTAGACGACGTTCTCGTTCTCCTGGTTGATCTGGTACAGGTCGGCTCCCCAGATCTGGCCGATCCACACGTCGCCCGAGCTCATCGTCGTGATCGTGTCGGTGCTGTACAGGCGGACGAGCGGCTTCTGCTGCTCGAGCAGGGCGAGCGCCTGGTCCATCTCGCTGGTGTCGGTCGTGTTCGCGCTGTAGCCGAGCTGGATGAGCGCGGTCGCGAACGTCTCCTGGACGTCATCGAGCATCGCGATGTGCTTCGCCCAGCGCGCGTCCCACAATGCCTTGCTGCTCGTCGGCGTGTCCTTGATCCGGGTCGAGTCATAGGCCACGCCGGTCGTCCACCACATGTACGGCACGGAATGGGTGTTGCCCGGGTCGTAGCCCGGATCTGACCACTCCTTGCCGAGATTGACGATGTTCGGCAGGAGCGACTTGTCGAGCGGCAGCAGCGCATCCTTCTTCACGAAGGCAGGGATGTCGACCGAGATCGGGAACGACAGGTCGTAGCCGCCACCGTCGCTGCCCAGTTTCGCGTACGCCTCATCGGTGTTGGAGAAGAAGTCGTAGGTGACCTTGATGCCGTACTTCGCTTCGAACGAGGGGATGGTGGTGTCGCCGATGTAGTCGGTCCAGTTGTAGACGAACAGCTCGCTCTCGGGGGAGGGCACCGGGGTCGGCTCCGGGGTTGCCGTCGGGCCGGTCGATGGGGCGGCCGATGCCGGTCCCGCCGCCGAGGCGGACGGTGCACTCGAGGCGCCGCCCGTCGTGCACGCCGCGATGACCGGGGCGAGCGCGGCCGCCGCACCCAGGCGCCCGATCCGTTCGAGCAGGTCCCGCCGCGTCAGCCGCTCGCGCAGCAGGTAGCGCACCAGCTCGCGTTCGAGGTCGATCGTGGAACCGTCGTATCGCTCGGTCATGCCCTGTCCTCCTCACTGGACTCGCCCCCGGGAAGACCGCCGCCGAGGACGAGTGCCTCGGACGGCGACCACGTCACGGCCACCTCGCTGCCGACCGCGCGACGGGACACGGCCTTCGACGTCAGCACCGCCAGGATCAGGCCGCCCGTCGTACGGACCTGGTAGCTCATCGTCGTCCCGAGGTAGGCCGCCAGCTCGACCTGGCCACGGAGCGCCCCGGGTGCGTCCGGAGCGACGAACGACACTGCCTCGGGACGGACGCTGACCTCGATCGGCGCGCCGGTCGGCAGCCCGTCGTGCGCGATGCGGGTGGTCCGTTCCCCCGAGCTCAGACGCACCGAACCGTCGGCCTCGACCACGCCGCGCAGCAGGTTGGTCGAGCCGATGAAGTCGGCGACGAAGCGCGTCGTCGGACGCTCGTAGAGTTCCTCCGGCGTGCCCAGCTGCTCGACCCGCCCGGCGTGCATGACGGCGATCCGGTCGCTCATCGTGAGCGCCTCCTCCTGGTCGTGGGTGACGTACACGAAGGTGATGCCGACCTCGGTCTGGATGCGCTTGAGCTCGAGCTGGAGCTGACGGCGCAGCTTGAGATCGAGCGCGCCGAGCGGCTCGTCGAGGAGCAGCACCGTCGGACGGTTGACCAGCGCCCGGGCCAGCGCGACCCGCTGCTGCTGCCCGCCCGACAGCTGGTTGGGACGGCGCCGGCCGAACCCCTCCAGGTGGACGAGCTCGAGCACTTCCCCGACGCGCCGGTCGATCTCCGCGCGGGCGACCTTGCGGCGGCGAAGGCCGAAGCCGATGTTGCCGGCCACGTCGAGGTGCGGGAACAGCGCGTAGTGCTGGAACACCATGTTGAGCGGGCGCTTGTCAGGCGGATCTCGGGTGATGTCGCGGTCGCGCAGCAGGATCCGCCCGCCGGTCGGCATCTCGAAGCCGCCGATCATCCGCAGGGTGGTGGTCTTGCCGCAGCCCGACGGGCCGAGCAGGGAGAAGAACTCGCCCGGTCGCACGTCGAGCGACACGGCATCGACCGCCCGGACGTCGCCGAAGCGTTTCTCCAGGTCGATGAGGCGGATCTCGGCGGGCCCGATGTCGCTGGAGACCATCATCGAGCCGCGAGCCTACGGTCGGCCTGTGCGACGCGGCGCACCGCGTCCCGCCCGCCGGGACGCCGCTGCCATCGTTGGGCCGGGGTCGCCCGATGGCCGCTAGCGTGTCCGCCTGGCGATCCGGGCGAGGGCCCCGGCCCAGTCCGGATCGATCGGATGGCCTGGCTCGTCGAGGTCGATGGCGAGCGGAGCGTGGTCGGACGGGATCGGCGGACCCTTGCGCGCCTGGCGGTCGATCTCGGCATCGACGATCCGCGCCGCCACGGCCTCGCCCACCAGCAGGAGGTCGATCCGCATCCCGAAGTTCTTGTGGAACATGCCGGCCCGGTAGTCCCACCAGCTGTAGCGCCCCGGCTCGTCGTGGCGCAACCGGTAGGCGTCGACCAGGCCGCGCTCGAGCAGCGCCCGGACTGCCGCCCGCTCGGGATCGCTGACGTGGGTGCCGCCGTGCGCGGCGGCGGGATCCCACACGTCGATGTCGGCCGGGGCGACGTTGAAGTCGCCCCCGAGCACCAGCGACCCGACGCGACCGGCGGCCGCCTCGTCGTCGATCCAGCGACCGAGTCGCTCGAACCAGGCCAGCTTGCCGGCATAGAACGGCGAGCCGACGACACGGCCGTTGGGGGCGTACACGCTCGCGACCCGCAGCCCATCGACGGTCGCGCCGATCATGCGCGCCTCGTCGAACGGGTCGAAGTCGTCCTCGCCCACGCTTGCGCCGGCACCCGAGTCGCGCACCGGTCCGTCACCGAAATTGGTCACGACGTCATCGACCGCGAGGCCGTCGCGGGCGGCGATAGCCACCCCGTTCCAGCGGCCCTCGCCATGGTGGACAAGCTGATAGCCGGCCATCCCGAAGGCCATCAGCGGGGCGTCGCCATCACCGAGCTTGGTCTCCTGCAGCAGCAGGATGTCCGGGGCCGCCCGACGAAGCCAGTTCTCCACGGCCTCCTGGCGGGCCTTGAGCGAGTTCACGTTCCAGGTCGCGATGCGCATGGACGGAGCGTAGCGGTTCACACGGACGAGAAGCGACTACGATGCGACCGTGACCGACGCCGCCGCGCTCATCGAGCTGATCCGGGCCTCCGTCATCGGGGACGACGAGGCCGTAGCCGGCCCGTTCGGCGTCCGGCGCGTCACCTACGCGGACTACACCGCCTCGGGCCGCGCGCTGTCGTTCGTCGAGGACTACATCCGCGACGCGGTCTTGCCGCTCTACGCCAACACCCACACGGAGTCGTCGGGCACGGGCCTGCAGACGACCCGCTTCCGCGAGGAGGCGCGGCGGATCATCCGTGACGCGGTCGGCGGGACCGACGCGCACGCGGTCGTGTTCTGCGGCTCGGGCATGACTGCGGCCATCAACAAGCTCGTCGACATCCTCAACATCCGGATCCCGGCCGACCTCGACGATCGCTACGGCCTGCGCGCCCACATCCCGCTGGCGGAGCGCCCAGTCGTGTTCATCGGGCCGTACGAGCACCACAGTAACGAGCTGCCGTGGCGCGAGTCGATCGCCGATGTCGTGACGATCGGCGAGGATCCCGACGGACGGATCGACCTCGTCCGCCTCGAGCGCGCCCTCGAGGAGCACGCGGACCGGGCGCTCAAGATCGGCTCCTTCTCGGCGGCGTCGAACGTGACCGGCATCCTGTCCGACACTCGGGCGATCTCGGTCCTGCTCCACCGCCACGGTGCCCTGTCGTTCTGGGATTTCGCGGCCGCCGGCCCGTACGTCGAGATCGAGATGGAGCCGCACCGAGCCGGCGACGATCCGGCCGATGCGGCACTCGACTACAAGGACGCGATCGTGCTGTCGCCGCACAAGTTCATCGGCGGGCCCGGCACGCCGGGCGTGCTGGTGGGGCGCCGCGAGCTGTTCCGCAACCGGGTGCCGAGCGCGCCAGGCGGCGGCACGGTCGCCTACGTCAATCCGCTCGAACACGTCTACCTCGCCGACCCCGAGCATCGCGAGGAGGGCGGGACGCCGGCCATCGTCGAATCGATCCGTGCCGGGCTCGCCTTCCAGCTCAAGATGCGCGTCGGGTGCGACGCCATCCGCGAGCGCGAGGAGGCCCTGATCGACCGGGCCATCGGCACGTGGAGCGCGGAACCGGACATCCAGATCCTCGGCAACCCCGCCTTGCCGCGGCTGTCGATCGTGTCGTTCACCGTTCGCCACGACGGTCGCTACCTGCACCACAACCTCGTCGTGGCGCTGCTCAACGACGTGTTCGGCATCCAGTCGCGCGGCGGCTGTTCGTGCGCCGGACCGTACGGCCACCGGCTGCTCGGCATCGACATCGAGACCTCGCACGCGTTCGAGCGGGAGATCAGCCGCGGCTGCGAGGGCATCAAGCCCGGTTGGGTCCGGGTGAACTTCAACTACTTCATCAGCGAGGCCGTCTTCGACTTCATCGTCCGCGCGGTCGCGCTGGTGGCGCGTGACGGCTGGCGTCTGACGCCGTGGTATCGGTTCGATCAGCTGACCGGCCTGTGGAGCTATGTCGGCGGGGCGCCCGAACCCCCGCTATCGCTCGACGACATCGACTACGGGATCGACGGCATGCGCTACGCGGCGCACCGGCATCGCGAGCCGGAGTCGCGCCTGGCCGATCACCTTGCCGATGGGGCGCGCCTGCTGGCCGATCCTGGCCGGGTGCTCGGAACGCCCCCGCCGACGCCGGCCCTGGTCGTGGATCAGGATTTCGAGGACCTGCGCTGGTTCTGGTTGCCGCAAGAGATCGCGGTCGGTCGGTAGGGTCGCCGGGTCCCGGGGCGCGCCTCAGTACCGGCGACCGCGCTGGCGGCCCAGGTCGAAGGTGGCGGTGTCGGCCACGGCCATGACCGCCATCGTCCCGGCCTGGACCGGGTCGCTGACGACGAGGTCGACGTGGTCGGTGATCGAGCCGACCATGTTGAGCGCGATGATCGGGATGCCGACCGCCCGCAGCTCGTCGGCCGCGACGCTGATGTCGCCACCCATGATCGAGCCGGCCAGCACGAGCAGTCGAGCGCGCGGCAGGTCGGCCACCGCGCGAACGGCGGCGGCGATGTCGGCTTCGCCGACCAGCGGGATGGTGTCGACGCTGATCCGCTCGCCACGAAGGTTGTGACGATCGGCCTCACTGACCGCCCCGAGCGCGACCTGTGCGACCTGCGCGCCACCGCCCACGACGATGATCCGCTTGCCGAACACGGACCCGAGGGCTCGCGTGCGGTGGACGTCGCGGACGTCATCGAGCGCGTCGAGCGCATCCGCCAGGGCATCCTCGGTCACGCCCTCGACCTCGAGCTCGACCTCGATCAGCGGCGGATCGCCCGCGATCGGGCGGACGGTGGCCAGCGTCCGGATGCGGCCGCCCAGACGATCGGTCGTATCGGTGATGGCGGCGATGGTCGTCGGCCGGTCGACGATGTCGAACCGGATGGCGGCCGTCTCGGAGGGTCGTCGGGGCACGGGCGCGGGGCGCCGGATCAGCCGAGCGATCCGCGCCCGGCCGCCCCGGGTCGCAGATCGCCGACGGTCATCGTCTCGGGCTGGAGACCGCCGGTCGGGTCGTGCTCCTCGAAGGCCAGTCCGAGCGTCCCGAACGCCTCGCGCGTCGCCGCCGGATCGGACGTCGTGAGCATCAGCGCTCCATCGGTGTCCTCGGCGACGCCGACGATGCCGGTGATGTTCACCGAGCGCTCGGCCAGAGCCGTCGCGACCTGCGCGAGCGAACCCGGTCGATCGGCGAGCTGGACCGTGAACCAGACCGTCACGCGGCACCTCCTTCGTGTGGGCCGATGGTACCCGGTCGAGACGCTAGGCTTGGCCCGTGCCAGCCCCACTCGGCAAGACGCCGACCCGGAAGATGCCCGACATCCAGGTCTTCGGGCGTGACGATTCCCCGCCGACACGCGCTGCCCTGCGGTTCTTTCGCGAGCGGCGCGTGGTGGTCCACTACGCGGATCTTCGCAAGCGCCCGATCGCCCCGACCGAGCTGCGGAGGTTCAGCGACCGCCTGGGCGTCCGGACACTGCTCGACGAGACGTCCGCCGCCTACCGCGAGGCGGGCCTCGGCTACCTGTCGATGACGGATGCGGAGGTCGTGGCACGATTGTTGGCGGACCCACGGCTGCTGCGATTGCCACTCGTTCGCCACGCCAACGAGTTGACCGCGGGAAGCGCCGAGAC